>JACPGM010000080.1 GCA_016188985.1 Lentisphaerota bacterium | reverse complement strand
TCGCGTTCAGCGGCTGCGCGCGCGATTGCGCCCTGGCCCGCGTAATGGACCTGGGGTTTATCGCCAAAGTCAAGGAGGGCCAGGCCGGCTTTGCCGTTTATGCCGGCGGCGGCATGGGCGCCAATTCGCGGCTGGCCGATCAAATGGAAGAATGGATGCCGGGCGCCGATACGGTCCTCGTAGCGGAAGCCGTCCGGCGTCTGTTTGACCAGTTGGGCGACCGCGCCAACCGGCATCGCGCGCGCCTGCGCTTCGTGTTCGAAAAAATGGGAGCCGAGGAGGTGCGCAACAAACTCCGCGAGCAGATTGCCGCAGCGCGCCAGGAAGGGGTTGTTCCGCGTTGCGCGGTCCCGGCCTCCGTCACCCGCTCCAGCGCTGCCGCACCCGATTTTCCTCACGTGGCCGTCGCCCATTCTTTGCGCTTTATCCGGCAGAAGCAGGATGGATTTGTGGCTGTGCCGCTCAACCTGCCGCTTGGCTTTCTGCCTTGGCGCGACTTTGGCGCCGTGGGCCAACTCGCCAAGCAATTCAGCGCCCAGGGCGAAGTGCGCACAACCATCTCGCAAGATATGTATTTGCGCTATGTCCAGCCGGAGCGCCTGGGTGCGCTGGCCCAGGCACTGCGGTCGCTTGAGACCGATGTCGTCACGCTAACCCCGCTGACCTGTTTTGTCACTTGCGCCGGGGCTTCCACCTGCCGGTTGGGCTTGTGCCTGTCGCGGGCCGCTGCGCTGGCGAGCGCGGATGCTTTAGGGAAGGCGCTCGTCCGGGAAAACGTATTGGCGGCGCTGCAAATCCATATCAGTGGTTGTCCCAACAATTGTGGTCAACATGCCATAGCGGCCATAGGATTCTATGGCGTGGCCCAGCGCCACAAAAATCGCCTGGTGCCTTCCTATCGCGTGCTGCTGGGCGGCCGTTGCGATGCGCGCGCCGCGCGCCTGTCCGAAGAGGTCGGAACGGTTCCCGCCCGCGCGCTCCCTGAATTTCTGGGCGAGCTGGCGTTGGAGTTCCAGAGCCAGCGATCTGACCAGGAAGAGTTCCTGTCATATTGCGAGCGCCGGGGACTGGACCATTTCCGGGCTTTGGCCCTCCGCCATGCGTCCGTGCCGGACTATGCCACCGATCCGCTTTTTTATCGCGACTGGGGCCAGGAAGAAGATTTTTCGCTCGCCGGACGCGGCGCCGGCGAGTGCGGCGCGGGCGTCTTCGAGGTGATTCGCGACGACATCACGGCGGCCCGGCTCTCGCTCGCTCAATTCGGCAAGACTCCCGACCAGGCCACCTTGTTCCAGGCCTGCCTGGCTACCGTGCGCGCCCTGTTGATTACGCGCGGGGTTGATACCCAGGATCCGGATGCGCTCCTGCGCGCCTTTGAAACCCATTTTGTGGAAACCGGACTGGTTGCCGCCGAGTACCGCGGATTGCTCGCCCGGGCGCGCGGGTACCTCGAAGGCTGGTCGGAGGCGCTCTCCGACCGCGCTGCCCAGATCAAAGCGCTCCTGGCCCGGATCGAAATCCTGTTTGCGAGTCTTGACGCGAACCTGGTTTTTCATCCACCCGAAGCCACGCCGGGAATTGCGCAGCAAGCGCCGCCCGGCGCCGCCGCGCCGGCTGGGCGCGTCGTTGAGCTTGATCTCCGGGGCGTGGCCTGCCCGTTGAATTTTGTTAAGGCCAAACTCAAGCTGGAGACTATGGCGCCCGGCGCGACGCTCAGCATTGTGTTGGATGATGGCGAACCGGTGCGCAATGTCCCGGCCAGTTTCCGCAACGAAGGTCAGGAGGTCGGCGAAATAGTGAAACTCGCTGACGGCCATTGGCGGGTGTGTATCAGAAAGAAACAATAAGGAGCAAGCAGACGATGAACTACGCTCAGGATAATTCATTTACGATTGGCAATACCCCGCTGGTGTGCCTGAATAAACTGGCGGGATCTCAGGCCCTCGTGCTGGGCAAAGTCGAGGGCCGCAATCCGGCTTATTCGGTTAAATGCCGGATTGGCGCCTCGATGGTCTGGGACGCCGAAAAGCGCGGGGTGCTAAAGCCAGGGATGGAAATTATTGAGCCGACCAGCGGCAACACCGGGATTGCCCTGGCCTTTGTGGGCGCGGCGCGGGGCTATAAGGTGACCATCACCATGCCGGATACCATGAGCGTTGAAAAGCGGAAAATCCTCAAGGCCTTTGGCGCGGAACTGGTGTTGACCGATGGACCTTCAGGCATGCAGGGGGCCATTGATAAGGCCGAGGAACTGATTGCCGCCCATCCCGGAAAGTTCTTTATGCCGCAACAGTTCAAAAATCCGGCGAACCCGCGCATCCATGAAACCACTACCGGGCCGGAAATCTGGGAAGCCACGGAAGGCCGGATTGACGTGCTCGTGGCCGGGGTGGGCACGGGCGGCACGATTACGGGTGTCTCCCGCTTCATCAAGAAAACCAAGGGCAAACCGATTACCACCGTGGCCGTCGAGCCGGCTACCAGCGCGGTGATCTCGCAGAAATTGGCCGGACAACCGCTCAGGCCCGGCCCGCACATGATCCAGGGAATCGGCGCCGGATTTATCCCGGAGGTGTTTGACCTGAGCCTGGTGGATCGGGTCGAACAGATCGGCAACGAGGAAGCCATCGCATACGCGCGCCGCCTGACGCTGGAAGAGGGCGTTCTTTCCGGAATTTCCAGCGGCGCCGCGGTAGGCGTAGCCGCGCGCCTGGCCAAGGAACCCGCCTTCCGGGATAAAATGATCGTGGTAATTCTGCCGGATTCCGGCGAGCGCTACCTCTCCACGATCCTGTTCGATTGATGGCCATATCGGCTGAATTTACTATTTAAGGGCTTCTTTATCTTTCTTCCGGCGGCAGCAAGCCAACCCAAGCACTGTATGAAGTGCTCTCCCGCGACGCAGAGGACTGGAAGCTGGCGAACGCCTATCCTCGGTGAATGCCGAACTTTACAGACGGGGCATTTTTTTTACGAATGATCAAGTAATATCTCAGGTTTCTCTTGCGCAAGGCGTGTCTACCGGCATAGGCTTTCAGCGCGGTTTTCATCAGCCTCTCTAGGCCCCTATGGGCTGAGAACATGATGCAGCCAACATCAATTGAATGGGTCTGCGCGACCTACCCGGAACGGATCGGCAAGCTGTTCGATCAACTCGATCTTGATCGCGACGGTCTGCGAGCCGTGAAGGCGGCGGTTGCGCGGGGCGATAAGGTGACGGCTTGCAAGGCGTTGCTTGAGTATTACCGCCAAGGCGACTCAGGCAAATGGTTGCGCTGGGCGGAATTGCCAAAACCCGGAACTGCGCGGGATGAACAGGCGGACGCCATCCTCAACGACACCTTCACGTTTTATCTGCAGACCGATCGTGTGCCACGCAAACCGGATGGCGGCCTGCAGTGGACGCACCGGGGACCATCGGATGACTGGGAGTGGACCCTCGCGCTCAACCGGCATCATCATCTGCGGCATCTGCTCACAGCGTACCGCAACACCGGCAACGGTGAATATGCCGTGCGGATTGACGAGCATCTACGCGACTGGATTTGCGCCAGTCTGCCGTATCCCGCGCGCGCGAACGTTGGGGATATCTGGCGCGGGTTGGAGACAAGTTTCCGTTCTAAAGCTTGGGCGCACGTGTTTTATGCGCTTCAGCAAGACAAACACTTCACTCCCGCAGCGAGGCTGCTTATGCTGACCAGTCTGCCCGAGCATGCGCATCACCCGCGCAATTTCCATGCGCACGGATACAACTGGGCAACCATGGAACTTTCCGGGCTGGGCATGATTGCCGCCGCCTGGCCGGAGTATAAAGAGGCGGACAAGTGGCTTGATTATGCATCCACGACGCTTTCGCGCGAACTTGCGCAACAGATTTATCCTGATGGCGCGCAAAAAGAACTGACGAGCGGTTATCATCGTTGTGCTTTGATAAACTTCAACCAGTTTGCCGAAATCTGCCGCTGTGCCGGAATGCCGATGCCTGAGGAATACAATGCCTGCCTCGAAAAGATGTGGAACTACCTTGCCTGCACCATCCGCCCCGACGGCCACGGTCTGCTCAACAATGATTCTGATCTCAATTACACCCGTGACTTCATGATGGGGGCCGCGGAAACATACGCCCGCCCGGACTGGGCTTACATGACAAGCAACGGCGCCGAAGGCGAGAAACCAGAGATGGGGCCGTCGTTCATGTTTCCGTGGGCCGGTCAACTCGTGATGCGCAGCGGCTGGGATGCCAAGGCGCTGTGGGCCTTTTTTGATCTCGGCCCGTGGGGGGTGGCGCACCAGCACAGCGACAAACTGCACCTTTCGGTTTCAGCCTATGGCCGCGACCTGCTGGTGGACAGCGGCCGCTTTACCTATACCGGGAAAGACGTGCGTTTCCGTCAAAACTATGCCTTGCTTTCCCGCGCCCACAATGTAGTCATCATAGACGGCAAAGGCCAGGGGCCGGGGCCCGGGCAGGCGCAACAGCCGATTTCCGAAGAGGATTATCTGATCACGCCGGAACTGATCTTTGCGCGCGGGACCTGCGATCATTTTGATGCGCTTGACGGCAAGGCGGTTCATATCCGCGTGGTAGTGTATCTGGCGAACAAACTGATCGTGGTCGCCGACCGCATCGAGACCGACCGCGCCCGCCATCTCGAAGCGCTGTGGCACTGGCATCCGCGTTGCACGGTGGCTATTGACGGTAAAACCATCGTCTCTACAGACGCCGGCACCGGCAATCTGCGTATCGTCCCGGTGGCCGGGTTTGACTGGCATACGCAGATGGTCAAGGGCCAGGAGAAACCGCACCTGCAAGGCTGGTACAGCAGGCAATACAATGAATGGGAAGCCAACCCAACAGCGGTCTTGACGGCGGCTGTTGAAGGCAACGTATCGTTCGCCTGGTTATTGCTGCCGGCCCTTGGCGAGGTGGCATCCATTCGCGGCAATATTGCGGAGAACACCGCGGCGCTCATTCGTATCCGGATTGATGTGATAGACGGGCAGGCGTTTACGGTCAGTGTTCCTTGGCAAAAAGGCAAAGCGCGTGTGGGCTTTTAGTCCTCCGGAAGGTAAGGTGTTGAGAAAGTGCAACAACCCCGAACCATTGGCTGGCGCGAACATGCTACCGCCATCGCTCAGTCGTGACGTTAGGAAGGGTGAAAAATGGTTCATGGGGTCTGCCCTGAATGGTGCTTAGTTAAGCCCCTCTTCGTCAATTATGAGGGTCAAATAATGTGAACTCGGCAATTTTTCCAGGAATTAATGGGGTTAGATTTTTTGAAGATCAAAATGTGTTAGCACAGCCTCCTGCTGTTTTTATAAATCATTAGCATCCCATAGAAAATGAAAAAGCTGGAATGATCCAACCGTCATGAAATAATGACGGCAAAGGATGAAAGGAGGGATCATTCCAGCGATGAAAAAATACACGATGTTTAAGCAGGTTTGCAATCTTATTCC
>JACPGM010000079.1 GCA_016188985.1 Lentisphaerota bacterium | reverse complement strand
GGTTATCTCCCCGCGACGCCACGTGATAGATGCCGTCCTCCACATTTATCCTGATAGCCCTGCTCATGCCGGCATCTTTACAACCAAATCCATCCTCCCGTCAAGAACTATTTGTGATTTGTGAAGATATGACCCTTATTCATCATTTTTTTGAAATTTTTTGGGCATTTTAAAAGGACAGGGGTTTTTCATTTTGACACGCGCAAGCGCGGTCAGTAGCATGAGCGGCCCGAATCTTATACGGCCAAGCGGAGACGGAAATGAGCAAACAAGTCCAAGGCACCGGCTTGCCGAGCGCCACGCACGGGAGCGCCAAGCGCTGGTTCCGCGGCAATCTGCACATGCATTCATTATGGAGCGACGGGTTTATCTTCCCGGAGCTGGCCGCGGAGCGTTTCAAGACCGCCGGATACCATTTTATTGCCTTTACCGAGCACAATTGCTTCCAGGAAGGCGAGAAATGGATTTCTACCGACACCGACACTAAAACCGGAAAACTCCTTGAGGAGAGCGGATTTTTAAAAGCCTACCAGGAGCGTTTCGGCAAGGTATGGGTCGAACGCGCCCGGTGTGCCGGCCAGGCTGGCCTGCTTCTGAAGCCGCTCAAGGAATATCGCGCCTTGTTTGAAGAGCCGGAGCGCTTCCTGATCATGAACGGCGAAGAGGTAACCCTCAGCACGCCTCACACCAGGCATTGGGTCAACGTGATTAACGCCCCCGCGCCCCTGGGCGATCTGCAGGTGGATGCGCCGCCCGCCGCGGCTATGAACCACTTAGCCGGCCTGGCGCGCCGGACGGAGCGTGAACAAAAAAGGCCGATCCTCGTCTCGCTGAACCATCCCAACTACGGTTGGAACGCAACGGCCGAAGATATCGTCGCGGCCACGGCCGTCCACTGTTTTGAGATTCATACGGCGCTTAATTGCACATGGTCTTACGGGGATGAGACGCATCCCGGCGCCGAACGGCTGTGGGACATCGTGCTCGCCAAACGGCTGAGCGAATCAGATCGCTCCCTCGTGTACGGCATCGCCACGGATGACTGCCATGCCTATTATGAGCACTGCAGTCTGCCCAACCATCAGCATGGCGCCTCCATGCCTTGCCGCGCTTGGATAATGGTGCGCGCCGAACAGCTTACTCCGGATAGTCTGATCACCGCCATTAGCAGCGGCAAGTTTTACTCCTCAACGGGCGTTACCCTCGCCGAACTGGCGTGCGCCGATGGAGCCATACGCCTGCGAATCGCGGGCCAACCGGGGGTCCAATACGTGACCCGCTTCATTGGCACGCGCCGCGGCGCCGATCTCCGCGGCTTGCTCAGCGCCGCGCACGATCGCATTACCGGAAAATATTCGTCAGCGATTGGCGAGGTTTTAGCCGAGATAAGCGGAGCGGAAGCGCGTTATACTTTCCGGGGCGATGAATTGTACGTGCGCGCGGTTATCGTAAGCAGCGCGCCGCACCTCAATCCCACCATTCCCGGCGACGTCATGAAAGCCTGGACTCAGCCGGTCGTGCCTCAATTGCTTGACCGGGATACGACTTGAAGAAGCGTGGCGGGTCCGCCTCAACGGCGGCCAAACAGGTATCCACGAAATCCTTGATGCTGAAAAGACGGCAATTGGCCTGCCCTACTCTGCCGCGCTTCAATCGGCCCAGCGCATCCCAGAAAGCGCCGACCGTAAGGCGGTTCAGATAATAAAATTCCGCCTGCGGATTCTGGCACAAAGCGCGATTCCAGCAAATCGTCTCGATAATGTGGCAATAAGTGGAGGGATGGTAGTCAACACCGAGCATCAGCACCTTGCCCCGAGGATCATTCAGCGCCCGAACCATGGGCGAATGGTCTCCATAGGTTCGCCCCCACGGCGGCCGATCCCATGGCGAACTCATCCCCTCCGAGAGCAAGTGGCCTTCCACATACCACTGGGCCTTCCGGCCACGGGCCGCCACGGAATGGGAATAATGCTCCGAACGCACCGTGCCGGGCATGGCGCGAAAGTATTCCGTGAGATAGCCGGTCGTGGCCGGCGTTGTGGCCGGGTTCCAGTTGGCCGCGCGATCGCCTTCGACGAGGTTGAACGAAGGCATCAGCACATGGCCTTCCGGGCCCACGGCATCTTCCAGCGCCCCGATCACCGCGCCGGCGCCGCCCTCGACCGGTCCCAGACTCTTAAAAGAGGACTGAACGAAGAGCGTATCCCCCGCCTCCACGCCGAGCCGCCGCAGGTCTTCCGCCAACCGCTCGCGGGT
This sequence comes from Lentisphaerota bacterium, assembly GCA_016188985.1. Taxonomy (GTDB): domain Bacteria; phylum Verrucomicrobiota; class Kiritimatiellia; order JAAZAB01; family JAAZAB01; genus VSJD01. The sequence goes on along the minus strand of JACPGM010000079.1, from coordinate 5,860 downwards.
AAAGAGCCACCCGGTCACTTGAGGTCCTCGATCATCACGCAATAGACTTCCGTTTTCACCGAGCTCCGGTTGTCTTCGTCAGGCAAGTTCTGGGCCGCGCCATGAGTATAGAGAATTACGGGCTTCTCCACGGGATGGAACAGACCCGGCCGGGAAATTGTGGGCAGCCAACTGGGAAATTGGGAATCGGTGACGCTGATCTGATTGCACTCAAACGATTTTCCACGGTCGGCGGAATACAGGTGAAACACTTCGCTGGTAGGATGCGACCAGGCGATCTCGCCCGGCTTGATCGCGCCGGCAATCGGCGCGGAAACGACAACGTGCAGACCGTCGCGGGTGTCGAGCGAAAGACCGCCAATAACCGCGTTCCGTTCCGGGGGCAGGAACGCTGCGACATCCATCGTCCGCCATTGGTTTTGTTCCCAGCAGGATAACAGGACCTGACGGTCCTTGGCGGTCTGTGAGACTGTCAGAAACCAAGGCATGCCGCGCGAATCCACAACCAGGCCCTCCAGGCGCGCGTCGGCTTCCGGGGGCGGATGCGGTACGGCATATTGCGGCGCATACTCAATTGGCGTCTGCACCGGGTTGCCGGCCAGGTCGCGCCAGGTATCGCCGAAGTCAGCGGACTTCAGCGCCGCCACGCCGCTGGTGTATCCGCGCGAAGCCGCATAAAAGCATCCACCCATATAAATTAAGCCATCCTGGGCGCATGCCATCATCGCGCCGTAAAAGGTATATTCCGGCTTGGTGTTCTGGATCATCAGCGGCCGAGCCTGAGTCCAGCCGCCCAGATCGGTTTGGCGTTGAAACATTAACACGGGTGGATGCTCTCCGCCGCGATAAACGATGGCATCCCGGCCATTGCTTAGATGCACCAGACAGGCATAGGTGGCCGCATAGCCGAAAGGTATCTTCAATTTGTCGAGCCCAGAAAGTGAATTAGGTTCGTCGGCCACGGCGTACCTGAAGGCCCCCGAAGGCCAATCGCATGCTTGTCCGGCATGATCCCACTTGCCATGGGGTCCATAGGCCAAGCGCAAATAGCCCTGCGCATCGGCCGTCACACAGGGATTATTGTGATTGTCGCAGCCATTGCCGAGATGCACGGGAGCGCCCCACTGCCGCGTGGCATGATCAAAAGTGCGCGCACAGGTCTTAGCCACCTTGTCAGTCCAGAAGACATGGGTTTTAAGCTGATGTCCGGCGCCCACGGGCAAGGTTATCACCTTATTGGCCAGAAAATAGGCCGTGCCGCGGTTGGATCCCGTAGCGGAAAGCAAAAAAGGCTCTCTATAGTGAATCATGAGTACCCTCCTTCAAGGCACAGAAAGGCGAATTAGCAGAATTGCCCGGCCAATTCAACGGTTTTTCCACGAGGTTTTTCCACGAGGATGCGCGAAAAAGTCTGGACACTACCCTCTTAAGCCATATTCTCCTCGCTAATTCCCTTCGAATAAAATTCAGACGATTAGCCATGGCTAAGTGCTCAAAGGCATAAATCCGCTAACGTTAGCCGCAAGGGGGAACGAGCGCCGACAAAGAAAGGTTCTGCATGCATCACTGGCAGCTCATGACCGACGCGGAGATCGAACGCATTCGCGCGGGCGCCATTCGCGTCCTGGCGAAGACGGGATTCCGGTTTCTGCACCGCGAGATCCTGGAAGGATTGGAGAAAAGAGGCTGCCCGGTTGATTTTACGACGTGTACCGCCAGCGTGACGTCCGAGATCGTGAGCCGGCTGGAACAGGCGGCGCGGGCGAGCGCGCCCGCCGCCGCGGAGGAACCGCTGTTGCGCCGCCTCATTCCGGCCGGTTCACCGATCGGCCACAATTTTACCTGCTATTACGATGCCACGGAAGGCGCGCGCCGCGCGGCCCGCTTGGATGATATCCGCAACGTGGTGCGCGCCTGGCACATGCTGCCCGAAATCACGCACAGCGGCCCCTGTATGACCGCCCAGGACGTGCCCGCCCCAATCGAGCCGATCGTGAGCACCGTGGAAACCCTGAAGCTCACCGACAAAATCCGCCATTGCCCGGAAATGATCCTGGGCGCGCAACTGCCTTACCTGGAAGAGCTCGAGACTTTAATGAACGGGACACCGACGGTCTATCGCGCGTCCGGGTGCTCGGTGAACCGGTTCACTCTGGACGAGCGGGCGGCGGAGTGCTTGCTCGCGGTGCACAAGCGCAATGGCCTCGAGCAGTGGTGGATCAACAGTTGCCCGGTCACGGGCTTCACCGCGCCGGTTACGCTGGCGGGCGCGATCGTCGTGGGGGTAGCCGAAACCATGGGTGGCTGGCTGGCCGGCTGGGCCTTGAATGAGGCGGTCGGCTTGAACGCGATTCCGCTGGCCGGCGTCATGGATATGCAAACCGGGCGCGTCCTTTTCAGCGCGCCCGAAGCTATCCTGCTCAACGCGGCGTTATATCAATTCTTCCATCGGTTGTATGGATTACGCATCGGCCTCTGCGCCGGCTATACGGACGCCAAGGTGCCGGGATTGCAGGCAATGAACGACAAGCTCCTGAGATCCCTCGCCTTCGGCTGGTTCACCGATGAGGTCGGCGGACAGAACGGAACTCTCGATGCGGGCAACATCTATTCGCCCACCCAGCAGGTGCTCGACCTGGAGATCAACCGGCAGACCGCGCGCCTGGCCCGGGGTTTCGATGTCAGCGAGGAGGATTTATGCCTCGAGGGAATCGAACGCCTGGCCGCCCGGTCGGACGGCGTGTTCCTTGGGGAGGAGCACACGCTCAGGCACTTCCGGGAGACCCTCTGGCAACCGGCGTTGATGGACCGGAGCGCTTTCTGCGACGCGGAAGAGGAGCGCCGCAAAGACCGCGAACTCGTGGATCGCGCCGAGGCTAAGTGGCGCAACGCGCTGGCCTCTTACCACGCCCCGGAGCAGGACGCGGACAAAATCACCGCGGCGGAACAGGTCGTATCGCGCGCGCGACGCGCGCTTCTTGCTTCATAGAGACTGGAAAAAGGACTGTCGCCTATTGCCTGCAGAGGCAGGCCTCTACGCGCGCCTTGCAGGTGGGGCAGTATTCCACATTGGCGCCGGCCCGGACGCCCTTGGCTTCGCCCGGCCCCAGCATTATGAAAACCGCGCGCTTGTGGCCGAGCGAAACGGCGATTTCATTGCGGTCAGCCACCGGACCATCGCATTGGAGCCAGAAGGAATTAGGTCCTTCGCGCCGGCAGGTCCAGCTTGCCGGTGGTTCCAGGTTGACCTCCGGGTCTGATGATTGAGGCGTTGTTACCGCCACCTTGCGTCCGATGCCCGGCCAGAGGACCGGCTCGCCGCCATAGTGAAACCAGATCTCGTCGCCATCGGCCAGTTCCACGCCGGCCTGCGGATCTTGTTTGAGGGCTTGCTGCGCAAGGTCGGCGGCAAATAAGCGCGTCCGCAGATCGGGCGGCAGTTTCATCTGGTCGGCAAACTGAATGGCGTTCTTGGAGGCTGCGGCCTTTTCGCTCAGCGCGACCATGCGGTCAGTCAGTTCCTGGAGCGTTTTGGGCGGGTCGCAGGGGCCGGTGAACTTATGCAGCGTGATGTGATCGCCAACCGGTTTGCGCCAGGCGTCGGGAATGCCCGCCGTGCCGCCCAGGATGCCCAGCACCGAGCCCAACGTGGCGCCGGTGCAATCGGTGTCGTATCCGCAGTTGACCGCCTTGCACAGCCGGTCGCCGAAATCATTGCCATACAACCATCCAATGATCGTGAAGCCATGATTGGGAACGGCATTGCACGGCTGGATATGGCCGAACTGGGTGTGAATCCGTTCGCGGGCCTGTCCCCAGGAGAGGTGGTTATGGAAACACCAGAGCGCCTCGCGAATGGCGCGCGCTAAGTGGCTCGAAATCGGGATCATGGCCAGCCCGAGCCGGATCAAGACCAGCGGATCCTGCTCGACAAAGGCAGCGGCTTCGACCGCGGCCCAGAATATTTCCCCATAGGTCCCCTCGCCGCCGGCGTGGTCAACGGCCGAATCCTTCCAAGCCATGCGCGCCGCCGCTTGCGGATCGGCGGCGTGCAAACAGGCCCAGATTTCGCTGCGGATCGGCGAGCCCATCTCATCTACAAAATAATTTTCAAAGCATCCGGCGACGGGCGGCCGCAAGCCGCGGGCAAAGTTCCGCATAAAGAAACCGTACTCGTTCCAGGGATACCGCGCGCCATAGCGGCTCCAGTATTCGGCAAAGGTCCGCACGGACGGGTCAAGTCCCTGGTCTTCCAGCATCTTCAGCCAGACCAGTTGCAGGTCCAGATCGTCGTTCGGGGCGGCCTTGTCGGGCAAGGGCTCATAATAGGTCAGGGCGTGCGTATGGCACAGACCCTCCCGGGGGGCCCCCAGCGTGCCGCCAATATTTTTGCCGATCCAACAGGCCAGGACCTTGTCTTTGAAATCACGGCGACTCAACTTGATGGTATCCATGGGATGTTCCTTTTGAGCATGCGCAACCGGGAGCGCAGGCCAAGGTTATAGCAAATCATTGATACACTTCTCCAAGGCATTGAAAAGCGCAAACTTAGCAGAATCGTTCAGCCAATCAATTGCTTTCCAGTCTCGATGGACAGTTGCCATTCACGGAAAACCTTCCTTCCGCAAACGGTCGCCCACGGCCCGCAACACAGGTTCATCCTCGGGATCTAAACCACCGTCGGGCAACGGACCCGTATTCAGGAGCAAATTATAGCCTTGTTGGCCCGCTTCCCGCAGCTTGTCCCATACTTGTTCCGCCCGCAGATGCCGGCCGCTCATAGCTTGCATGTAGCCCCAACTGCCGGGACACATCGTCGTGCAGACTTCCAACAACTGGTTTTTATCGCCGCTGATCCGACCCCGCTGTTTCGCGTCCTGCGTCCCGGCCGGAAGTCCTTGCTCCGGCGCGAAAAAATCCTCGGTGCCGGTCAGACCCTGCTTGTACGACACCAGCACCTGCGGTTGCAGACGATGAATATGATCGTACAGCTCCTGGCAACGGAAAGCGGCGGCATCGCCGTGGAGCGGCACGCCAATGCCGTCGAGCCAGATGGCGGCCACTGGTCCGTATTGGGTCAGAAGTTCGGTAATTTGGGCGGTCATGAAGTCCAAGTAGTGTTGCAGGTTGTGTTGCGTGTCGCCGGCATAGGCGGGTTCCGGCGGCTCATACTCCGGCCGGGCGCCTCCACCCCACCGGTCGTTATTGGGGGCGTGCGGATGCCGCCAATCCCGACCGTGGGAGTAATACAGACACAGCCCGAGCGCTCGGCGCTCGCAGGCGGCGACCAATTCAGCGACGAGATCGCGTCCGCACGGCGTGTTGAGCGGCTGGAACTCGGTGGCGCTGGTCCGAAACAGGCAGAATGAGTCATGGTGCCGGGTGGTCAGATTGATGTAACGCATGCCCGCCGCCACCGCGCAATCAGCGATGCGTTCGGCGTCGAATCGGGCGGCGGTGAACGAGGCCGCCAGTTTCGCGTATTCCGCCACGGGAATTTTCTCGCGGTACTGCACCCACTCGTGGCGCCCCACCAACGAATAGAGCCCGTAATGCAGAAACAACCCATAGCGGGCCTGACGAAACCACGCCCGCGCAGCATGCCGAGGGTCCTGCCGGTAGAGCGGCTCTAAATCGCGCAGATAACTGGGAATCTTCATCAAAGACTCTTAAGCAAGGCTGCGTAGGCGCCGTCCTGGCCGGAGTTGGGCGGCCAGGAAAGATATGAACGCTCAAGACGGAACCGGGAATGAACCTTCAGCCAGGCGTTGATTAACTCCTCGTTCTCTTCCGGCTCCAGGCTGCAGGTGCTGTAGACAATGCGAGCGCCGTGCTTAACCAGCCCGGCCATGCTGTCCAG
>JACPGM010000078.1 GCA_016188985.1 Lentisphaerota bacterium | reverse complement strand
GTTATTCTGGACGTTGGGGCAGACAAGAACATGGCAAAGAGATTCGTAATCCTTCTGTCCGTCGGTGCGCTAGCCCTCGCCGTAGGATGGTTTTACTTTGCACCCGGGTTTGAGCCGGCCATCACTTTCATTCTAGGGCTGGCTGGACTCAGTCCCTACATTATGGGCTCTACCAATCAAAGAGACATCAAGGACCAGGCATCAGGCGAGACCATGCCCCTTGAAAGGGTTCCGGAACTGCGGGTTGATCGCAACTTTGTCGCTGAAATTGGTCTTGAGGTCATTCTGCAGAAACAAGATGAGCGTCTGTTCTGGGGCGACACCGCCAAGAACGACTACTACCTGAAGTTCGGGGACTATCAAAGGAGAGAAGAAAGAAAGCAACGCTATGCCGCAGACACTGAAATCCCTGCGGCTGTGGATTAAACGGACGGACGGTGTATTCGATGCCGGAACAAAGCAGAACTAATCGGCCTTAATTTCTAGCGCGGCGTTCAAGCGCGATGGCGGACGTCATAAACGATGAACCATAGGGATCGCCTTGGTTGCGGCGAGCCGCCGCGTTAGACAAATAGGGTTCCTCTATGGAATTCGTGGGTGAAAGCGGGGTGCAATCGCGTTGAAAGCGGGCCTTGGCAAGGAGCAACGCGCGGGTTGAGGGGGGCCGCGCTCTTGAGGCCAAGTGCCGCGCTCTATCCCTTCGGGATGGGGAGGCTTCTAAGGTGGCGGTGGATTGAGGGTTGAAAAGAGCATAGCGGGCCTTACCTTGAGCAGTGCTTAACGCTGCCCGGTGAAACCACCGAAAGGAAGACCCGCTATGGACGTGAAGATTAGCACGCTGTTGAACGCCACGCAACGATGGGAAGGGTTTGTGTATGAGCACACACGATTGGTCAGAGCGTCTGGAGGATTGCGGATAGAGGTCGATGTGCGCGCACACAAACAACGAGCGGCGAAGTGCTCCCAATGTCAGGGTGTCGCTCCGGGATATGACCATCTGGGGCAGCGGGAATGGATGGGCATTCCGATGTGGGGCATCGACGTGTTGTTGCGGTATGCCCCTCGCCGGGTGACGTGTCCGACGCATGGCGTGATCGTGGAGCATCTGCCGTGGAATGAGGGGAAACACCCCATGACCGTGCCGATGATGGTGTTTCTGGCGCAGTGGGCCCGGCGGTTGTCCATCAAAGAAGTCGGGGAGGTCTTTCGCGTGGGCTGGCAGCGTGTGTTTCAAGCGGTGAACTGGGTGGTTCGATGGGGGTTGGAACATCGCACGTTGAGCGGCCTCGTGGGCTTGGGCATTGACGAATTGCACTGGGGGAAAGGGCAACGCAATAAGATGTACGTGACCTTGATCTACCAAGTGGATCAATGCCAGCGTCGGTTGCTGGGGATTGTGAGGGGCCATGCGCAGAAGGATCTGCGTCGTGGTTTGCGTCGGCTGGGGACAGAGGCCTTAGCCTCGGTCCGCTACGTGTGCAGTGACATGTGGAAAGCGTACCTGAAGGTCATTCCTCAGTTCTTTCCCGGCGCCGTTCACATGATCGACCGGTTCCATGTCACCCAGTTGCTTAATCAAGCGGTGGACAAGGTGCGCCGCCTGGATATGGCGACCATGAAAGGCCGCCCTCAGGCGAAGCGCATCAAGGGATTGCGCTGGACGATTCTGCGCCGGTTTTCTCGTGTGCGCGGTCGTGCCCGGCAGGCGTTGACGCGCATGATGAGCGCTCGATTGGCCACGGGCCGCGCCTGGCAACTCAAAGAGGCGTTCCTTCACTTCTGGAGCTATCGCAGCACCCGCTGTGCGCGCGAATTCTTGCGCGCCTGGGTGTCCCGGGCCAAGCGCAGCCGGATCCGCCCCATGCGCAAGTTCGCCGAAACCCTCCAGCGACACGAACGCATACTGTTGAACTGGATACAGGCCCGCGACGAAATCATGACCGGAGCGGTCGAGGGGCTGAACAACAAATGCCGCGTGGTCACCAGACGCGCCTACGGTTACCGCTCGTTCTCTGTGTTGGAGGTTATGCTGTATCATACGCTCGGGAAGTTACCCATACCGGAATTTGCCCACAGATTCTAACGTCGAGACTAATAACATTACTGTTGAGGGACGTATGCCTAACGTACAATCGGTGCCCCTGCCCTGGGGGCGAATGGCTTACTTGGACTTGCCCGGAACCGGCGTGCCG
>JACPGM010000083.1 GCA_016188985.1 Lentisphaerota bacterium | reverse complement strand
GCCAATTTCCCGCCCATTCCGTATGGTCTCCTGGATCATCCCGAGGATTTTCTGGTCAGCACCAGATACGGCAACCGGGTGGCCTATTTATTAAGTTCACAGGGGTGTCCGGCCAATTGCGGGTTCTGTTCGGAATCTTCGTTTTATAAGCGCATGTGGTCCTACCTGCCCAACGAGGCCGTCAAAGCGCAAATTGAGGAATTCAAGGAAAAATACGGCATTGACGGCGTTTTCATGTCCGACTCCAATTTTTTCGTAAGCGAGCGCCGCACCGAGGAGTTCTGCCGGATGATCATGCAAACTGGTGTTAAATGGGGCGGGACGGGCAGCCGTCCGGATAGCCTGGCGCGCTATAGTGACGAGACTTGGGCCTTGATGAAAGATTCGGGCCTCTCCGGCGTATTTATCGGCACCGAATCGGCCAATAATGACACGCTGAAGCTGATGAACAAGCAATGCGTGATCGAAGATACGGTTAAGACCTTGCAGATGGGCAAAAAATACCAAATCAGGTTGGAAGTGCCTTTCATCATCGGCATTCCCGGCTCGGATATTGAGAAAGATTTCAAAGTGGATATGGCCTTCTTCAATGAACACCGGGCGGACGCCGCCCAGTTTCACATGTTCATTTACACGCCCTATCCCGGCACGGCCTTAATGCCCAAAGCCATTGAACTGGGTTACAAGCCTCCCGAAACTCTGGAAGGTTGGTTTGATTATGGTTTGCACGCCGAGGGAAAAATCCCGTGGGTTCCCAGAAAATGGGCCCCAATCACGGACCAGCTTTCCGTTTATTTCCAGTTTTTCACCGAAAATCCGGAAAAAGTAATCAGGACTATCGTGCCGAAACCGTTGCAATGGCTGGCGCTGCTGGCGGCGCGCATCCTGGTTAAACTAAGCAATTTCCGGGTCCGGCACTTGTTCTTCCGTTTTGCCATCGAGTATAAAATCATAAAGCTGATTATTAAATACAGGGACACCCTATTCAAACACTCAAAAATTATTTATTAATTGCTTGCCTTGTAATCGGTCTTTGCCTGTCGGGTTGTTTCCGCCGCGATGGAACGCAACTGACCTTCCGGCAATTGGTCGAACGTCTGTCCGATCCGCAAAGCCTCGCGCAGCTCGACCAGCCGGAAACTGCCTTGATCACTTCGTATGATCCCACCGGCGGTAACGACGATTTTAACCGTCCCTTGCGGCTTGGTCCCCAAGGTTGGTGGGTGCTGGCTGATTTGAAGGGGCCGGGCTACGTCTCGCGTTTCTGGTTCACCGGCGGCGAGCCGAACCATGGTCTCAGGCTTTACTTCGACAATGCCAAAAAGCCGCTCTATGACACAACCGTCGGCCGGTTTTGCGGTCAAATGGAGCCTTTTCTGCCGCCCCTGGCCGCCTATGAAAATTATTGTTTTTACAATTATGTGCCGCTGCCCTATCAAAAGCGCCTGGTGATCATGGTTCAGGCCGGTGGTTACCAACCGGGCGGCTGGCCGCGCCTTTTTTACCAGATTAACTATACCGCCTTGCCGCCGGGCACGCGGGTTGAAACGTTTCCCAGGACCTTGAGCACTAATGACCTCCAGGTCCTGCGCGCGGTGCGCGAACAATGGACCAGTTTGTCCTTTGGGCTTGCTCCGGCCGGCTCCGTAACCCACCACACCGTCTTGAATTTGCCGGCCGGCCAAAACGCAAAGTTCCCGCGCCTGGAAGGCCCTGCCCTCATTCGGGAAATGCGCGTAACGCCGGGAGCCGGGGCGCCGCCAGGTTCCCTTAACTGGGATGATTTTCTGCGGGGTGTTGTTCTCAATATCCGCTGGGATGATGTCTCCGTAGCCAGCGTGGCGGCGCCCATCGGCGACTTTTGCGGCCAGGTCTGGCGCCGGGCCAAATACCAAAGCCTTTACTTTGGCTTAAGTTCCAACACTTTGATTTCCCGGCTGCCCATGCCCTTTGCTCAATCCGCCCAACTTGAGTGGGAGAACCAGACCACGAACGCGCTAACGCTCGCCGTGGATATTGTAACCGAACCGATAAGCTGGGATGGACGCCACGGCTACTTGCACGCCGCCTGGCGGCGTTCCTCGCCGCAGGATATCGGCCAGCCGCACGAGATTCTGAGCGCGGCGGGCCGGGGCCGGTTTGCCGGCTGCCTGTTAAGCGCAACCACGCTTGATAAAAATTTCTGGATGCTGGAAGGCGATGAAATCATGTGGCGCGATGGCGCGGCCGAACCCTTCTGGCGCGGGACCGGCCTGGAGGATTATTTTAACGGCGGCTGGTACTACCAGAACGTCCTCACCCGCCCGCTGCACGGGCTGCCCTTCAAATCGTTCTTTCGCACCGTCCAGTATCGCCTGCATCTGCCTGACCCGGTTCGGTTCCAGGAACAATTCCGCATGATCTTTGAACGTGGACCGGATCATGCCAGCCATGGCTGGTTTGAAAGTACGGCTTTTTATTATCTGACCAAGCCCCAACCCGCGCCATCTACTTTGCTGACGGCGGCGGAGCGCTCGCCACCGCAGGACCAATTTGGTCAGGCCACAATCATGCCCGAGCTTTTCAATTACGAGCACTTTGGTGATTACGAGGGCGCCAGCGGGTTTATTGACTTTTTTCTGGGAAAATATCCGGACTTTCCATTTGGCGCCATGTTGCGCCTGCGCCAGGCGGCTTATCGGGAGCGCCTCCAGGGATTTGCCGCCGCCCGGCCGTTATATGAGCTTTTCAGCGCTACAGCCACAAATGCTGCCGTGCAACAGCAGGCCAAATCTTTGCTCTGGTTCCAGGAAAAGCCGGGGAATAGTTTGCTGGGGGTCTATTGCAATACCTCCACCCGCATTTTCCTCGATGGCCAGTTTCTCGGCGAAGCCAGCAGTCCTGAACGCCTTAGCGTCATCGTCCTTGAACTACGGCCGGGCCGGCATGTCCTGGCCTTGCAGGCGCAGTATCATCCTTACCCGGACTGGGTTCAGGCCTGCCTGCGCACCCATAGCGGCGACATATTTACCACCCCGGCCTGGAAACACCGCGTAAATCCCGCGGGGGCCTGGACCCAGCCGGATTACGATGATAGCAACTGGTCCGCGGTGGGCGGCTTGGGTTGCAAGGGTCCGCCCGAGGAGCCTTATATCTGGCTTGAGCCCAATGCTTTTGTAGATATGCAGTCCCGGGCTATCGGGCTGCGCGCCTCAATCGAATGGCCGGATAAAACCAAACCGATCGTCTATCGCCGCGTCTTTGAAATCAAGTGAGCATGAAAAAGTCCAAATCAAAACCAATTGCGCCGCCGAAGAGTACGCCGGAACTCGAAACGCCGCTACCGCCCGCTGCGCCTTGGGTGCGCCATTTTGTCAGCGGCGTCTTTCTTTTTGGCGGAGTCTTGATTCTCTGGGCGCTGATCCTGATGAGTTCCGCCGGTGATGAAACCGCCCGGATGAACGTCCAGGGTTGGGGAAACTATGCCACGGCCATAGTTGGCAATAAAGTTGTGGCCTTGTGGCATGCCGCCCTCATGACTTTTGCCTCCGGCGTGCTCTTCTGGATCCTGATATCTCCACGTGCGCGGGCGCGCGCCTGGCGCGCCGCGGCGGCCTGGCTGCTGGTGCTCATTGTGGCTGGGGATGCCCTTTGGCTCTCCCGCCACTATGTCAAAACCATGCCGCTGGAGCTGCTTGAGGAAAACGATGTGATTAGAATCCTGAAAACCAATACTCCGCAGCAGCGCGTGGCCCTGATGTCGCAGGAGGGTTTCTATAATTTCTGGCTGACCTTTGTGTTCCCTTATCATCACATTCCCATGATGAATGTGACCCAGATGCCGCGTATGCCCTTGGAATATAAACGTTACCTGGAAACCTTGCGAACGCAGGCGCTGACCTTCTGGCAACTCTCGGCCGTCGGTTTTGTCCTGGCGCCGGCTCAGGCTTGGAACCAGATTCAGAGCGATCCGGCCATGCGCGATGCCTTTGAGCTTGTCTACGCTTACAATGTTGCCCCGCAAGACATAGGCGTAACCGTCATTCCGGCTTCGCCCAGCCAGCCGGGCCAGCATATCATCATGCGCCTGAAAAAGCCCGCCCCCCGTTATGCGCTGATCACCGATTGGCAGAAAGCCGATGATGAAGAAGCGCTCCGACAGATGGCTTCCACAAATTTTGTCCCGTTTCAAAAAGTGCTCTTGGCGCCGGAAACTGCCGCCGACCTGACGGAACCGACCGGCACCGGCCTGGTCGGTCAGGTTCAATTGAGCGAATATGCCCCCGGCTACCGGAAACTTAAAGTTTCCAATGATCGGCCGGCAATCATGCGAATATCGGAAAAATACGATCCCGACTGGCGCGCCTGGATTGATAAACAGCCCGTTCCGGTCCGGCGGGTGGATTTCATTTTTCAGGGGATCCTGGTGCCGACGCCGGGTCTGCACGAGGTCGTGTTAAAATACGCTCCGGACAAGCGGCCGTTTCTCGGCCAATGGCTGGGCATCCTGCTCTGCCTCGGCGCGGGGCTTACCTTGATAGTCAAAGCGTCCCGGTCGCGCGCGACTGGACTAAGCCCGCTGCCGGAAAGAGATGGCTTATGACAAGGTCTCCCGAAAAAAAAGAGTTGGCTTACGGGGCCAGGACGAAATGCGTTTGTTTGACCAGATATTTCAACTGGCCGGCCCGCCTGCCAAGAGGCGAATGGTGGAAAAAACTTGCCCAAAGAATCAAAGCTTATCCGGCCGGCAAACAGCAGTCATGGGGCCTACCGTTTGAAATGGGTAAAGGGCACGGGCGCCGCGTAATATTCGTCAACAATAAACATGCCCCGGTCATTATTCCAATTAATGCCCAGGCCACCTATCTTTGTTTCCTTCATGAATGGCCGCAGATTCCGGAAGCCATTCGCTGGAATGACCCCGCCGAAGGGCTGGTCGTGGCCGAATATGAGCTGCGCTACGCCGATGGAACGCAACATATTCAGCCCGTGCGCGGACGGTTCGAAGTGAACATGGCTGAGAGTCCCGGCTCGGCCTGGCTGGCCCTGGCATTTAATATGTGGCGCGCGATTGATCCGGTTGCGCCTCCGCCGCAGGGGATGCAGTGGGGGCGGGCTCAACACGGACTGGACTTTGCCAGCGGGTTGCCTCTGGTTTACGCGATGGCCAATCCGTATCCCGGAAAAAAAATCGGCTCTTTGGTTATCCGGGGCATCCAAACCTCGCCCTTGCTGGTATCCGGCTTGACCATCTACTCGGGCGCGGCTCATCCTCTGGCCCATCTGTCGCGGCGGGCCTATCGCCTCAAATCCGCCGGCCATCCACGCGTTCAAAAAGCCGCGGTGGATTTGGGCGGCGTGGCCCGCATTGAACAAACCACGGGCCCGCGCGGAAAAAAATGGCTGAAGTCGCCTTATATGGGCGTTGCTCAGGCCGTCGAGCCCGGGGCGGGGACCGAAGACATTATTCACGCCTTTGGCGCCAGGGATGCGACCTTGGCCCTTACGCTCGCCGGCCGTAAGAAACCGCTGAAGTTTTCCCTGGGCCAGGCGTTTGTGAAAGGGAAAAGCTCTGCGGCGCTTCAGCCCGACGTGCAGATCGAAGCGCTCGATAAGGCCCGCCAATGGATGCGCCTCCGCGTAATTGACGGTTCGACCGGTAAACCCACGGCCGTGCGGCTCCACTTATCCGGCGCGAAGGGCGAGTATCTGGCGCCTTACGGGCATCATGCCCAGATTAATGCCAACTGGTTCGAGGATTATGGCGCGGATGTTTTGCTGGGCGGGCGCAATTACGCTTATGTCTCCGGCGAGTTTACCACGGATATGCCGGTCGGCGATGTATACGTTGAAATCTGCAAGGGATTCGAGTATGAGCCCATTCGCCGGAAAGTGACAATTAGGCCCGGTCAGAAATTACTGGAATTAACAATTAACCGCTGGAAAGACCTGCGGGCCAAAGGCTGGGTCACCGCCGATACGCACGTGCATTTCATCAGCCCGCAGACGGCTTGGCTCCAGGCGCAGGCCGAGGGCATCAATGTCGTCAATCTGCTTGCCTCCCAGTGGGGCCGGCTCTTTACCAATGTGGGCGATTACACCGGACGCGTCGGCGTGGTGGAAGATGATACCATCGTCTATGTGGGCACGGAGAATCGCAACCATATGCTGGGCCACATGTCCATGCTGGGCACCAAGGGCCTGCCGGTGTTCCCAATGTGCTGCGGCGGACCGACCGAAGCATGGGTGGGCGACCCGGATTTCATGAGCATGGCCGAATGGGCTTTGGAAAATAAGCGCAAGGGCGGCGTGGTAATCCGGCCGCATTATCCTTACTGCGGCCATACCGAAGACCCGGTCCCGATTTTGAAGGGGCTGGTGGACGCTCTCGAGATCAACATCAATCGTGGAGGCGGCTTTCCCGTCCAGGAATGGTATCGCTACCTGAATTGCGGTTATCGGGTGGCCGTGGCCGGCGGAACCGACAAAATGAGCGCCGGCACCGCGCTGGGTTGGATGCGCACCTATGCCCAACTCGATGCCAACAAGCCGTTCAGTTACGACCGTTGGGCCCAGGCCGTTCACGCCGGCCGGACAATTTCAACCAACGGGCCGCTCCTGGACCTGCAGGTTGAGGGTAGGGGCATAGGCGCCACGATTGGTCTACCCTCAAGCGGAGGCACCCTCGGCTTCAGGGCTGAGGCCGCCTGTTTCTGGCCGCTTGGCCAAATTGAAGTGGTGTGCAACGGGAAAGTCATTGCCTGCGATAGCGCTCGCCAAGGCGCCCGGCAGTTGGCTCTGCGCGGGCGTATCAAAATGACCGGCAGCGGCTGGATTGCGGCGCGGTGCTATGGCTATGCCGGTCATCCGGCCTCCTATATGGCCGCGCATACTTCGCCGGTCTATATCAAGTGCGGCGCAACACGCGCCTTCGATGGACCGGCCGCGGAACATATGCTTTCGCTGGTCGAAGGGGGCGTCGAATATCTCAACACCTTGGCCATGGTGTTTGATGAATCCGCCCGGCGGCGCATGGTCAAGCTCTTCAATGAAGTCCGCCAGGAATTGCTGGGCCGCTTGATCGCCGAAGCCGGTTACCAACCGCACTATGAGGTTGGCCATTATCATACCCACGGCCACGCCCGCCCAACGGCGCTCCCACTAACGTGAGCGTATTTATGTCTTTGAACACTTAGCTTGGTTGCCGGTCTACGGCTTCAACCAGTTTGCGGCAATGTTCGCGTAGGGTGATTACGTCCCCGCCCACGTTGATAAAGCGGTAGCCCATGGCGACCAGTTCCTTCAAGTTGCCGGGATTGCCTACCGTGCCGGCGACCTTGCCGTGGGCCTTGGCAACCTGGACAATCCGTTGGCGGGCTTCCGCGATTTTAGGATGATTCCATTGGCCGGGTGCGCCGAGGCCGTGACTGAAGTCGCCGGGACCAAAGAAGATAATATCAATCCCGTCCAGCTCGGCGATGGCATCCAGGTCGGCCAGCGGTTCCGGGTCTTCGATTTGAATGGCGACGAAGCGCTGTTCATTGGCCTCGCGGGTGTAAGTTGCCAGGTCAACGTTGCAATACTGGGCGTCGGCGAAGCCGCTGTCCACGGCCCGGCGGCCGATGGGGGCGAAGCGCGTCATCCGCACCACGTTCTTGGCGTCTTCCAGGCTCATGACGTGCGGCACCATGATTCCGGCGGCATCGAGTTCGAGCGGGTGAATGTAATCGCTATAGCTGCCCCGCGCGACCCGGACCATCACGTCAGTATCCCAGGCCTTGGCGGCGTTAATTTGCCGCTCGATGAGCGAGATATCATTCGGCCCGTGCTCCAGGCACGTCCAGATACATTCAAAGCCCGCCATGGCGGCGATTTCGGTTGCCCGGGCCGAATCAAGATTGGTTTTGAAGCTGCAAACGACCTTGCCGGCGCGCAGTTTGGCCAGAACTTTACTCTTACGCATGACTCCATACTGATACATGGGAGGCTCTCCTTTACGTGTTATACGTTCTGACGACAATAATATCATAGCATTGTGTGGTAGGGCGCTTTCGCCGAAAGCGCCGCGGACGGCTCGGCGAGCCGTCCCTACCAAGAGATTATGCGGCGTTATTTATGACGCTCTGTATATGAAATCCAGTCAGGGGCCCGGGTTTACTTCTCCGCCATGCCGGCGCAGTTTGTCGGCAAGGGATTTGTTGTCGGCCTTAAGCCGATAACTCCGCTGCCACCAGTCCAAGGCCTCGGCCGTGTTGCCCAGCGCCGCCCAGACATCGCCCAGATGCTCCAGGATGGTCGGATCATCCGCCATGAAATAGTGGGCCGCCTGGATCCAGGACAACGCCTCGGCCGGCTGGTTTTGCTTATAGAGAATCCAGCCGAATGTATCCAGGAAAGCGCCGTTATCCGGCTCGCAATCCAAGGCGTGCTGGCTGTATTCCAGGGCCTGCTCGAGCCGGATGCCTTTTTCGGCCCACATATAGGCCAGGTAATTGAACGCTTCGGCATTTTCCGGGTCCAGGCGCATTGCGCGTAGCAGCAGTTCTTCCGCCCGCGCCAGCGCGCCGGTCCGCTCGCAAGCCGCGCCGTAATTGAAAAAGAATAGGCTGTCCAGCAGCAGCGCCGCGTTGGCCAGTTTCGGCGAGAGCGCTTCAACGCGCGCAAAAGCGCTGATGGCAATGTCATAGACTTCCAGCCGGTTGTAAAGCAAACCGAAATAATACCAGGCCGCCGGATCATCCGGCCGGACCTGCACGGCCTCGTTCATCATGTTCAGGGCTTCATCTTCAGCCTGGGTGTCGAGGTAAAGGAAGGCCAGGCGGATATAGGCTTCCAGCAAATCGGGAGAAAGATCCAGCGCCTTTTCAAACAAGGCCGCGGCAAGGTCGGACAGCTTCTGCTGCTGGGCCAGCTCCCCAAAAAACAGCAAAGAGCGCTGATCCAGCACAAGTTCCTGGTCGTGCTGCGCCAGGTTCTGCAAGCGCACATAACACTCCAGCGCGGCCAGCGGCTGCTGGTTCTGCAAATAGTAGGGGATTGCCATTTCCAGCAGCTTCTTGTCTTCCGGGAAACGCTGCAGCCCGTTTTGCAGGACTTGCGCCGCTTTCGCCGGTTCCAGTTTCAGGTAATAAAATACCAGCTTCAAGTAGGGCGTGGATGTGGCCGGCAGCGTGTCCACCGCGGAGCGGAAACTGATCAAGGCGCGATTAGTGTCCCCCAGCGTTTCGTAAAGTTCGCCCAGGTAAAATTGAACCTGGGAATTCTGCGGTTCCTGGCCTAATACCGCTTTCAGCGATTCCACCGCCTGGTCTTTCTGGCCCAGCGCCAGGTAACACACCGCCAGCTTCTTCTGGATCTGGGTGTCGTTCGGCCGCCGCGCCGCCAGTTTCTGGAAGGCTCCCAAGGCCTGATCCGCTTGCCGGTTTAACAAATAGAGATCGCCCAGCAGTTCCAGATAGCGCAAGGATTCATTGTCCGGCGGCAGCGCCGCGGCTTCCTCGTAGTAGCCGATGGCCTTGGCCGCCTCCGCTGAGGGCAAAACCAGACGATTCACCGTCTTTTGCGCGTAGAGGTCGCCCAGGAAGCGCAGCACCGGCAGTTTGTCGTCAGCTTTTTTCCGGGCATCTTCCAGCGTGGCCAACGCCCGCTCTTCATCGCGGGCGTTCAGATAAAAAAAAGCCAGTTGGATATAGCCCTTGGAGTTGCGCGGGTGAATTCGGATGGCGCGCTGGGCCGTCTTGATGGCCTCCGCTGACCGGTTAAGCGACTGGTAGATCTGCGCCAGATACAGATAGGTTTCCAGCGAACGGGGATTTTTGCGGCAGGCTTCTTCCAGCATACTGATGGCCTGGTCCGCTTGCCCCTGCTTAAGGTAAATCAAGGCCGGACGGATGTAGAGCTGGTCGTAATCCGGTTTTTCCTCCAGCGCCTGCCGGTAGCTGTCCACCGCCGTTCCCTGGGAGAGTGTCTCCCGCAGAACACCTAAACCGAAATGCGCCAAGGCGCTGGCCAGGGCGGCCTGCTCCTCGGTCAGCTTCAGTTCTTTCGCCGCGCCGCTGGGCCCGATGCCCGGCGCGGCACCGGGACTGACACACCCCGGCAAACAACCGAGTACGGTCCCCAACCCAAGCAAGAGTAAACCGCGCCGGATGCTTGGGTTGCGTCTCTTATTTATTGATGTTTTTATGGCGATTGGCTTTCAAACGCTTGCGGCGTTTGTGCTTGGACATTTTCTTGCGGCGCCATTTCTTGAGCGAGCCCATGATGCCTTCCTTTCTTTATCGGGATCGTTAACTTTCACCACGGTCCATTTCCATTATGCCAGACGAAAATTTCCGTAGCATCTATTTCGCCTTCCGCTACCAACCAAGCCTGGGAGTCTAACAGCGCGCGTTGGGCGGCGCTATAATATACAACGCGGACTTTCCGGGAATGAGTCATCAGGGTTTTTTTAAGGTTATCAAGCACCCGGACAAGTGTTCGGGGGCCAAAAGGATTGAACATGAAAAATACCGTGCCGGCGCTGAGATCAAAAGCGGCGGCATCGGCCCCGACAATTTCTATGGGGGCAACATTTAATTTCAGCTTATCAAGATTGCGTTTGGCGATGGCCAGCAATTCCTGGTTGATTTCCACGCCGATAACTTTTTTAAATCTGCGGGTGGCCGCAACAAAAACAGCCCGGCCTTGTCCACAGCCTAAGTCTATAAAAACATCATCGGGCGCAGGTCTTAAATAATCAAACGCTCGTTCCAGGATATTGTAGGGCGTCGGTTGATAGCGGGCGCCGTCGTTATGCAAACCCAACTGTTCCCGAATAACGCAAGGCGCATTGGTGGTAATGCCCAGGCGCTTTTCCCAGTAATATTCCCTGATAATTAAGTTGATGCTCGCCGGCCGCCAGTCCCGCTGTTGCCGCAAGCATCTCCACGCCTTTTTGAGTTTGCCAAACCATTTATCGGCCAGCCGGTTGTTGGTCCTGCTCACGAATGCCCGCGGTTTTTTCGCGCTATGCGATGATCTTGTTAAGCGGAATTTCGATGATGCCTTCAGCGCCGGCGGCTTTAAGCCGCGGCATGATCTCGCGCACGATGCGTTCCTCGACCACCGATTCAATGGCGACCCAGCCCGTGGCGCTGAGCTGATTGATGGTCGGCGCTTGCAGGGCCGGCAGGACCTTGACGATCGCACCAATAGCCTTGCGCCGCGCATTCATCTTCAGCAGCACTCTGGTTTCCGCCATCAGGGCCCCTTGCAATAATAGGGCAATCTGCTCGATTTTACCGCGCTTCCACTTGTCTTTCCAAGCGGTCTTATTGGCGATCAACTTGGTTGTGGATTCCAGCACCGTGGCAATAATTCGCAGGTTGCTGGCCTTCAGCGAAGAGCCGGTTTCAGTCAGTTCGACAATCGCGTCAACCAGGTCTGGCGCTTTGGCTTCCGTGGCGCCCCAGGAAAACTCCACCTCGGCGCGCACGCCGTGTTTTTCCAGAAACTGCTGTGTAAGTCCTACGGCTTCCGTAGCAATCCGTTTGCCGGAGAGGTCGGCCACCGTGCGAATGGCCGAGTCGTTGGGCACGGCCACCACCCAGCGCACTGGACGCAAGCCCTGCTTGGCATAGACCAGATCGGCTATCTCCACCACTTTCGATCCGTTTTCCACGATCCAATCGTAACCGGTGATCCCGGCATCCAGCAGTCCATGCTCAACGTAGCGGCTGATTTCCTGCGCGCGGATCAGCCGCGCCTCCAGCGTGGGATCGTCCACATTGGGGATATAAGAGCGTTGCCCCACCGTAACGGTGAAGCCGGCCTTTTTCATCAGCAGAAAGGTGGCTTCCTGCAAACTGCCTTTGGGCAAACCGAGGACTAATTTGTTCATAAATAATTCCAATTCCGGATTCTGTCTCCAATCCCGCGTATTCTATTCCCCCAGGCTGGCTTGGCAAGGCTGGAAAAACACTTTTCGTAACCAGTCAGTTATTGGGAGGCTTCCTGCCGGCTTGCCTGCCTGCCAAAGCCGCTTCGGCGCAGGCAGGTCCGGCAGGTGCCGTAAATTTATGCGCCCCGTGACGCAAGGTCACGGGGACGCGATAAGCCCGCCAATAACTGGCCGGTTACCACTTTTCAGCCCCGGCTTTCAGCGCGGATTTTGGCGATGACCTGCTGGAGCGCGGCAGGGTAGGCCAGGTATTCCTGTTCCTGGATGCGCGCGTGCAGCGATTCCGGCGTGTCCTCAGTCATGACCGGCACCTCCCGCTGCAGGATGATTGGTCCGGTATCCATGCCTTCATCCACGTAATGAACGGTGCAGCCCGTAACTTTGGCGCCGTGCTCAAGAGCCTGCTTCCAGGCTTCCAAACCGGGAAAAGCAGGCAAAAGCGAAGGATGAATGTTAACCACCCTCCCGGCGAACGCCGCCAAAAGCCGACGCTTGATGATCAGCATGAACCCGGCCAGCGCGATCAGTTCCGCCCCGTAATGGCGCAGGCGGTCAATGACCTGCTGCTCGGCCGCGCCCGAGAGTTTGGTCTTGTATGGCGCCGGGTCAATATATTCGGCGGGAATGTTAAGGCGCCGGGCGCGCTCCAGGATAAAAGCGTCGGCCACATTGGCGATGACACAAACGATCCGCGCATCCAGCTTCCCGGCATCAATGGCCTCGGCCAGCGCCTGGAAATTGCTGCCGCGGCCGGAACCCAGCACAGCCAGCGCTACGGGTGTGGCTTTCATATGCGGTAACCATATCATCCGGCCGCGCTGCTCGGCAAGCGATCGGTTTGGCTACCGTGTTCTTGACTTGTCCGCAGCCGAGGGATAGTCTTAATGGGCCAGTTACGGGCGATTAGCTCAATGGCCAGAGCGCTACCTTTACACGGTAGATGTTACAGGTTCGAGTCCTGTATCGCCCATGCTGCGCAGGGTGGCTGCTAAGGTCAATGGCCAGTTATGAGGTGGTCGCATAAGGGTAGGGACGGCTCCCCACCACAGGGCGGGGCAGGCGAACGCGCCCTATCTATTGTCCACATCGAGGCTGAGGGGTTACGAAAGAATGAGCTAAAAAAATTGACTTTGATGAAGCCGAAATCTAATCTTTAACACAAACCGGCTTCTGACGCTACCAGCGCCTGGATTAGAAAGGAATGTATGCCGTACTCAGTCCGTCGGAATAAACTGTGCGGTCTGATTGATCACGTCCCTATCGTGATCACGGCGGCGCTCTTCGTGCTGGCCGCGCTACCCGGCCGGGCCACGACTTACACCTGGAATGTGAACACCACCGGCGATTGGTCCACAGCCGGCAATTGGACACCGGCCGGGCCGCCGACCAACGGGGACGACGCCGTGATCACCAACTCCGGCGTGAGCGTGCTCCTCTCAAGCGCTTCTTCCAATCTCAGCTCGCTGACCCTCAGCCGGACCATCACCTTCACCAACTGGGACACCTATCTCTCGGCCACGAATGTCTCAATTTTATCCAACGGACTCATGACCTGTGTTGGCCCATTCAGCAACTCCGTCATGTCCAACCGCGTGTATGTCATCTGCTCCAACATTACCATTGCCGCCGGCGGCAGTATCAACGTGAATTCCAAGGGCTACTCAGGCGCAGGGTCTTCCGGCGGGGGCGGCGCGGGACAAGGACCGGGGGGCGCCCTCGGCAACCGATCGAGCGGCAGCTATGGCGGCGTGGGCGGAAATTATGCCTGGGAGAATGGCCCGGTGTATGGCAGCGCCGCCGCGCCGGAATACGCCGGCAGCGGCGGCGGCTATAACAGCGTCAATGCGCTGCGCGGCGGGCATGGGGGCGGCGCCGTGCGGATTGACGCCTTGGGCACGGTAACCCTCAACGGCCTCATTACCGCCAACGGCGAAGATAACACGAGTAACAATGGCGGCACCGGATCGGGCGGCGGTGTGTGGATCACCTGCCTGGTCTTGACGGGCGCCCAGACGACCGCCAATACCTGTATGATTCTGGCCAATGGCGGCTCGATCGCAACTGGCGGCGCCGGCGGCTCGGGCGGTGGCGGGCGGATCGCCATTTTGTATGATCCGACCGCCCAGAACGCGCTGCCGGTGGTTCCGCCGCTCAATCTGTCGGTTAAAGG
>JACPGM010000082.1 GCA_016188985.1 Lentisphaerota bacterium | reverse complement strand
GGTTATCTCCCCGCGACGCCACGTGATAGATGCCGTCCTCCACATTTATCCTGATAGCCCTGCTCATGCCGGCATCTTTACAACCAAATCCATCCTCCCGTCAAGAACTATTTGTGATTTGTGAAGATATGACCCTTATTCGACCCTTATTCGCCCTTATTCGCACCCACGTTCCCAGGATATGATTAACGTATAGCCGATTGCCGGCTCGATGGCAAGCGCCAGACTTATGGAGGCATTGAGCGGCACAAAGGCCAAAGGCCCCGACGCCAGGGAGTCCATTACGGTCAGATTCACGCTACGGCGGCTCTCGTGCGGGTCCGGTTCATCGTTCAAAGCATCATCGAACCAGGTCCGCAGAACGAACTCACGGTTGGTCAGCGCATCTGCGCCCAGCCAGGTGAGCGTATTGCCATACGCTCCCGAGAACCAACCGCGGGTTGCCACCCAGCCTTGTGGCTCGCCGCCATCCCAGCGGTTCTCCAACTTCCAGTTAAGATGCCAGTCCATGACCGCCGGGTTGCTCTGCATGCTCGCGGGGCCCGGCCAGAACCAATCACGCAGGATAATGCCGCCAACACCGTTGGTGTCGGTTTGCAGGTACAAGGTAGAGGGGTCTTCCTCCTCGCTGGCATCCTCGACCGCACGCCCGGACAAGGCATCCTCCACTACCAGCCGATCCCAGCGCAACACCCGCGCCTTGAGCAGGTGCTTGTATTCGTTGGTCTCACAACTATTTCAACTTTTTTTTGAACCTGCGAATCTGCCCTCATCCGCCTCAAGCCTGAACCGGATAATTTTTCACAGCGCGCAAAGGCTAACCTGACTACGGATCGGGATTGACCGGCCAAACTGCCAGCGTTATTCTCCCAACCAAAACTCATCTGATTATAAAGCGCGCCAAGCAGCAGAGAAAGAATCGCGAACGGGAATTGACAACATGCACATTCTGGGAATTGACATTGGCGGGACCAAGACTTCCGTTTGTCTGGGAAACGAACGTGGCGAGATTCTCGCCAGCGGCCGGATGTCGTCGGAAAAGAGCGCAAACTTTGAGCAGTATGGGCGCGATCTGGCGCAGCTCTGCGCCTCAATCATCGAGCGCGGAAAAGTCGCGCGCACAGCGTTGCAGGCCGTGGGCATTTCCGCGCCCGGTCCACTGGATATTAAGCGCGGCATCCTGATTGCCCCGCCCAATAATCCCGGTTGGCGCGATGTTCCGATCGTGGCGCTGGTGAAGGATATTCTCAAAACTCCCGTCTACATCAATAACGACGCCAATGCCTGTGCATTGGCCGAGTATCTTTTTGGAGCGTATCGCGGCACTGCCGATCTTGTTTATCTTACCTTCTCGACCGGGATGGGCGGCGGGATCATCGCCAATGGCCGGTTGCTCCAGGGCATTACCGATACCGGCGGGGAAGTCGGCCACCAGATTATAGAGCGCGACGGCCCGCTCTGCGGTTGCGGTCAGCGCGGTTGCTGGGAAGCATTCGTCGGCGGCCGGCGCGTGGCTGAGCGCCTCCGCGAAAAGATTCGAGCCGGGTCAATTAAAACCGCGCTGCTGGACAAGGCCGGTGGGAACCTGGAAGCCATCAATATGGAACTCCTCGCTGCCGCGGCCCGCGAAGGCGATGAGTTTGCCGTGGCCGAGTGGAATGAATTTTCCGAGCGGCTGGCCCAGGGGATTGGCAACCTGATTATGATTCTAAATCCCCAAGTGGTGCTGTTAGGAACCATCGCCATTCATCTCGGCGAATTCATCCTGGCGCCGCTCAGGGAAAAACTGCGCAAGTACGCCTGGAGCTGGCCATTGGCAGCCTGCCGGGTTGAGGCGAGCACCCTCGGCGCAAATATCGGCGATTATTCGGCCCTGGCGGTGGCGCTTACGGGGATGCGTTGATTCTGGGTAGGGCGCATGCGGACCGTCCGCCGAGGGCGGCCTGGCGGTTTATGGTTTGTAGCCGCGCCCGTAAGAGCGGGGACTCTTCCGGCGGCCACGGCGTTACCGCCGCGGCTACAGATACCAGGGAGAGAGGCTGGTAAGAGGAAAGAACAACACGCCTTTATAATCCAACAAAGGGATCAGCCACGAAAACAAAACTGACAATTGGACTAACCGGCGTTTCCTTCAAGCCGTTCTGGGGATTCACCCAGGCAGAGTATTGCCGGCGCAAGGCCCAGATGAAGAAGCTTGCCGCCCGGCTGGGCGCCGGGCTGGTGGCAACCCCGGCAACATTCGAAGACGCGCAAGGCGCGCTGGCCGCCGCCCGGGTTATGAACACGGCCGATCTGGTCGTGCTCGACGTGGCCACTTTTCCCGAAGGCAAGGGCTGCCTTGCTTTTTTTGAGGCCTTGAAATCACCGCTCGTCCTCTGGTCGCGCGATGAATCGGTGCACGGCACTCACATCGGCCACAATAGTTTCTGCGGCGCCAATTTCCTGGCCGGCAATCTCGCCCTGCGCGGCGCGCGCTTCCGCGCGGTGCATGGCGAATTGAACAATCCGCAAGTGGTCGCCCGGTTCCGCACTGCCGCGCGGATTATCGCCGCGGCCAAGGCTTCCAGCGGGGCGGTCATTGGTTTGTTCGGCGAAGGGATCGTGCCCAAGTTCCACGATATAGACGTTTCGGAAAAAGACCGCGCCGAACTAAAGCGCCGCTACGGCATAAGGTTCGTTGGCATCCCTATAGCGGAAGTCATCGCCCGCGCCTCCGGGTATAGCGCAACTGCCATGGCGCGCGCCGCCAAATCCTTCGCCCGGCGCTTCCATCGCATAGAGATAGACGGCGCAGCCCTGATCAAACAAGCCCGGATTTTACGCGCTATCCGCGATCTGACCCGTCAAGGCGCCTTCGCCGCCATTGCCGTGCGCTGCTGGCCGGAACTGCCCGGCCGCTATGGCGCCTGGCCATGTCCAGCGCTCAGCGTGCTCAACGACTTTGGCCTGCCCGCGGCCTGCGAGGGCGATCCGGGCGGCGCGCTCGACATGCTGCTGGCCGCTAAACTTGCCAACGGCCCCGCCACCCTCCTGGACATCATTGATTGGGATGATCGGCGCAATACTTTTTCCATCTGGCATTGCGGTCCCACGGCCGGCTCATGGGCTGCTCGCGCAACCCGGCTTAAGTCCCATAATGTGGATGGCCGCACCGCTAAAGGCCTGCCGGCTCTGGGCCTCCCGGGTATCGTGGACATGGACTTTGCCCCGGGTAAAGTTACCATTTTCCGCACGTTCGGCGCGCTGGATGACGAGTTCGCCATTGAAGGTCAAATCGTGCGGACGCCGCAACGCCATATCTGCGGCAGCTTCGGCGCCGTGGCCAAAGCCGCCTCTTACGGGCGGCCGGTGAGTACGGCCGAGGTGCGCGCCGCCATTTTGGCGCGGGCGCTGCCGCACCATTATACGGCCGCCCGAGGCCATTTGTTCGCATGAGGTAATGTCGCAGTCTTGTGGGGGCAACAGGTAGGGCGCGTTCGTCCAGCCTTCGTAGCCAGTAGGCTTACTACGGCGGAGTAGGCCCGAACGCGCCTGCCTGCGCCGAAGCGGCTTCGGCAGACAGGCCGCGGACCGTCGTAGCGCCGTAGCGGCGCTTTGCCGCGTCGCGAAGGCGGACGGCTCGGCCTGCCTGTGCGGGTACGCACGCAGACAGGCGAGCCGTCCCTACCCTCGTGCGACCACATCGTAACTGAGCCATTACCGCCTGAGCCGGAAGATGGGAGCTAAGTTATGCCGAATCACATCACATTGCGCGATTTTATCGCAAAACTAAAGCAGGCCGGCCGCGACTGCACGCTGCTGGGCGTGGGCCCGGTCTCGGAAGTTGTCGTGCGCGCCGCCTTCCAGGCCTGTGCCCGGCATAACTGTCCGCCAATCTTCATTGCCTCGCGCAACCAGGTGGATCTCAAGCGCCTCGGCCACGGCTACCTGATGGGCGGGATGGATCAAAAAACATTCGTGGCTTTCCTCAAACGCCTGGAGCAAGAGAGCGCTTACCGCGGAACGGTCTTCATCTGCCGGGACCACGGCGGGCCCTGGCAGCGCGACGCCGAGCTTAAAGCAAAATTGCCCGCAGCGCAGGCCATGGCAATCGCCCGGCGCTCATTCCGGGCCGACATCGCCGCCGGCTTCAATTACCTGCACATTGATCCGACCAAATGCCCGCATCGGCATACCCAGGAGCAGCTTGTCCAATGGACCGTGGAATTGCTTGCGTATTGCGAAACCGTGCGCCGGCGGCTGGGCCTGGACGCCATTGATTACGAAGTCGGCACCGAGGATATCCAAGGCGGACTGACCACGGCTGAAACTTATGAGTCATTCCTGAAAAAACTTACCGCGCGGTTAACCAAAGCGCATTTGCCCTTGCCGACGTGCGTGGTCGGGCAGACCGGCACCTTGTGCAAGCTTGACCGCAATGTCGGGCGCTTCGACGCCCAAGGCACGGCGCGGCTCGTCAAAATTGCAGCCCGGTACGGGGTTGGCTTCAAGGAGCACAACGGCGACTATCTTGCCGCGGCCATCTGCCGGGCACACCCGGGCTTAGGCATAACCGGCATGAACGTGGCGCCGGAGTTCGGTTTGGTGGAAACCGAGGCCTTATTGGCGCTGGCCGATCTTGAAACCAAGCTTGTTCGCGCCGGCCGCTTGCGCGAGAAAAAAGCCTCGCATCTGCGGCAATTGCTTCTGGAAAAAACTTTTACCGGCACGCCCTGGAAAAAATGGATGACCGCTGAAATCAGCAAGCGCGCGCCGGCGCAGATCAAAGCGGATAACGCCCTGCGGCTGTTGATTGCGCGGGTCTGCGGCCATTACACTTATGCCGATCCTGCCATCCGTTCAGCGCGCAAACGGCTGTATGCCAACCTGGGCCGTTGCCGCTGCTTTCCGAAGCCCGGCGCCAATTCCGCTGACGACTTCGTGCTGGGCAAGGTGCGCGCGCAAATCGAATTCTATATTCGCCATCTGGCCATGGCGGATACCAATGCGATTCTGCAAGACGGATGAGTCCGCCAAACCGCCGGCATTGGTAATGTCTTGTGGGGGGCAAGAGGTAGGGCGCGTTCGTCCAGCCTTCGTAGCCAGCAGGCTTACTACGGCGGAGTAGGCCCGAACGCGCCGCGGACGGCTCGGCGAGCCGTCCCTACCAAGAGATTATGACAACATTAAAGCCTGCTATCGCCACCTCATGATAAACCATGAGGGGGCCCCGGATTAAAAAGCAACAGTTGTATTTGCCGGGCGCGCGCGCTAAATTAACCCGCCATGAGCACGGAAAACACGCTGGCCATCAAAACGGCGCTCTGGATGCCGGATAATCCCACGCCGCTGGTGAAGGACTTTCTGAGCCGGCCGGCTTTTGACGGCACGGCCGAAACTTCGGCCGGCGAGATTCTGACCGACGTTAAAAAGAATGGCGACGAGGCGGTGGCACGCTACATTCAACAACTGGATGGGGCCGACCTCGCTCCCAAGGAGTTTGCCGTTCAGAGGGCTGAGCTCAATGCGGCCCGCGATCAGGTGGAAGCCGGCTTCATAGCGGCCGCCCAGGAAGCCCACAAACGCATAAATAGTTTTGCGCACGCCAGCCTGAAAAAAGATTGGAGCACGTTCACGCCCAAAGGCGGAACGGTCGGCGAACAGTTTGCGCCCATGGAACGCGTCGGCCTCTACATTCCCGGCGGTCAGCGGCCGCTGGCATCCACGGCCCTGATGACCGTGACCCTGGCCAAGGCCGCCGGTGTCCCGGAGATCGTGGCCTGCTCGCCGGTGGATAACTCCAAGCGCATGAACCCCTACTTGCTCTACGCACTTGAGCTCGCCGGCGCCACCGAAATTTACAAGATCGGCGGCATCCAAGCCATCGGCGCCATGGCTTATGGAACCGCGACGATCCGCAAAGTGGTCAAAATAGCCGGACCCGGCGGAACTTTTGTCACCGCGGCCAAGCGCAATGTTTATGGCCACGTGGCGCTGGACCTGGTCGCCGGCCCCAGCGAAATTGCCATCCTGGCCGACGACAGCGCTCAGGCCGAAGTCGTGGCGGCCGACCTGCTTTCGCAAGCGGAGCATGGCACCGGCTTTGAAAAGGCCTTGCTGGTTACTCCTTCGTCCCACTTGGCGCAGGCCGTGGCCAGGGAACTCGCCCGCCAGGCCGAAGGCTTGAGCCACCGCGCGGCCATTCAAAGAGTATTAACCGAGGGAACGCTGATCGTCATCGTTAATCATCTGGATGCCGGGATGGAGCTTTGCAACCGCTTCGCGCCGGAACACCTCCAAATCATGGTGCGCGAGCCGCGGCTCTGGCTGAAAAAGGTGCGGCATGCCGGCGCG
The DNA here is from genome assembly GCA_016188985.1 of Lentisphaerota bacterium. Lineage (GTDB taxonomy): Bacteria > Verrucomicrobiota > Kiritimatiellia > JAAZAB01 > JAAZAB01 > VSJD01. The sequence goes on along the minus strand of JACPGM010000082.1, from coordinate 10,699 downwards.
GTATTTGTCGGCGACTGGACGCCGGAATGCGTCGGCGATTATGTGGCCGGCCCCAGCCACGTACTGCCCACCGGCGGCACGGCGCGCATGTTCTCAGGGTTGACCACCGATGATTTCCGCACACGCACCAGCGTAGTGGCATATACCCGGGCGGACTTGAAGAATGCGCTGCCGATAATTGAAGCTTTCGGACAGGTTGAAGGCTTGGATGCGCACACTCACTCGGCGCGCATCCGCTTTGAGAAGGCCTAGCCGTTCGGCGGGAAATTTGAAGAATCTATCTTGGCGACCTTGCCCGACAAGTACTGCACCAAAATCTGCAGGCCGAATTTCTAATTTCAAGTTTCCAATGTCGGCATTTTGCAAACGCTTGTTCAGACTATGAGCGCCTATATCAAACGCGCCGTGCTGGCCATGCAGGGGTATATGCCCGGCGAGCAGCCCGCCGATCCCGGCGTCATCAAGCTCAACACCAACGAGAACCCCTACCCGCCCTCGCCGGCTGTCAGGAAAGTATTGCAGGGTATCCAGGCCGAGACCTTGCGCCTGTATCCCGATCCGCTCGGCCGGGCTTTGCGCCGCAAAATCGCCGAGTTGCACAAGTGCTCGAGCGATAGCGTGTTTGTCGGTAATGGCGCCGATGAAATCCTGGCCTTGTGCACGCGGGCATTCGTCGAAAATGAAGGCGCCATCGGATTTTTCGAGCCTTCCTATTCGCTTTATCCGGTGCTGGCCCAAATCCGCGGCGTGCGCTCTTTGCCGGTGGCGTTGGGACCAGACTTTGAGTGGGCCATGCCGGCAAGTTACCGGGCCAACCTCTTTCTTATGACCACGCCCAACGCGCCAACTGGCATCCAATATCCGAAGGCCAAGATTCGCGCATTCTGCGCGCGCTTGCGCGGAGTGGTCGTACTTGACGAGGCCTATGTGGATTTTGCCCGCGAGCATTGCCTGGACCTGGCTTTGGCTCGCCCTAATGTGCTGGCGCTGCGCACGCTTTCCAAGTCCTATGCCTTGGCCGGCCTGCGCCTGGGCTATGCCGTGGGCTCACCCGCCCTCATTGCCGCGTTATTCAAGATCAAGGATTCTTACAACGTGAACCGGCTTACGCAGGCGGCGGCCCTGGCAGCGCTTGGCGATCAGACTTATATGCGGAAGTTGGTCGAAAGAATTAAAAAAACCCGCAACTGGACGGCAACCGAGCTTAAACGCCTGGGCTTTTGCGTATTCCCATCCGAAACCAATTTTTTATGGGTCAGGCCGCCGCGGCTAAAGGCTCACGAACTTTTCTCGCGCCTGCGCGCCCGGAATATCCTCGTGCGCCATTTCCCCGGAAAACGCACTCAGGATTACCTGCGCATCACCATCGGCACGCCTGACCAGATGCGCGCTTTGCTTTCCGCCGTGCGCATAATAAGCAAGAAGGACTGCTTCCCTTAACTTGCCCACTACCGAAAACAGCCACGGAAGCTTGTAGCTCAAATTATTTGGGCAACACGCCCTAAATGCGACCATGTTGCGATCTACGCAGTGCGCGGGGTGTGCTTTGCGCTCTGTCGCGCGACAACATCGTGAAGGCTTTCGATTCTACTCTCCGGTCCCGCCCTGCCAGTTCTCGGTGCGGAACGGCGACGCCGGCAGCCCGGCCCGGTTAACCAGATTCGGATTCGCCGTCTTGCTCCACCCGAAACGGGCTTGGGTCGGAGCATCCATTCCGGCAGCCTGGAGAACCACCGTCTCACCATCAATGACCGCCTCGGCGGCGACGAAATTGCCGCTCGCTCCGGCGATCTCGAACTCCTTGAGCGGATTGCCGTCGCGCGATTTCAGCCCGCCCTTCGCATGGGCAAAGGCCAGCCGGATTCTGTTCCCTTCGATCTTCATTCCCTTGTAAAGCGGGCCGGAAAAGACAATATCGTGCCGCCCGTAGGTCCTGGCCAGCGCCCAGAGCGCAAGCCTGTTGCCCACGTCCCACTTGTTCTGCGGGTGAATGTCATCCATGTTGTCAACAAGATCGGTGGTGACGGCCATGCCCGTGCCCGGAATCCTCAGGCTGGCCGCCTGTGCTTCCCACAAGGCCTGCAGTTGCTCACCGGAATACCCAGAGAACGGCGCCAGTTGCACGAAGTAGAACGGGAAATCGTAGCCCCATGCCCTGCGCCACGCCTCAATGAGCGCCTTCTTCTTTTTGAAATACTTCATGCCGTCGTTCTGGAATGTGTTGGCTTCTCCCTGGTACCACAGTACGCCGCGGATGGCGAACGGAACGAGCGGCGCGATCATGGCGTTATACAGCTCGCCCGGCGGATTGGTGGAGACCATCCACGGCTCGATCAATGAGCCACTCCAGGAAGCGTTGATCAGGCCAACGGGCACGTTCAGTTCCTTTTCGATCCGCGACCCGAAGTAGTAGAGAACAGCGGAAAATCCGCCCACAGTGAGGGGCGAGCAAACCTTCCACGCCGCGTTCACGTTCTTCGCCGGCTGCGGCGACTGGACGTTGGGCACGTGCAGCAGACGAATCCTGAAATTGGTCGCGGCCGCGATGGCCGCCGCCCCGTCACGTGTGCCGCCCAGCCACCTTTCCATGTTGGACTGTCCTGAACCCAGCCATACCTCACCGATCAGGATGTCGCTCAATTGAAGGGTGTTGGTAATCGTCTGCGCCTCCTGCGGCAGCGTTCCGGTGACGACCATCCTGTGCGCCTTGCCGTCGGCTCGCCTTCTCGGCAGAACAACCTTCCAATTTCCGTGTTCATCGGTCTCGGTCTTGACCGCGGACAACGAATCGAAACGCACCGTCACGACCTCGCCAGGTTGGGCCCATCCCCAGATGGTCGCCGGCATGTCCTGCTGCAGAACCATTCGGCTACCTATCGTGGCCGGCAGTATTACTTCCGCCCACGCCGTGCCCCCGACCAAAACTGTCAGAGCAAAGACCATCGACGCCGAAACACCGATCGCTTCCTTCCTGTGCATACCGTTTCCTTTCCGCCCCCCCAGCAGGCACCCGCCCCCTCCGTGCTCTCCGAACAAACGCAGCGTACTCTATCCTGCCCTGCCGCGGCGTCAATCATAGGGATCTAAATATTCAAGAGTTACATGACTCGTTTGACGGCGGGTTTAAGCGCGTGCGCATGCTGGCAACGGCTTTCTATCCGCCGTCTGCCATTCGGCAAACGGCGCGGCCGGATGCGCCTGACGCCAGCGTCAGGCGTTCACATCCAAGGGCCGATGCGCGCGCAGGCCGCGCAGCACGGATTCCAGCCGCCCATAGGATGCCTGCGGTGCTCGTGCGATCACGAACCTATCCCATTCGATCGTCATGGTTCGATGCGCAGTTGCGCGTAGCGGATGGTCAATGGATCGGCGTCATGCCCGTAGAGATCGAGGGTGTGCGATGGCCTGGTGCCGGCCCGCTCGCAGGCGTTGAAAAACACATGCAGCGGATTCTGCATGGGCACGCGCCGGAACGCGCCCGTATCGTCAGGCAGCAACCGCCGCATCCCCATGGTCACCACCGGCTTGCCGCGTCCCCGCGCGCGACGCATTGAGATCAGCACGTACAGCTCGCCCACCGGCGTCGCGTGCAATACGCCGCCCATGGGGATGGGATCCAGACTCACCAAATCGGTCGCATCGCTGCCTTTCGATTTCTTGCCCGTATCCCATTTCACCGGCCGAAAGGCTCCGCGCCGCCTTACCGGCGGCGCGCCGACCGTCGCCGGCGATTCGACGGCCCGCAACAACGTGCGCCGTTCGACCACCGCGCCCTGATGGATGCGGCAATACTCCAGGGATTGGACGATCGGCAGACCGGGAAAACATCGGTTGCGGATACAACGCTGCCAGCAATTGCGGTCGCCGTAGAGCACGTGCGCGTCGCCCCCGGCATCCAGCCACACATCGAGATGATGCAGCAGCCCGCAGGTCTCGTCGCGGCTGGCGAAGGTCAGCGGCGGAGAGAACGGCTGCGATGTGATGTCCGGCGTCCAGGTGAAAAACAACTGGCGGAAATCGAAATCCCATTCCTGGCCGGTTGCTTCCCGCTTGATCCGCCGCCAGAGCGGGTTGGGCTCAACGATGTCGCTGACGGCGACAACCGCCGCCATCTTGCCGCGCAACGCGATCATCGGGTAGCACCCGCGCACGGGAAAACGCAGGACGCCTTGGCGCGTCCAGCGCCCGGCCGCGTTGCGATAGGTCCACGCCTGGCTGTAGCCATCGCCGTCGGCCACCTGCTGGGTCATCAGCAGGGCGCCGGACTTCGGTTCCACCGCCAGCCCGCGATACGAATGCTCGAAAAAGGCGAACGGCTCGCGCCACACCGGCCGCTCGATCCGCGGCGGCCGTTGCGGCGCGCGGGTCTCGAACCACAACAGGCTTGGGTCGGTGTCGGCCGCCTCCCATTGGGCGTTGCGTTCGCCGCGCACGGCCGTTTTGGGGTTGGTCGAAAGGATCAGCCGGCCGCCCGGCAGCAGCGCGAGCGGACACGGCTCGCGCTCTAAAAATTCCGGGGCGGCTTGCGCGCGTTTCCAGCAGTCGCCATCGCGACGGCTATACAAAACCCAACGGGTGTTACAGAGCGGTTTGATGCCGGCGCCGGTTTCGGGCACCACGGCATAGACGGCGGCCCCGCGCCGCACGATCGTACGCGAGCCGAAACACCACATCGCACCGGCGCCGTTTTTGGGATCGGCGTATGTATGCAACGTCTCTTCAGCCACCACGCGCGCACCCCAAGCCGAACGCCCTTTGCCACGGGTTTTCATCGAGCGCCATCCTATCCCGCTTTTTTCACCGCTGCACGCGAAAAATGGAAACCCGCGCCTCTGGTCCGCTGGAAATGCTCTATAAGTGAAGCTCCCCGCGGCAAGCCGCGTGGCAACCTGCTCCGCTGTAGTAGCTCTGGCTACGCAGGGCGAGTCTTTGCGGAACCCTGCAAAGCCAAGGAGGCCATCTTGTCCTCCATAGCCGCTTCGGCGACGGAGGATCCTCCCTGTGGCACTTGACCTGCATAGCTTTTGCGACGCGGGAAGCCACAGGGCTTCATGGCGAAGAAGGGTCAAACCGGTAGATGGCCGTGGCGGTAGCGAGGATGAAGCGGTCGGGAACCGGCACGGCCAGATAGAGCGCGCCGGGCAGATGCGCGAGCGGGCGCACCGTGTGCGGTGCGCCCTCGGCCGCGGGCAGCAGCCATTGGAAAAGCCCTTGTGCGGCGAGGCCGTAAACGCGCGCGTCGGGCGTCACGCACAAAGCGCGCAGCCCTTCGAGCGGAAACGAACCGCGGTAGAGCACCAGGAATGTGCGCGTGTCAATGAGGGCAATCTCGCCGTTGCTGACGCGTTGCGCCACGGCGATTCCGCCGGGCAACACGACACGCACCTGAATTAGGTCCGCGTCATCCCACGGCGCAACGGTCGCGACGGTGCGCGCGCTGGCGGGATCCCACGCGAAGACCAACGCGGTGGGAGTCTTAGGTGGAAAGCTGTCGCTGTCGCCCCAGCGATATGTTCCGCCAATAACGCGGCCGGTCGCGGGGTCGCAGGCGATGGCGTCAAGATTCTGGTCGGGCACGACGCGCTCGTGCACCGTGTGGGCGCCAGTGCGCGGATCGAACACGGTCAGCGCGCCGCCGATGGAGCAATATTCCCGCCAACTGGTCATATAAATCCGCTCGCCATCCGTCGCCATGCCGCGCGGGCGATTCTGATGGTGGCCGGCCTGCAAGAGCTCGCGCGGATTGACGCCGTAGGCGAAGGGCTGCTGGGGGTCATACTCAAGCATCAGCGCGTCAATATAGATGCCCAGGTAGGCTTTGCCGTGAAGCGAGACGCTGGCGGTGGGCTCGCCGGGCACGCGGCAGATCATGCCGTTGGAATCCTCCCACGCGCCCGTTTGTTGATCGGCGCGAAAGGCGTTTTGCTGGCTGTAATGGCCGCCGACAATCCAGCGGTCATCGGGCACGGTGAAATAATAATAGCTATTGGCATCCGGCGACCGGCCGGGCAATTGCCCGCAGCGCAGCGTGTCGGCGACCGGATCGTAGATGAACCAATGCGCGAGGTAACCAACGCCGACCAGCGTGCGTTCGTCCGTGCCCGCCAACAGGGTCCATAACTCGCCGCGCGGCAGATCGTCGCGCAACGGTGTGGCGACGCCCCGGGCGTCAATCCGGCAGATCCGCCCAGAGGGCGAGGCTACGCCCAGCCGCGGCCCGCCGGGCAGCAGGCGCGTGACCAGGCGCTCATCGCCTTCCGGCACGATTCCCGCCGGCAAGCCGTCCTGCTCAGGGTCCGAGATTTGGTAGGCTTGCTTGATATCCATTTCAATCGGAGTGCGTTCGAAAGTGCGCGTTCGCGGATCAAACACGATCCGGTGCTTCCGTTCACCCAAGCCCCGGCAGGCGATGCGCCCGTCCGCCAGCACGCGAAAATCGAACAGGTACTTGCCCGTGGGGTCCGTGTTGGGGTGCAGAAAAAGTTCACCGCGCGCGAGGTCGTAGCGGCCGAAAATCGTATGCGGATAGGTCCCGAAATAGATGGCGCCGTCGGGCGCGCCGATGGCGTCCCACGGCATTTCGCCTTCCGGCAGCCGATGCGGCAGCGTCTCCCAGAGGCAGTCGCGCGCGATAAAACGGTGCATTCCGCCCTGGTGCGTGACGGTGTAGATATTGCCATCGGCGCCCAAGGCCGCGCCGTGCGAGCCTTTTTCGTGGCGAGGCACTTCATAACGCTCGACGGATCCGTCGGCGAGGGAAAGCAGGAACAACCAGTTGGCCGGGCCCGCGGAGGAATAAGTGAAGCAGGCGATTCGGCGTTCCGCGCGCAGATAGAGCAAGCGCCGCGTGTAGCCGGCGAGGGCCTGCGTCTCTGGCCGGCACAACAGCCGCGGCGCCGGTGAATCAGGAAACTCGTTTGCGATGCGCCAAGTCATATCAGTTCCTGAAACAGGATAGCAGGGCCGCCCTGCTCGCTGTGTACGCTTCGTGCCGACGTTACCGCCGACTATGAGAAAAGACAGGAAACGACAGGGTCAGCTCAGAATGGCGCTAAGTTAATCATGTTTTTTCAGCTTTCGCAAGGGGCGATTACGATGAGGCAAATTGCCCATGAGATGGCGGGGTTTGGTTAAGAGCTGGTAGTTTTTTGGGCGGCGTTTTTTAGCCCGGGGCTCCACTCGTTCTGGGCGCAAGGGAACAAGATCGCGGGCAAGGCAAGCGAGGAGTTTCTGGAATAGCCGGCGATACAGCGCCGGTCGCCGGGCGGTGGCGGCGAGTAACGGCGCCCATTGGCGCAGGGTGTCGACCGCACCTTTGAAACTGATCCGCGCCAACGACTGGTGTTTGACGAAAGCGGCTCTGAGCATCAGGGCGCGGATGAGATTATGCGCGATCACCTGCATCCAGAGTTCCTTCTGAACCATAGCCGGGGACTTGCAGCGCAGGATATCCAAGCCGAGGATACATTTGACGTCCCGTAAACGGAGTTCTACCGACCAGCGCAGGAAATAGAGCTCCGCCAAAGCGGAGGGCGGATAAAGGACGGAGTCGAGCAAGGTGGTGACGATCACATAGGCTCGGGTTCGGAAGCCTTTGACGGCGACGATAATTTTTACTTCCCGCGCGGTCCATTCCTCGGGAATGGCCGCATACAGTTCCGGGCTGAGCCAGTCGGGCCGGCAGGCCGGTTTTTTCCAAGGGACAAGATGGTCATGGCGCCCCAAGCGTTTGCCCTGGCGGAAATCGGCGGCCCGCATCTGATGCCGGCGCAAGACGGTGTCAACTCCGCGCTGTTTCAAGAGGTACATGTCGAAAAATGAGGTAAAGCCTCGATCGCCGAGGATGAGATCGAACCGCTGACAGATCTCATCCCACAAGCGGCGGAACAAGATTCGCTCGTTATTGTGCAAATTGCCATAGGCGAGCAAGTGCCATAAGCCGGTTGCCAGGGAAAAAACGCCGACAATTTTCATCACTGGAAATCCGCAGCCTTTTTCTGTTCCGAGGGTTGCGGGTAGCGCGCCTGATTGAGCGGGGTATCCGGCATTGACACGGTGGAACCATCGACGACGCCGACCCTTCGGCTACGCCAATGATAGGCTGCGGGGGCCTGCGCTTCTACCCGCACCACGATTTGTTGGTGGATGTCCTGGAGAAAGTCTTCCGCGAGCTTGTTCTGACGGGCCTGACAATAGGCGCTGGTGTTTTCAGAAATCGGTGGTCGTCGGCATAAGTACAGCCAGGCCAGAAGCTTGCGGACGGCCTCGCGACAGGGCTGGGTGCGGGTGAGGCATTGGGACAGGAAGAGCCAGAAAACGACCGCTTGGGTGAAGGGGCGTCGGCGCCTATTAGACATGGGACGAGGCAACAGTTCGTCGGGCATCCATTCAGCGAAAAGCATGGGTAGTTCCGAGAGGTTCGTCCGGAGAACGCGGCGGACGGCACAGGACCAGGGCGACAATCCGGGACAAGCGGGTGACGACATAATTCCTCCTGAAGTAAGATTTTGTGTTGACGGGGCGTCTATTTATCCGTATATATACCGATAAATAGCAGTCAACCCATAAAAAGAGGAGGTCTTTATGCCCAACGCTTTGAAGGTTAGTGATTACAGCAAGAAGTACCAGCGGTTGTGCCGACAACTGGTCGTGATCGAGTGGATCTGCCAGGGCAGCGTCATGAAGCGGTCGTATCAACGACCAGCGGGAAATGGCCGTAAAACCTACGGGCCTTATTACTCATGGACCCGCAAGGTTGACAACAAAACATTGACCGTGGCATTATCTCTGGCACAGTATCGCGCCGTGCATTCCGCCATTGCCAATCATCGCCAAATGGAAAGAATCCTGAGTAAGATGCGCCGATTATCTGAATATGTGATTTTTGCCACAACTCTCGGTGTGCCAAGGAGAAAACGATAATAGAGGATGATTAACTTAGCGCCATTCGGGGCTGACCCTGTTTACTCCCTGTTTACTCCCAGCCAAACTGCTTGCCATCGCACGGATAGGTCCTGGTCATTATAGTCTTAAGGCTTGGATGACCCAATAGATAACCGGAACCGTCAGAATGCTCCAGAGAGTGGAATAGAATATAGCGCGCGCCGCCAGAAGGCTGTCGCCGGCAAAGCGCTGGGCAACCGCCGTGCAACTGATGGCCACGGGCATGGTCGCAATCAGGTAGGTTGTCAGCCGCGCCACTTCCGGCAGGCGCAAGCCTGAGGCTTTAGCCGCCGCCGCCAACGCGATCGTAAGGGCCGGCGCCACCAGGAGCCGGAGGATAATGACCCCGGTTAATTCGCGGGTCGGGTAATGATCCGCCAGGTTGAGGCTGCCCAACTGCGCGCCCGTTATCACAAGCGAAATCGGGATGGTCATGCTCCCCAGGATGGACAGGGCCTGGACTACCGCAGCGGCCGCAAGCATACCGCCCGAAGCGTCCGCCGCCCGCACATTTTCCAAGCCACGCGCCAGCGGAAACAGCAGGGCAAGCATAATGCCAGCCGCCGTAGCCATCAGCCCGGGATTCAGCAGCAGTTCCTTGAGCGCTACCTTATGCGGTCGGTTGCCCTGCAGCGTCCAGACGCCGATGGTCCACAGCATCAACTGGCACCCTACATTGCAGAGCAAAACATCGCGCACCCCCTCATCGCCAAAGAGTTGTTCCACAATCGGCAGCGGAAAAAAAATCCAATTAGGCATTGTTACCAGGAACACGGCCGTGGCCATATTGGCTCGCAGCCGGAAAAGCGGCAGACCCAGACGGCCCACGCCCTGGGCAATGACAATCACGGCGGCGCCCAGAAGCGGCACGAACCAGCCGGCGCGTAAAACCTCCTGATTCACCGTGCGGAGCATCTGGGTAAAAACCAGGGCGGGGAAGAACATGTCCACCAGCAGGCGGCTCAGGGCTTCGGTCGTGTCGTCAGTGATAAGCCGGCGTTTGCGGGCAAGAAACCCCAACGCCATGACCAGAAACATGGAGGCTATTCTTAATAAGACAACCAGAAAATCGGACATAACGATGGTTTAATGAGAAGCGAACGGCCTATGCATAATAAGGCGCGGTTAGCCAAAGCACACTCAACCACAGTGAAGGAACAAGTCCGCAGTGAGTAACAGTAAAGCATACGTAGCCAGCAATGGCACGCGCGAAATGTAACCCCTTATGGGGGCGTGAATGCGGTTAGTCCTGTAGCAAGATTTTTTCGCCTACAGCGAGCCTGCCTGAGCGCTGGCCAGGGATTCCTTGCTTAAGCTCGGAATGCCCTTTCTACGTGTCATGTTGAGCGAAGTCGAGACATCTGGTCTTGGGTTGCACAATTTATCCTGCCGACGGTACCTACTATCGTATTTATTACGCGACCTCACCCGATGGCTTGACCTGGACCAAATATAGTAATACTATCCCAAGTGCTTCGGACACGACTTCGACCGGCGGCCGCATTCCGCTGGGCATCGCCGGCAAAGGTGATGAGAAGTATGTTACCTATAGAGCAGTAATTAAGGTCGGGCACACTTACAAAGTTTGGTATGCAGGCTACAAAGTCTCCGACAGCTAGTGTAGTGTTTCATGCAGATGTGTACTTATCCAGAGTTTTCTTTGCTCGGGCGATTTTTGCGAGAATATCTTCCGCCTTGGCTGTCCAAGTGAAGCTTGTGGGATTGGCATTGTGATGTTCAATATAGTCCATGATGG
>JACPGM010000074.1 GCA_016188985.1 Lentisphaerota bacterium | reverse complement strand
AATTAAACAGGGTGCCGCGGTACGCTCCGCCGCCGGCCCAGCCCGACGAATTGACGGTCAGTATGCAATTAGAGATCACCGTATTGGTTGATTGACAATGTGCCCCGCCACCGTATGTCTCGTCGGCAGTCGAACCTGTCCACGTGGCGCCATTGGTCAAAGTGAACCCGATCAGCGCAGAACCATTGGTCATGTACACACAGCGCACGGCCGCCGGACCGTTTGGGCCCGCGCCCTTGATGATTGTATTCGTGGGGTCGTTTTCAACGCTCCTGACGGTGATTGCCTTCCAGATCGCAACCCGGTTGGTCAGGACCGTGCCGGTGGGATAGCCTTTTACTCCGCCCGCTTGATACACGCCATTGGACACCCAGACCGTAACGCCCGGCGTGGCCGCATTGATTGCGCCCTGAAGGCTGTTGAAGGCTGTTGGTGGCGTCGGCCCAGCTTGTCCCGCCCCCGGTTCCGTTAGTTGCCACAAACCAGTCGGCTGCGTAGGCTGAGGCCAATGGCGCTAAGGTCAGAACCAGAACGATCAACCATGCGCAACGCTTGGCAAGCCATGTAGCCGCGGCAGTGACGCCGTGGCCGCCGGAAGGATATCGCTCGGCGGCCCCCGCATTCTGCGGGGCAAGCTTGCCAGACGAGTCCACGCCCTCACGGGCGCGGCTACCTCTTGCTGAGGGGTTACGCATAATCATTTGACAAGTCTTCATGGCTGATTCCGCTGAAAAACCCCTGATGAACGCCGCGTGAGGGCACGCGGCCTACAGGAAATGGGACGTTTTGTTCCGCCAGAGAGGCGGATCCGCCTTTGGCTGGAAGGCCCGGTGACCTCACCGGGCGGGTTTTTCAGCAAAGTCTTCATGGCAAGATGTCCGGAATTAATGTTTCTTAAATGAAAGCATCTTCCCATTACGGATGGGATGCAAGAATAAAAATGTGAAATTAAAACCTGCATGGACAACGAAACCGTTGGGCGTGGGCGAGAAAATCGCGTGGAAAATGATTTGCCATTAAGACTCGCGGTCATTATAGTGTCAGACAATGAACAAGGATCAACTGGTAACTTATTTGGAACGGATTGACGCGGCGTTGCAGGCCGAAGCCATCCTCTACATCTATGGCAGCGCCGCCTTCATCCTGCTGGGCGAGCCGGGCCGGACGAGCCTTGACGTTGATGTCGCCGGGCCATATTGCCGCGTGGACGAACGCGCTTTTCGGGCTGCCGCCGCGCGCGCCGGTTTGGCGGTTGATCCGCAACTCGACACGGAGGAGGACCATATTGAATGGATATCTTCCTTACGGCTGTGTTTGCCCAAGCCGGCGCCGGAGTCGGATATTATGCTTTGGCGGGGAAAGCGCCTGAGCGTCAAAACTGTCGCCATTCCCGCGTTGATCGCCAGCAAGCTCATCCGCTATGACGCCAGCGACCGGAGTGATGTGCAATACTTATTGGCCCAGCAGGCCGTTGCTTTTAACGACGTAGCCGCCGCGGTTCGGTCGTTACCGCCGCCTTTCGATAAGGATGCCGTCGTGCTTGAGAATCTGGAGAATTACAGAAACGACCTGAGCATCTGGACAGGGAGTGCGCCATGACCGAGCGCGAGAAATTACAAGCCTGTTACGAACTGGCATTTTTCCCGCCCCGTTTAAATGAGACTTGGGAGCGGATTAAACGCGAGGCAGTGTCAAACCCGAATGAACTGGGCGAGCTGCTCGACACCGCGCTTTTGCTTCATCAGGCCCTGCCGGAAAAGGGTTTTGCTTCGCAGCGGGCGCTGACCCGCTTAGCTCTCTACCAGGCCAGAGCCCGGGCTTTTGGCATGGTCGGTTTCATCACCCGCCTTCGTCAGCGGCTCAATCGCCCGCCGCTGACCGCGCGGGAAGTGCCTGGCCACCTGGTGCGCGATATCGGCCTGCCGCCGCTGGCGCGGTGCCTGCCGAAATCAAAGCTTAATCTTAGTAGCAGGTAAGCGCCAAATGCAGTTACGCTCTTGTATTTTCATTATTCTCGCTTTTGGGCTGATGTTCGTATTTTTCCCGTCTATTGCCGTCTGGGTGAACAACAAGTTCGCCCTGCCGGTATACGATTATATGGTGCTAAAGATAATTGGCGCCATCCTGGCCCTGACCGGCTTGAGCGTAGTCGGGCATTGTGTCTACATATTGTTTGTTAGAACCGGCCAGGACCTGCCCCTGCCGCCGGTGCGCGCGCCGGAGAAGTTTGTTGTGGCCGGTTTATATCGTTTTGTCCGGAACCCGATGTACTTGAGTTATTTTGTCATCATCATGGCCGAATTTTTCATCTTCGGCCATGTTTTGATCCTGGCCTGGTTAGCGCTGGTCATCTTGACGGCGCACCTGGGGGTTGTGCTTTTTGAAGAACAGAACTTGAGAAGGAAATTCGGCCGGGAGTATGTTGCCTACACCGAAAAGGCGCCCCGGTGGCTACCGCTTTAAGGCTTTAAGGCGGGCTTTGGCCATGATCGCGACGACCTCCTGATCAGGCACGTCATACCAGTGTTTGTAGTATTCCGCCACGGCTTGGAAGAATGGCGGGGTCTCCAGGACCACTACCTCGTCGGCCATCGCCTTAATCGCCGCATGAGCATCGGGCGACGCAACGGGCGCGGCAACGGTTACGCGTTTGGCACCCTTGTTCCGGCAACACAGCGCGGCAACCTGGATTGTCGAACCCATGGCAATCCCATCATCTACCAGGATAACGTGGCGACCATCCAAATCAGGCAGCGATTGCCCGCCGCGAAGGACTTTGATCCGCCGGAGAACTTCCGCCTGTTGCTCGTCAAGGATGCGATTGATGTGTTCCTGTGCGAGCATATGGCGGACTTGAGGCATGAGCCACACGGTTCCATCCTCGGCAATCGCTCCGAATCCCGCCTCTGGATCGTCGGGGAAGGGGAGTTTCCGCACGATAATGATCGAAAACTCGAAGGCGAGGATTTGGGAAACCTGATAAGCCACTTCGACGCCGCCTTTTGGAATACCCAACACAAGCGCTCCTGACTGGGCACGGCGGCGTAATGCGGCCCCCAACTGTTTGCCGGCATCTATTCGATCACGGAACATCTGATCCAGCCAAATTATTCAACCGCGAACCCCTGCTCCTTTAAGGCCGCGATGACCTGCTCAAGGTCCCTGCCCTGCCGGGCGCAGGCCTGGGGAAGAGTGGTCACTTTCCCCAGCATGGTGCGGACGACCGGGTTGGCTACGCCCAAGAAGCCGCAATCCTTCAAAATCGGAATCAGCTCGGGATAGGCTTCGGTCAGTTCATAGACGCTTCTGGTCAGATCAATTTTTTTCGTCGGGCAGCTGTTTCTTGTCAATGTCTATTGTGCAGAGGCTGTTGAAAAAGTGAGACCTGTCGCAAAAAGACGGCTCGGCCACGCCTGGGTGTGCTCAAGGGGTCAAGGTGACGGCCACGGCGTCGTAGGTCAGGGTCGAGATATCCAAGGCACCGTCCGCAACCTCGTCAACGGCGAAATAGAAGCTATAATTGCCCGTCGGCAGTCCGGCGGTTCCGATGTTCAGCAATTCCGCATCGCCAAAGCTGGCAGAAGCGCCCTGGTAGGCCGGCTGGACGTCGGCGGTCCAGGAACCGGGCCAGCCATAAAAGAAAATCCCCAAGGGCGTATCGGCCACTACCCACCAGTCGCCCGTCTGGTCATCTTTATAGGTGTTTTCCATGCTGACCGCTATGGAAAGCGGACTGCCCACGCGCAGGGAAACTGCAGCGTTTGAATTGTTAGCCTTAACCTTCGGTTTCCTCCAACTGACCAGCTTGGGAATGGTCCAACCCTTAGTGCCGCCATTACCTAATTCGCCGTTCCCACCCCAGCCCCAGGCCCAGAGCGAGCCATCTTTTTTTAAAGCCAGTGAATGGTAATACCCGCCGGCAACTTGTTGCACATTGTTCATGCTGTTCCAAGACGGCGCTAGTCGGTCGGTGAACGTGCTATCCCCGAGTTGCCCGTAACCATTTTCGCCCCAGACCCACAACGTCCCATTCGACTCGATGGCCATCGAATGCAATTCGCCGCTTTCAATCGCCACGATATCAACAATGTTGCTAACCTGATGCGGAGCAGTACGGTAGTACCAGTAGCCGCCTAAGCAATCACCCAGTTGGCCGCTGTCATTCATGCCCCAGGCCCAGACCGTGCCATCCGCCTTCAAGGCCAGGTTGTGATAGCCGCCGGCTGAGATGGCGGTAACATCAGTTAGCTCAAATACCTGGACCGGCGTTGAGCGGTCGGTCTCTGAGCCATCACCGAGCTGGCCGTGGCCGTTCAAGCCCCAGGCCCAGACCGTGCCATCATTGCGCAAGGCCAGGCTATGGCCCCAGCCGCCGGAGATGGCGGTAATGCCGGAAAGCCCCGCCACTTGGGCCGGCGTAGCGCGGGTAGTGTGCGTGACATCGCCCAACTGTCCATAACGGTTGTAACCCCAGGCCCAGACCGTGCCGTCATTGCGCAAGGCCAGGCTATGATAGCCGCCGGCGGAAATCTGGGTGACCTCGGAAATGCCTTCTATCAGGATGGGGGTAAGCCATTCCTCCTGGGAAGTTTCACCCAACTGGTAAGAGAAGTTATAGCCCCAGCCGCCCACATAGCCATCGGTGGTTAAGACGAGCGTATGCCTTTCACCAGCATCAATGTCTAGAATAATAAAACCACCGATGTTTACCTTGCCAGGCGTCTTGCGGTCGGCGGTATTGTCGTGGCCCAATGCGCCATAGAAGCCATAGCCCCACGAATAGACGGATCCGCCCGGAAGGAGCGCAAGTGAAAATTCATCGCCCGCGGCGATCTGTTCGATGACCGGGAATTCTGGCGTCCGATTGGTGTTTGCGAAGACGGTATTCCAGCCAAGGTCCTCCAAAATACCCATGGTAATGCTGCCGACATTATGGGTCACTTCGCCGTAATTGAGGGCATAGGTCATCAAGCCATCAACCGTGCCCTCGTAAACATCGGCCAAGTTGTCAGTGGCATCGTCTTTCCAAGGATTCGGGGCATACAAGTCAACCCTCCCGCTAATGTTACCGTTGAAATAGACGCGGCCGCTTGTTAACTGCGCGGCAAGCTGCGAGGAATTGTTGGAAAACTGGTTGGTATCAATCAACTGCTGTCCTGAACTGTTGACGGTGAAAACATCGTAAATGTAAGGGTAAGGTATAGATGAGGAAGTTGAATGGCCCCAATGGCCTATTCCGTCAGAATCTACCCACATGGTGCCCGCGAAGCCCAGCCCATGGCCAATCTCGTGCATGACGGCTGAAACAAAATCAAACGCGCCGGCGGGACAATTGCCATCAGTTCCCGTATACCAGTTCCAATACTGTGATCCAGAATTAACCGTAATGACAACTTCCTCTTTGGTGGTACAGATTTGGGGATCAATGGAGGCGCCGTTGTTGAGGTCGCCGCGGGCAATCGCATTGGCCAAAGCTATGGGATAGTAGGTCTTGGCTTTCGGGGCGAAAGAAAAATCCCTAGCCAATTGGCGCGGGCCGCCCATAGCAAGCAAATTATCACCCAGGCTCGCCGTAGCGGCGCTGATCACGATCGGCACGCCTGAATCAATGAACGACGCCCAGATACTGACCGCATAGTTAAAAGCGGCCTTCTTCGCGTCCGACCAAGAGAGGCACGTGTTACCGTAATAGTCCACTTCGCCATAGTCCAGGTAGTCAACCGTGATGGTTGCCCCTTTCGGCCGGGCGCTTAGATTAGCCGGCGGGGCAATCCGGGATGGTGGCAGGCCCTTTCGGCCAACCACCAAGGGGACCGGCCGTCGCATCGCATCAACGACAACCCCCTTGCTATTCTCGCCTGGGCGTAGCGCTCCGGCCGAGCCAGGGGACCACAGCGGACCGCGGGCAGTCTGCGCGCTTGTTGAGAGCGCTAAAGCGAGCGCGACCACTGCAAAACAAGCAAATAGGAAGTTATGCTGGTTCATAACCGGCCGTCCTTTCAATTAATGAGTTTTCAATACATTAGTTAACAACAAATTGTACCTTTTCTGGCCGGGAAAACAAGGCCAAAAATTTTTTACAGCAGCCGACCACGCCCCGGCGGTTAGCCCGGCGGCCGATCCCGCGGCAAACGATCTATTCGTGGTCCGATTCCCCTGATAAAGTTAATCTGCTTGCATTGATATCATACGCACATTAGTGTAGCAATGCCAATTTAAAAAGCTACACAATGAAGCGCCGTTGCCGAAGGTTAAGATGAGAGCAAACCCAAAAATATTTTTAGTTCTCAGCAGCATTGGGTTAGCCTGTGTACTGATATGCCGCAGCGAGGTTGCCCCGGCGATTGCCGCCGGCGAGCCATGGCCCAACGATGCAAAGGATCCTGCCCCATCGGATAGAAGTCGGCTTTGAATCCCGTTTCCAGGTGAATCACGTTGAAGTGTCCGCGGGATGGACACTCTGTTTCGATGGCAATCACTTCGCGCGGCGGACAGTAGAATTCCGTTGAAGGAAAAGCGCCCGGCAGCAGTTCAGCTTGCGCGGTGGTGAGTTCGAGCACCAGGTCAATATCCAGCGTCGCCCGCGGCAGCCCATACGCCATGCTGGCGGCCGAACCCGTCACCAGGTAGGCAATTCCCAAGCGATTCAGCGGACGAATGAAGATGAGAAAAAGCTCTCTATCTTCCGGCATGGAGGAAACTCCTTCTGACCGCCTCGCGGATCTGTGCCTCGCGCCAGTCCGGGTGCAAAGCACGCAAGGCGCAGGCTTTCCACTCGCGAATTGTCGCATAAAGGTTCTGGGCAATTCGCCAGCGCTGCTCCATGGTCATGGCGCGCAGCGCCTTGGTCTGGCTGAATTGCGGGCTTTGATTATCTCTTGCGCCCAGCATACTATTTCCTCGGGTCACTCAGAAAGGCATTGCCGACATGCGTAATATATAACAATGGCCGGCCGTGAAAGCAATGCCCCTTTAAGGTCTTGCGCTTAGGAAACAGAAGACTCAGCACAGAAATTATTCAATCGTGAACCCCTGCGCTTTTAAGGCCGCGATGACCTGAGCAAGGTCCCGGCCCTGCCGGGCGCAGCCTTGCGGGAGCGTGGTCATTTTGCCCAGCGTGGCGCGCACCACGGGGTTGGCCATGCCCAGAAAGCCCTGTTCCTTCAAAATCGGAATCAGCTCGGGATAGGCTTCGGTCAGTTCATAGACGCTTCTGGTCAGATCAATTTTTTTCATCGGGCAACCGTTTTTCGCCCGTAAGTTGCCGGATGGCCGTTAGATCCTGGGTCACTTCCAGCGTGCCCAGGTATTGGCGGTAACCATCGCGCACGGCGAAATAACGGATGTGCAGGAAGCGGCCGCGGTAATTGAAAAAGTAATACAACAGAGCATGCACGTTGCAGAACTTTTTGATTTCGTCCGGCGCCATGCCCTCGGTAATCAGGGCTTGCTCGATTTCGGCGATTTCGGAGGAGCTTATCGAGCCGACCTCGGCCTCCAACCGCGCCTTGGCCTGTTCGACGGAAAGGCCCTGATGGAGCTTACGGATTATATCCTTAACGAGGGCCTTTTTGCAGTCGTGTTCGGATAACAGGGTGCTCATCAGCTTCCTATCCTTTAGCCACGGTAAGCCCTGTTTCTCTGGTTCGATCTTCTATCGGTACACATCCCGGCGGTGGCCGACCTTTACTATCCAGATGGTATGGTCCTGGTCTTGTACGGAATAGATAATACGATAGTCACCTTGTCTGAAGCGATATCGTTCCTGACCGGAGAGTTTCTGGACGCCCGGAGGCCTGGGGTTGTCGGCGAGCGCATGAATGGCCGCCATGATCCGCTGGGCATCGGTCTGGGGAATCCGCTGCAGATCCTTCTTGAGAACCGAACGCCGCAGCAAAATTTCATATCCGGCCATGGCGTTTCAGGTCCTTGAGCGCGTCGGCAAAGGTGATTAACGGCTCATGGGCGCGTTCCTCAAACGCCGCCAAGTCGGCAGCATCCTCCGCCAAAACCAGGGCGACCGCCTCGTTGACCAGCTTAGACATCGAATGCGCAGTTTCAATTGACTTGATGCGCAAGGCCTTATGAAGTCGGGGATCAAGATACACGGTCGCCCGTTTTGTGATCACACTCATACTGCTCCTTTTTTTGACCCCAAGATAGCATCATGACGTTATAACGTCAATTCATTTTCTCATCCGGCGCAACGTTCTTTTTCCCACCCCGCAGGGCGGGGTTCTACCGACTCAGGCTGGGACTGAATAATGGCGATAGCTTAAGCCAGTGGATATTTTTTCGATTCCGGGATCAAGGGGTCAAGGTCACGACCACGGAGTCGTAGGTCAGGGTCGCGATGTCCACCGCCCCATCCATGAGCGGATCAACGCCGAAATAAAATATATAGTTGCCCGCCGGCAGTCCGGCGGTGTTAAGGCTCAGTACGTCCGTGGCGCCGAAGCTGAAAAAGGCGCCCTGATAGACGCTCTGCGGCTGCACGGTCCAGTAACCGGGCAAGACATAAAAGAAGAAACCGAGCGGTGTTTCGACCGCCAGCCACCAGTCGCCATTCCGGGTGGAATCGTTGGCGTTAAGCAGGCTGACGGCAATGGAGAGCGTATTGCCGGCGCTTAATGAAACAGGCCCCGCTGAGCCATTAATCGTGATCTCCGGTATCTGCCAGCGGTCGGCCAGCGTGGGAATAGCCTCACCAAGATTGCCGCCGTAACCTAATTCGCCGCTATCCCCCCAACCCCAGGCCCAGACCGTCCCGTCCTGTTTCAAGGCCAGCGAATGAAAGTTGCCGCCGACAACTTTATTCACATTATTCAGACCGTTCGTGAACGGCGACCAGCGGTCCACAAACGTGCCATCGCCGAGTTGCGCGAAACGATTGTCGCCCCAGACCCACAGCGTCCCATCCGATTGAATGGCCAGCGAGTGATGCGTGCCGCCTTCGATCGCCACGATATTGGACACGTTGACAACCTGCAGCGGCGTCGGAGAGTAGCTCCAGGCGCCGCCAGTGCCATTGCCCAGTTGGCCATCTTCGTTGGCGCCCCAGGCCCAGACCGTGCCATCCGCTTTCAAGGCTAGGCTGTGATAGCCGCCCGCCGAGATGGCCGTCACGCCGGTTAGCTCAACTACCTGGACGGGCGTTGAGCGGTCAGTCGTCGAGCCGTCACCCAGCATACCGTTGCCGTTATAGCCCCAGGCCCAGACCGTGCCGTCATTGCGCAACGCCAGGCAATGACCCCAGCCGCCGGAGATGGCGGTGACACCGGAAAGCCCCAGCACTTTTGCCGGCGTGGCGCGCGTCGTGAGCGTGCCATCGCCCAACTGGCCATAATAGTTATAGCCCCAGGCCCAGACCGTGCCATTGGCTTTCAAGGCCAGGCTGTGATAGCCGCCGGCGGCAATCCTGGTAACGTCCGAAATCCCTCCGATCATGATCGGGGTAAGCCATTTCTCCTGGGAGGTTTCGCCCAACTGGTAATTGATGTTATAGCCCCACCCTCCTACGTAGCCATCGCTGCGCAAAGCGAGCGCATGTTTTTCGCCGGCGTCAATGGCCGTGATATTGGCCACGCCGCTCACCAGTCCGGGCGTATTGCGGTTGTCGGCCGTGCCATTGCCCAATTCGCCATAATAGGCATACCCCCACGAACAGACGGTTCCGTCCGCGAGGAGCGCCAGTGAAAATTCATCGCCTGCGGCGATCTGATTGATGGCCGCCTGTACCGACAACGCCACTGCGGTCAGCACGGCTATCAAGCCAGCGACAAAAGATTTATGCATGGGCCGCTTCCTTGGTAAATTTTGGGTCAGTGATGTGGTGGTCGGTGATCCCAATGGCCTGACACAAGGTCAGGCCCTACGTAAGGGCGCGACCACGCCTGGCGTGGTAAACCTCGTGCCAGCCCTGGCCGACGCTCGGGCAGGCCACGCGAAACGCATGGTCGCGCCATTTTACCTCAGGTGGCTGAGGCTTTAAACTGATTGCATTAATACGTTTCTTCTGGTACAAGTTCAAGCGTTAAAAACATAGCTGAGCGGCACCATAACCATAAAAGGAGCTTAAGATGAGCGTAAACCTAAAAATATTCTTGGTCCTCGGCGGCATAGGGCTCGGCTGCGCACTGATAGTCCGGGGCGAGGTTACCCCGGCGATTGCCGTGGGAGGCGGAGCAGTTCAAGGAGCCCCTTCCGGACGGTTTATCGCCCTGATGATTGATGGCACCATCTGGGGCTGGGGCTATAACGGGAACGGCGAAATCGGGGATGGGTCGGGCGCTACTGTCGTAGCGCGTAAGGTTCCGGTCGTAGTCCCCAATTTTACGGATGTAACCGCTATTGGCTCCGGCGACGCCTGGGGGCCTTCGATGGCAATCAAGTCCGATGGCACGGCCTGGGGTTGGGGCATTGTGGATAACCTGACGAGCTCAGACGTTTATTCCACCAACCGCCCCATGGCGCTCCTGGGTGGTTCCAACATTACCGCCGTCGCCGCCGGCGAAGATTCAATGTTATTGTTGAATAACGACGGCACCGTTTGGGCGGGCGGCAACAACCGCTACGGGCAGTTTGGCGACGGCACCTTTGAGACTGCCGCGGGCCTTGTGCAAACCCACTTGACCAACGCTGTCCGCGCCATCGCGGCCACGGGCTGGTCCGGACTCGCGGCCAAACAGGATGGCACCGTGTGGGCCTGGGGACTGGTCGGCCTGAACGCGGACAACACTTACCTCTATTGGAGCACGCCGGGGCGGGTAGCGGGCTTGTCCAATATCGTGGATGTAAAAGCTTCCTATCCAAATCTAGCGCTGAAACAGGATGCGACGGTCTGGACCTGGGCCAAGAGCGGCGGGCCTCAAGCCGACGCTCCAACCCAGGTCAGCCAGATCAACAACGTGATTGCAATTGCCGGAGGCGATTTTCACGCCCTCGCGCTAAAGGGGGATGGCACGGTCTGGAGTTGGGGTTATGGTTCTTACGGCCAACTGGGCGATGGCACCTTTACCAATCTGCGCACTACCCCCGCCCAGGTGGTCAACTTGTCGGGCGTGGTTGCGATCGGAGCTAACAGCAGCGTTTCAGCCGCACTGAAAAGCGATGGCACGGTCTGGACCTGGGGCGCCAATTATTTAGGCGAACTGGGCGACGGCACCACCAACAACCAATCCGTGCCGGTGCAGGTCCAGCAATTGCCCAACTTGTATGTGCCGCGGCCCACCGGCGTAACTGCCACCGATGGCGCTTATACCGACCAGGTGCGCCTGACCTGGAACGCGGTGTCCGGCGCGCAGCAATACCAGGTCTGGCAGAGCGACCTGGAGGACAGTTCCCTGGCGACGCTACTAACCACAACTTCTGCTACGCAATACGACGACACCCAGGCGGAGGCGAACACGCTGTATTATTACTGGATCAAGACTGTCGGCACGAATGGCGTCAGCGGCTTCAGCGCCGTGGATAGCGGTTACCGGGGCACGCTGCCATCAGTGCTCGGCCCGCTGATCAAGGCCAACGGCTCTACCAATGATATCACCATCAACTCAGCCGATAATTTGTCAATCACGGTTCAGCTTTATCCGGGCCAATATGAAGGCGTCCTGGCGGACTGGTGGATTGTGCTGCGGGCGAATTCAAGCTGGTATTACCTGAACAGCTCACGGCAATGGACCGCGTTTGACGTGGGACTGTTAAATTGCCAGCCGGCTTACCAGGGCATTTTGTTCAACCTGTCCTCCACGGAGCTGTTGAACGTAACCGGTGTGCCGGCCGGGTTATATACCTTATGGTTTGCCGTTGATCCCCGCGACGGGATTCTGAACCTCAACGCTCCTATCCTTTACGATTCGGTCAGCGTTACCATCCAGTGAAATCAACCACGTGGTATGATCCGGCGTGACCAATTCCATTTTACGCCATGGCCATTCGTGCGTGCTGAGGGCTACGCTGACGAGAGGAACTTGGGCCTTGCCCCACCAACAGGCGTAAGGCCTCACCAGGTTGAGCTAATCATACATTCCGGGATACGAGGAGAGATGCATGCGCTACGTCGAAACCTTTGACGCTGGACCGGGCGGATGGTACGGCTGGATCAGCAATGCAGCCGGCCCGAAGCCACTGGAAATCCGGCAAAGCTGCGCGATCATTCGCAGCCCGTGGTGGATTGACTACAATCATGCCCCGCCCGGCGCGGGGTACCTGCACCTGCTGTTCATGCTGAATACCCGCGGGAAAGCCGGCGAGCATCAACACGAGGTGCAGGGTCAAAACCACTTCATCCGGTGCGGATATCCTACGAATTTCACCAATGCCCGCATCACATTGCGCCTCAAGGGCGAGCTGGATGCCAAAGGCGCCAGGCTCGTGCTGCTCTGCCAAGCCGTGCAGGAGGACCTCTGCTCTGGTTGGTTGCTCACCGGCCAGCCGTTTTGCGTCACTCCCGACTGGAGCGAGCAGACCGCCACTATCGTCCCCGATCCAGCCCAGTGGACATGTCTGGGCACGCGGCACGACCGGACGGATTTCTATGGCGAAATCCCGCTGGCAACGGTGCTGCGCGACGTAAACACCGATATTCTGCTGGTGCTGTACCCGCTTGACATCGCGCCCATGGG
Source organism: Lentisphaerota bacterium (assembly GCA_016188985.1). Classification (GTDB taxonomy): domain Bacteria; phylum Verrucomicrobiota; class Kiritimatiellia; order JAAZAB01; family JAAZAB01; genus VSJD01. The sequence goes on along the minus strand of JACPGM010000074.1, from coordinate 2,583 downwards.
CCCGCTCGAGGGCAATCCGCATGTCCTGCGTCCGGAGAAGGACTATCCGGTCTGGCGCGCGCGCCTGCCGGAGGGATACGTGCTGCTTGACGAGGTATGGATCGAGTTTGCCTAAGTGCTCAAAGACATAAATACGCTCACGTTAGTGGGAGCGCCGTTGGGCGGGACGCACGGCGCAAGTTCGCGGCGGGGTGTACTGGACCTGTCCGTACTACACCGAGGGCTGGCTGATGAATGTAGAGCTGATTGATCTGCGGGCCGCCCTGTTCGATAAAGAATGGCTGTACGCAGATTGAGGAACGTGGTGCTTCGCATTTCATCCGGATAGTGTACCACGGGACGCAACTTTACGAGTTCCGCCGGCGGGCCAGCGCCCGTTCGGTCTCGCGTTCCGCGGTCCGGCGGCGAATGGTTTCGCGCTTGTCGTAGGTTTGCTTGCCGCGGCATAAACCCAACTCAACCTTGATTTTGCCGCGACGATTGAAATACAGCGCCAGGGGGATGAGCGTGCACCCTTTCGTCGCGAGCTTGCCCGCCAGGCGCTTGAGTTCCTGCTGGTGAACGAGCAGACGCCGCGGCCGACGCGGCTCATGATTGAACTGGTGGCCGAACTCGTAAGGCTTGATGTGCACGTCGCACAACACCAACGCGCCATCTTCCAGCATGGCGAAGCCGCTGGTCAAATCGGCGTTGCCTGAGCGAATGGATTTTACCTCGGTGCCCAGCAAAACAATGCCGGCCTCAAAGCGCTCCAGCACGGCATAATTGGCCCGCGCGCGGCGATTGACAATCCGCGGCGTATGTTTTTCATCTGCGCGCGCCATGGGAAAAGCTTAGCCAAACATATTTTAAATTTGAACCACGCGCGGCGCGTGGCAAGCCACGGACTTGTCCCGCGCTTCGCGGGATGACACGGATAGCACTGATAAAAAGAGGATATCTATCCGTGAAATCCGTGTAATCAGTGGTTCCGAGTAGTACCTAAAAAATTGATCAGGGCTTTGACCACGCCGTCGCGGTAATCGGCCACCAGGTCGAAGGCCTCCTTGGTCCGGTCAAAGGGAAAGCGATGCGTAATCATGAAATCGGCCTTAAGCACGCCGCGCTCCAAAAGCGCCAGAGCCGGCGCCGTACACTCACATTGCCGGCGCACATTTAGCACATCCAATTCCTTGCGGCGCGCCCGGTCAATTATAAATGAGACCCGCTCCACCTCCGGAATGCCCACCATGACGAGCTTGCCGCCCGGCTTCAAGAGATCAATCGCCTGGTCAAGGGCCGCTTGTTGCCCGCAACATTCAAACACTTGGTCGAGCAGCAACGGCTCGCGCGCGCTAATCTCCTTGACAATATCAACCTGATCCGGATTGCCCGCCCAATCGGCGCCCGCATTCCTGGCCACGGCCACTCGCGCCTCAATCCGGTCGGACACATAAATGGTCTGCGCACCCCTGGCGCGCGCGCAAACGAGTACGCTCAGGCCGATCGGCCCGGCGCCCAGGATGGCAATCCGCGCGCCCTTGATGCTTCCGCCCCGGCGCACCGAATAAAACCCGATGGCCAACGGCTCCAGGAGTGCGGCCTGTTCCAGGGTCAGCGCCGGCAACAAAGGATAACAACATTGCTCGGGCATCACCAGGTATTCGGCCAAACAACCCGGCGCCTGGCCGGGGCAGCCTAAAAACTTGAGCGCGCGGCAGGTGTGCGGCCGGCCACCGCGGCATTGGTCACATTGTCCGCAGGAGATGGCCGGTTCCACCGCCACGCGGTCGCCGGGCTTGAGGCGCCGCACGGCTGGCCCTACCCGCTCGACTATGCCGGCGCATTCATGCCCGACGACAAAAGGATAGCTCACCACCTGGCTACCGATTTTACCGGTCGTATAATAATGAATGTCGGAGCCGCAGACCCCGACGACGGCGAGTTTTAATAATATATCCGTTGGCGCGGCCAACTCAGGCGGCGGCGCTTCGCGCAGCTCCAGGGAACGCAAACCCGTTAACATCATGGCTTTCATGAATTAGGCGGCAAGGCCGCAACTTTGACAAAAGGATTGGCCACAAAAAAGCACAAGATTCACAAACATGATAAATCAATGCCCTGTTTTGTGCTTTTTGTGCATCTTTGTGGCAACATTGTCCTCCATAGGCGGATCCGTCTCTGGCGAAAAATGCCGAGGCATTAAAATGGGCCTTCGGCAACTATTTTTGTAGCCGTCGGACGTTAGGCCGATGTCCGCGCGAGCCTACCTGCCCGCAATGCTTCGCATAGCGATGCGGGCGGGTTGTCTCGCGGCTACAATTGTTAAATTTCCTAGACATTAAATCAGGTCTGCGGTGTTTCCCGCCTCAAAACCGCAACCGGGCTTGGGCTAACCGGGAGAGCAACTCGGCCAGAACACGGTCGTCATCCTTGGGAGAAGCCGATTCTCTGCCATAGGCAGATCCGCCTGTGGCGGAAAACGTGGCGGAGAACCGCAGGAAGGCCCCGGCCTCATCCCAGGGCACCGTGGAGACCAGGTGCTCGCGGATCAGGAACTCGGCCGCTTCTTCCGCCGAGGCAAAATCAACCGCGCCGGCGCCG
>JACPGM010000077.1 GCA_016188985.1 Lentisphaerota bacterium | reverse complement strand
GGCGGAATAAGATTGCAAACCTGCTTAAACATCGTGTATTTTTTCATCGCTGGAATGATCCCTCCTTTCATCCTTTGCCGTCATTATTTCATGACGGTTGGATCATTCCAGCTTTTTCATTTTCTATGGGATGCTAATGTCCTTATATTTCAATTCACCCCGCGGCGTCAATGCTTTTTCCGGCACACGGGCGTGCGCTGGGATAGGGTGAGGCCTCCGGCCGAGGCGCTGGTTGGAACACGGATGAGCCGTTCTCTCGAACGGCCGCTACACCGGCTGTCTGGGTGTAGGAGCGGTTCGTAAGAACCGCAAGGCACCGAGGATTCATACACGCAGATCGAACCCGTCGCGGCCGCGCTCATTCAGGTATAATCGCTTTCCGTCGGCTGGGTGACAGCGGCTAAAATTTTATTGATCAGGTCCACGGAGGTTAAGCCCTCGGAATCGGCGGCAAAATTAGTGTAGATGCGGTGCTTTAAGACGGGAATCGCCGCGGCCTTGATGTCATTGCAGCTCACGTGAATTCGCCCGGCCAGCACGGCCTGGGCCTTGCCGGCCAGGATTAAAAACTGTCCGGCGCGCGGCCCGGCGCCGATATGCACGTATTCCTTCACAAAATCGGGCGCTTGCTCGCTGGCCGGCCGGCTGGCGCGCACCAGGCGGATCGCGTATTTGATGACGTGCTCGGAGACCGGGATCTTGCGAACGACCTGCTGGAGCTGAATGACCTGAGCCTTGTTCAGGACTTTCTGCGGCTCCACGGTCTGCGTTACGGTTGTGTTGCGGATAATATTTTCCTCTTCGTGTTCCAGCGGATAATCCACCCAGATGTTGAACATGAAGCGGTCCATCTGCGCTTCCGGCAACGGGTAGGTGCCTTCCTGCTCAATGGGGTTCTGGGTGGCCAGGACGAAAAACGGCGCATCGAGCGGGTAGGTGGTGTTGCCGACCGTCACCCTTTTTTCCTGCATGGCTTCCAGAAGCGCGGCTTGAGTCTTAGGCGGCGTGCGGTTGATCTCATCGGCCAAGAGCAGGTTGCAGAAAATCGGCCCGCGCATGAAGCGGAATTCCTTTTCATTGGTGGTGCGATTAGTCTCCAGCACTTCGGTGCCGGTGATATCGGTCGGCATCAAGTCGGGGGTGAATTGGATGCGCTTGAAATCCATGTCCAGGACCCTGGCGATGGTGCTGACCATGAGCGTCTTGGCCATTCCGGGCATACCCACCAGCAGAGCGTGCCCGCCGCCTAACATGCACATGAGCACCTGGGAGAGCACCTCACGCTGGCCGACGACCACCTTGGCCACTTCCTGGCGAATGGCGTCGGTGCGCTTGCTCATCTGCTCGACCAGCGCCAGATCATCGGCCGTGGCAGCAACGCCGTGGGCTTGTTCCGGCGCGTTACCCGTGAGCGCCTGCGCGCCGGCCCGAGCTTGGCCAGGGAGCTCGGCCGGGGAGCCCCGGTCATGGGACGCATGTTCGTTGGCCTGAAAACGCAGTTGAGTGTCGCCGATTTCAATCAGGTCGTCGTCGCGCAAAGTTACGGTGGCGATGCGCTGCTGGTTAACCAGCGTGCCGTTAGTGCTTTTAAGGTCGGCCAGCATCCAGCCGTTTTGCTCGCGGTAGAGCCGGGCATGATGCGAAGAGGCGCGCGCATCATCCAGCACCAGGTCGCAATCGGCATGGCGCCCGAGCACGAAGTCATCGCTGGCCAGGGCGATAATTTCACCCTGGCGTTCACCGCTGGCAATCATGAGTTTCGCCATGTTCTTTTGCTCTCCTTTGAAGGCAGGATTAGAGAATAATCCCGTGAGGCTGTCAAACTTCTTCTACGCCGAAATGTAACCGGTCAGTTATTGGGATGGCTTCCTGCCGGCTTGCCTGCCTGCCAAAGCCGCTTCGGCGCAGGCAGGTCCGGCAGGAGCCGTAAATTTCCGCGCCCCGTGACGCAAGGTCACGGGGACGCGAGAACCTACCCCAAAATAACTGACCTCTTACGCCGAAATGGTTAATGTCCCGGCGTGGCCACAAGTTTCAATTCGTTCAGGTCCTTTTCCGCATCCACCACGCGAATGCCGCCTAAGCTGGACAAATACGTATGCGGCAATACGCCCTTGGCATCGGCAGGGCCAACCTCCGTGCGCACAATCTCGCGGGTTCCAACCAGTTGCCAGCCGGCTGGACCTACGTCCTCCAGAAAAGCCAGTTTGATGCTCCGCACCTGGATGTCGGTGCGGATTTCACCTGACTGAAGCGTCACCGGCCGCGTGCGGACCTCCTGCAGAATACCGCGCGCCTGGCCGCTGTGGCCGGTCAGGCCTTCTAAGCGATGAATTTTCTTTGTATCGAAAAAGGGCGTGGATTTATTGATCGTTGTGCTGATGGCCGAGCGATCCTTGTCGGACAGGGTGTTGGCCTCGCGCGCCAAGGAGCAGCCCTCGTAAAAACGGTCGGGCGCAACCAGTAAGAGATCGTAGATGGCGCTCGGCAGCCCGGAAAAGAGAATGGCCTGGCCATCGGCGCTAACGGCGCCTTGGTAAACCAGTTTGGGATTACCGTTGTTGATGGCAAACACCTGCTGAACCGGCTGGGTTGCGCCAGATAGCCGGGCCTTTAGACCGCCGGTGGCCGCAGGATCGGCCGGCGTATAGAGCCGCGTGGATTGCACCGTTTTCGTAACCTTGCCAGGCTGCGCCGCCTCCGGCGGAGCCTGAGTCACGACGTCAAGAATGCTGCGCCCTGGCGCGCCAGTCAGAAGTGCCAGCGCCGGAATCAGCAGGGCGCAACCGATCAGCCAACAATTTGCCTTCACGGTAAGCTCCTATTCAGTTTGTTTGAACAGCTCGGCCAGCTTGGCGGCATCCACTTTCTCAGAGGCCGTCCAATCCTGCGGCCGACCTTCTATGTCCACCGTCAGCTTGCCGGTGGTCGTCGTTAACAGCCTATGGATCTCCTTGGACAGGGGGTGGTTCGGCAGGCGCTTGATAATCAGCTCGGCCAGGTCCCGCGCTTCTTTATCGCGATTCAATTTTACCAGACAAAATAATTCCAATTTCATGGCAGTCGGCAGATTGTTGCTCAGGTCAACGACTTGCCGGTAGGTCGCCAGAATTTTCTGAGCGCGTTTGAAATGTTTGAGCGCCAGGTAATACTGCGCTTCGGCCAATGGAAAGTCGCCGGCGATCTTATTGAGCGGCAGTTCCAGCTCCCACTGGTCCAGCACGCGGCGCGCTTCGAAATAACTTTGCTGGTTAATCAGACTGCGGACCGTCGCGTAAAAGGACGATTCACGCACCGCCGAGACTTTCCAAGTGTCAACGCCGGGCTCCGCCGGCGGTGCATCGCCAGAGCTCTTCGCGACGGCAGGGGCGCTTCCTCCGTCGACCCTTCGACTTTGCTCAGGGCTATGGAGGACAGGCCGCCCAGGCAAGGTTGCGGATGTCCCGGGCGGCGGCTTGCTATTGGGTTTAGCGGCGGCGGACGGCGCGCTCGGCTTGGCCGGCGGCCGGCGCAATTCCTGAGCCTGGGCGTAATAGCGCTGGGCGGCGTCCTTCTGGCCGCTATGCAATTCGACGTCGCCCAGGCGGATCAAGGCCAGTTCCTTATGGGGATCGGCGGCGGCGGCGCCGGCCAATTCATTGGCGGCTGACCGCGCTTTCTCCGGATTGTCGCCCTCGAAAAGATAGAACTCCACCCGGCGGGATTTCCATAGTCTGAGGCGTTTGGCGTCTTTCTCTTCTTTTTCGAAGCGTTCCAGCCAGGGCAGTGTCAACTTGGGGTCGCCTTCGCAGAGCGCATCGAAAAAAACGTCTTCCAGCAGCCAGCGTTGACCATCGTCCCGGCTCAAAATATCCTGGCGCGCGCGCTCGAACAATTCGCTCAGCAGCGCATAATCGCCGGGCAGCTCTAAAGCGGCCGCGAGGCCTTCCCAAATGGTGGCATCCCACAATTCGCTGGGCCGTCTGCCAACCGGGGTAGCGCGGCACATGGCCAAGTATAAGTCTCGAATCTGGCGCCGGTGTGCGGCATTGTTAATCGAAAGCTGCGGCGGATGGTGAGGATTCACCGATTTCGGAAAGAAGTTTTTGGTACAGATGGATTTGTTGCCGCCGCTGGATACGCTCAGGATTACCTTCTGATCGCCCAGGCCGCTGAAAAGCCATTCGGCCTCAGCGCCGGCCAACTTGCGTTCGCCGCCGAAATCCCATTCGAACATGGTATTAGTGGGCAAATTTTCATGGCCGAAGGCTATCAACCGGAACAGACAAATGGGATTCTGTCCCGGCTGCATGACGCTCTGCCAGCGGGCAATGGCAATCGCCAATGGTCCTTGTTGAGAGGCTGCCTCCATAAGCTGGGCGCGGCCGGAATGGACAAAGTCGGAAGCCCGCATTGGCCGGGTCACATCCAGATTAGGCAGCTCGGGATGATTAGGGTTGCGCGGATTACTTTCACCGGCCTCCTGCCAACCCAACTGACATTCCCGACCAAGGTAGGCCTGGTTAAAGTGAAAATACTCAATCCGATGAATGCCGGCGCTCAAGTCAATCCAGGCTCCTTTTTCGCCGCGCGTGCCGCCGGCGCGGTCATGGACGCCAGGCCAACTGTAGACCATCTTGCCGTCAACGAAAAATTCCGAGCCGTCCTTGGAAAGCGTGTAAAAAAAAGTTTTCCCGGCTTTATTAACGTGGAAAGAGCCGAGGTAATACGATGAGGCTTTCTCGTCCCGGCCGGCGGGCGAGTAGGTGTGGGCAATGTTATCAACGATGGCAAAGTAGATGTCCGGGCCGACCGGCATGGCGTCGGCCAGGGCATGGGAGAGTTCCAGCCCCGGCGTGCCGCCATTGCGCACGAAGAGCAGCAGGCTGGGGCGCAAGGGGGCGGTGGCTTTGGGATAGTCCGTAGCGCTTGAGATATAAATCCAGGCTCGCGCCTCAGGGCTGTCCGCGAACACCAGCGCCAAGCCCTCATGGGGGTTATGCCAGAGAAGGTTGGCGGACAGTGGATTACCGGCGCCATCTACAACGTCGGCCTTAAATTTCCCCTTGGGCAGGATGCCCCCATCCGGCAGAACGGCCACGATGCCGGCCTCGGGAACTGACGGACGGGATGCAATTTTAACCGCGAAGCGCGCCGACGCGCCCGCAACGTGCCAGGGACTTTGCGCCCAGGCGATGTTAGCGCGTAAAAAAAGCAGCAGTCCAATAACAAGATGGCTGTATTTTCGCATAAGTCGTTAGTCGTCTGGCATCCGGCAGGGCGAATCCCGCGGGACGCGGGGCAAGCCGTTCCGGTTTGTAGCCTCGCCCGCCCGCCTGCAACGCTATACGTAGCACTGCGGGCTGGTGAGGGCGTGGATTATTCCGGTGGCCACAGTTATAACGTGGTAAATGGTAGGGCGGTTTCGCCGAAACCGCCGCGGCGCGCTCGGCGAGCGCGCCCTACCAAGAGATTGTGCTGCATTATTTATGTCGTTATGTATAATTCCGCGGTAAACTGCTAACCTCCTGCCTTCAATCTGTTCCGGCTTTCCGCATTCTTCATTCTGCATTCTGCCTTTCTTGATCAAGGCGCGGCGCTTAAGGCCTTGAAATATTCCGCAACTAATTCCCGGTACGTGGCCGGAGCTTCATCACGCACGCCGGCCAGTTGATCATCAATTGGAGGAGCGGAGAGCTTAGAGCCTTCGGGTGAATCCATGACCGCGCCGCCCAATTCCGTCCGCGATTTTTTCAAAGCCTTCACGGCGCGCCGCTGGAACTCGCGCACCTGCTGAATGGGATAGCCCTTGGCCATGGCGTCTTCGGCCTGCTGCATCCAGCGGATGGCTTCATCCAGCGAGCCGGTGCGGATATGCGAAAGCTCCGAACGGGCATAGAGCGCTTGGGCGTTGCGCTTCAAGAGCGCTTGCAAGCCTTGTTCCGAGCCTTGAGAGACCTTGGAATCCCGGCGGGGCCCCGAGCCGGACATGCCCAGTTCATCGCCATAGCCCGAGCCTTTGCCGCCGCCGGTGGCTTTGGCTTTAGTATGGCCTTCTTCCTGGACCTGGCCTGATTGCGAAGAGTCCTGGGTCATGCGCTTTTCAATATTCTCGTCCCCCTCGCTGATCTTGCCGGAGCCCGCCGTGGTTTCGCCATCGGCCATGCCTTGCCGGCCGATGATGGAGCGGCCGTCCTGTTCCTTGTGGTCCGGGGCGCGATTGCCGGATTTGCCCTTGGCGGCATAGGAAGTCCATTCGCCTTCAGCGATGTCCCAGCCCATGCTCATATCGGGCACGCCCTGATTGCCCGCGGAATCATCCGCTTGCTTTGCCAGTTCTTCTTCCTGCTCGGCCAACTCGCCGATAATATCTTCAGCCTCGCTGGCCAGGGGAATGATGGGAATTTCCGGCATTTCGGCTGAGTCAAAACTCTCGATCAGCCGGCGCTCACTGTCAGGCGCGGCCGGCAGCCAACATTCTACGTCGTCAATACGTTTCTTGGTGTCCTTGAGCGAGTCAATGTAGTCCAGGATGAAATCTTCTTTCTGCAGGCCGACTTCCTCAATCGCGGCTTTTTCGCTGCCGGGCTTCTGTTTGACCTCTTCAAATACCTGGAAAACATCCTCCACCAGGTCGTTGCCCACCGGCAATTCGGGAAAAACCTGCAGGTCCGTGGCGATCTGCAGAAGCGCTTCTTTGGTCTGCTCATGCAGCTCGGCGTATTCTTCTTCAAACTCGTCAAACGCTTTGCCGGAGGCGTCTTTCTGCCGCATGGTTTCGCGAATGCCGTCCAGACTTTTTGTTTCCAATTCAATCAGTTTATCCATCTTCTTGCTGGCTTCCTGCAGCTCCGTGCGCAGATCGGCCATCGTTTGGGTGGCGTCCTGGATGCGCCAGCTATTGAGCAATTTCTGGAAAGAGGTAAGCGCGGCTAAAGTCTCGCTCTGCGGCGGAATTGCCTTGGCGGGCTGCTTGTTCTCAAGGCACTCGGCGGCTTTCAGCATCAGGGCCGGAATTTTGTTGCTTTCGCAGCCATCGGCAATCTGGCTCAAGATCGCGCTGAACGCCTGGTCGCTGGCGGTAAGGATGACAGCTTCCTTGCGGCAGGTCTGAACGAATTCCGTCAGGGCGCCGGAGAGCCGGTCCTGCTTATCCACCAAGGCCGCACTGAGGACCGCGGCGTTGGTAACTGCGCTTCTGGTTTGGACCAGCACGGTCTCCTGACCTTTCACCAGGGCATCCAGTTGACTCAGCAAGCTGCTGATTTCCTGGTTGCGCCGCACAGCATCAAGGCCGGTTTCCGTGCTGGTGAGCACTCGCAAAATGCGGGTCTCCAGCAGAATCGCCTGCCGGGCCAGGGTTGTTTTGTCAGGCGCCGGCGCGGGAGCAATGCGCTCCAGAACGTCAATGACTTCCAGCATCGCACCCTGATACAAAGTACGGACAGGTTCGGCGAGCGTACTCAACGGTTTGGCGGGATCGGCCAGCAATTGGCCGGTGATTTGCCGAATGAGCTGTTGGGCTTGAAGCGCGGCGCGCCAATCATCCGGCTTGAACGTCTTTAGCCCGGCTTCCAGCGCGGTCGTCTTTTCCAGATTTACCCTCTGCCGTTCCACCAGACTTTTAATTGTCTCGGCGAGCTTATCCGCCGCCACCTTGTTTTGCGAAGCGAGGTCTTTGCTCGTGGTCCATTCGAAGACAATGGGCGCCGAAACGGTCCGGTTCGGTTTGCCGCCGGCGCGGTTGTCCAATGCCACAATGCGCAAAACCAACGGCTTAGTCATGGAGAATGGAAATCCTTCCCCACTCCAATTGGTGCTGAAAATCATGGCGCCGTCCGGCGCCCAGGATTGAACTTCCAGTCCCGGCACAACCTCCGCGCCGACACTGACGGTCTGCTCGGGGCTCGATTCCAGGCGCACGGCAGAAAGCCCGAAATCATCGCTGACTTCCCATTGGATGCGTGGGGCAGCGCCCGCCGCCAGATGCGTGCGACCCTCCGGCGCGATAACGCGAATCTCGGGCGGCGCATCGGGGATGACCGTGATTTTCAGCGTAGTTTCGGCCGTGGTGTTATGCGCGTCACGGCCTTTAACGACCAGCCCTTGCGCTGAGGACAACACGATTTGCCCCTTCCAGGTTTTTCCGCCGTCAGCCGACGCAAGCTCCACGGAATTGGTGGTGGTCAGTGTGGCGGCGGCCAGTTCCCGGTTACCCTCGAGTTCGACGGCCAGGATGGAATTCTCGTGCGCGGCCAGCGCGTTGGTCAGGCCATCAAAGCTCCGAGTCTCCAGACCCAGCGCCGCCGGTGGGGTCACCGTAACAGCCAAACGGGTGAAGGCCAAGGCGCTCAACGTCTTGATCGCGAAACGATCGGAAATGGCATCGCCGGCGCGGAAGCGATATTGATAGGAAGTAGCCAGGCGGGGGATGAGGTAACTGAAAGTTTCCTCGCCATTGCCGGTTAATTTTCCCAACTTCAGCGCGGCGCGCTTATCGTCGGCCGGCCATAAGTCAAGGGAAACAAGTTGGCCGGGTTTGCCGGTTGCCTTGCACTCGAGGGTTAAGCTCGCGCCCTTAAGCGCCGCGCCGTTACCCGGAGTAACGCTTTTGATTACGGCCAGGGTTGTCGGCGCGCGCGCGGAAAACGGATTGAGCAGCCTCGCCAGGGCATTGTTCCAGGAGCTGCCGACCCAGGCGCCGGTTGCGAAAAATATCAGACCGGCCAGGAGCAGCATGACATAAGCGCGCCAGCGGGTTTTGTGAGGCAAGAGCGCTTTGATCTTGACGAGCGCGAAGTCCGGGGCGGCGCGTTCCAGGTATTGTTGTTCCAGGAGATCAGGCTGCTCGCGCTGCGCGAACTGGAGCGTGTTGATGAGATGATTGTCGAGCAAGGGAAACGCGTGCTCGAGCCGGGCGGCGACACCCTGCGGCGTGCGCCGGGCCCGCAGCGCCTTAACGACCAGAAAAATTCCCGCCATTCCCCCGCCAACCAGCACCAGCCAGGCGATCAGGCGGCCGGCGCGCTGATAACGCAAGAAGAGATCGGAAATGGTCATTAGCCACATGGCGCCAAGCGTGGCGGCCACGAAGAGCGCCGCGCGGATTTCCGCTTGACTGCGGTTAAGAATGCGCCCAATGCGCATCAATTCAGATTGTAGGCTAGCCGGCGACATTGGCAATTTTCCTGTGACTGCTCAGGTAAGCAAGAAATGGAACTACGAAACACGCGAAAGGCGCTAAAAATGGGATTGGACATTTTATTCAAATTTCGTGTATTTCGCGCATTTCGCAGTTAATTGTTTTCTCAGATAGCTGAGTAGTTACATTTTTCCTTACTTCTCACAGCTTTTCATTTGATTCGTTCCAGTTTGACGTCATCCACGTAGAGATGGCCCCAGCCATCCGGCGCACAATAGCCGCCGATGGCGATAATATGCACCACCAGGAACTGGACCTGGTTGAACTTCTCCTGGGCCAGCTTGGACATCGGGTCTTCGGGAAATGTCTGCGAGGCCGTTACCCAGCCCAGACCCGGTTTAATTCCACCCCAGACACCGGCTTTTTCCGGGCCGAAATAAACCTGGGCAAAGCGGTAGCACTTGCGCACTTCGGCGAGGGTTGGTTTGGCGTGCGGCTTGACGCCCGGGCGCCAGCGATAGCCCTCCACCAGGATACGGCAATCGGGGCCGCCGGACTTGGCGGTAACCGTCAGCTTATAGCGCCCGCCGGGTGTCACCGGAATCGGGTGGCTGTCAACAAAAGTCCCCTGACCGGCGCCCTGCAACCTGCCGAAATCCGCGCGCAGATCGAGGACGCACTCCCGGCCATCCTCATTGATGACGCTCACCAGCTCATGATTATCAGCCCAGAGGCTATTGCCCGTGTCCCGATAGTCGTATTTCCAGCCGAGCAAAAATTCATTAGTCGCGCTGAAATCGCCATTGGTCACCAGGTTGGAGCCGCCATGAGCCGTGGCGGTTAAGAGCAGGCACGCGGTTGGTATGATTAACCAGGTTTTCATGATACCTTTATAAGTCATGTTTCTTTGTTTGGATATTCCCTTTCCGCCATTGGCGGATCTGCTTCGGCATGAAACCCAGCGCTGCGCGCTTGCTCTATAATGTGGTCCTTCAGGCTTTAGAGTGAAGACCCCCAACATATAGTGGTCGCCGCTTAGGGATGGCCGCTCCGACGAGCCTTGTATGCCCATTCTCGCAGCCATCCCAGCGGCGACAAAATGGGCAAACATGATATGCTGTTTGCT
>JACPGM010000073.1 GCA_016188985.1 Lentisphaerota bacterium | reverse complement strand
GGGTGGCCACGGCGGTCATGGGCGCGATAGCGAGGCGAAGCCCGGCATAACGGCTACCACCAACAATGCCCCGACTAATGCGCCGGCGCCAGCCACTACGGGGCACATGGGCCATTAAATGGAATGCGCCGCACTGAGAGGAATAAATAAATGAAAACACGGATCATCATGATTTCAGCCCTGCTGGTCCTGGGGATTGGCGTGACTCTTCTGCCCGCCGGTTGCCGCAAGGGTGGGGGCTCTCACCAGATAACCAAAGGCGCCAAATATCACTGCCCGATGCACCCGGCCGTGGTCGCGGATAAGCCGGGGGATTGTCCGATCTGCAATATGCGCCTGGTGCCGATTGAGAAGAACGAAGCGGCGCAAGGGCGAAATGGAGAAACGGCGAAGCAGGCAAAGGATAGCGGAAAAGAGAAAGCGAGCAACCAAGAACAAAAACCGCAGGTGACAAAGACGATGTATCGCTCCACGATGAATCCCGGCGAGATCAGCGCTAAATCCGGCAAGGACTCAATGGGCATGGAAATGGAAGCGTTTGAAATGAGTCTGGAGGATAAGCCCCAAGTCCCGGGACTTGCCTCCGTGGCGATCACGCCGGAAACCCGGCAGCGCATGGGCCTGACGCTGGGTGTCGTTGAGAAACGGGGCCTCAGTCGAACCGTGCGCACCTCCGCGCGCATTGTGGCGGATGAAACGCGCCTTTTCCGGGTGACGACCAAAATCGAGGGCTGGGTTGAGAAGCTGTTCGTGGCGGTAACGGGTCAAGCGGTTAACAAAGGGGATCCGCTGCTGACCATTTACAGTCCGGAGCTCGTCTCCGCTCAGCAGGAATATCTGACGGTTGTCCAGGCTGCCGGCAATTTGGCCGCCGACACAACTGGCGATGCGGCCTCCGGCGCCAAAGCCTTGTTGGCGGCGGCGCGGCAACGGCTCCAACTCTGGGATATCAGCGATGAGCAGATCGCGCGGCTCGAGCAAACCGGTCAGGTGGAGAAGTACCTGACGCTATTGGCGCCGGCCGGTGGATTTGTGATCGAGAAGGGGGTTCTGGCCGGGCAGAAGATCATGCCCGGCGATGTGCTGATGGTCGTAGCCGACCTGGCCGTGGTCTGGGGTGATGCCGACCTTTATCAGTTGGATTTGCCCCACGTTCAAATGGGCATGCCCATGGAGCTTACCCTGCCGTTCTGGCCTGGAAAGACTTTTGAGGGCAAGGTCAGCTTCATCTGGCCGGCCTTGGATGTTGCCACCCGCACACTGCGGATCCGGCTGGAGATTCCCAACCTGGAACTGCTGTTGAAGCCGGAGATGTATGCCGACGCCAAGCTCAGTTATCCGCTGGGCGAGAAAGTTGCGGTGCCGGAGGGCGCCATTATGCGGACCGGCGAGCACACTTATGCCTTTCGCGATACGCCCGACGGAAAACTGACGCCGGTCGAGGTCCTACTCGGCGCGCGCAGTGAAGGTTACTATGAAGTCCTTGCCGGACTCTCCGAGGGCGACCGCGTGGTAACCTCCGCCAATTTCCTGGTGGATTCGGAATCCTCCATGCGCGCGGCGCTGGAGGCGCTGGTGCAATAGGAGTGAAACGGCGTATCGGCGAGGCAGAGAAAAGGCGTGTCGGCGAGTCGGTGAAGCGGTGAAAAGGCAAATAACGAGAGGAGAGAGCTTATGAGTGTGATCAGGAATTATCGGGATTTGGATGTCTATCAGAACGCGATGGCGGCGACTATGAATGTGTTTCAATTGAGCAAGACTTTTCCCACAGAGGAGCGCTACTCGCTCACGGATCAAATCAGGCGTTCGTCGCGTTCTGTCTGCGCAAATCTGGCCGAGGCATGGCGCAAGCGACGCTACGAAGCAGCGTTTGTCTCCAAACTGAGCGACGTAGAAACGGAGGCCGCCGAAACGCAGGTGTGGGCGGAAATCGCCTGGCGCTCCGGTTATTGGAAGGAACAAACCTTCCTCGAACTGAACGAGGCCTATGAGAAAATCATGGGGCAGGTTGTATTGATGGTAGATCATGCCGAAAAGTGGCTTATCCGTCCACGGGTAAGGAAGCAGGGGGACGGGGAAACGGAGAGAGTGTGAGTTGGCGAAACAGTGAAGTGGCGAAAACAGAGAGACGGTGAGAAAAGGAGACGGGGAAGCGGTGAGTCGGCGAAACGGAGACCGATGGAGGAGAAGCTTATGAGTGTGATCAAAAGCTATCGCGATTTGTCGCCGTTTCACCGATACTCCGTTTCGCCGTTTCAGCCCGGTTGATTATGATTAAACGCCTCATCGAGTTCAGTGCGAATAATCGCGTGCTGGTCATCGGCCTGGTGGCCGCCGCGGTGGCCTATGCCGTCTATACGATGCGGCATATCCGCCTGGATGCCATCCCGGACCTGAGCGACACGCAGGTGATTGTTTACACGCGCTGGGATCGCAGTCCGGATATCATGGAAGACCAGGTTACCTATCCGATCATTACCGCGCTCCTGGGCGCGCCCAAGGTCAAAGCCGTTCGCGGGTTCAGCGATTTCGGGTTCTCCTATGTCTATGTCATCTTCCAGGATGGCACCGACATCTACTGGGCGCGCAGCCGGGTGCTGGAGTATCTCTCGAAGATTAAGGGCAAGCTGCCCGCGGAAGTAGCGCCCGAACTCGGGCCGGACGCCACCGGCGTGGGCTGGGTGTTCCAGTATGCGCTCATTGATAAGAGCGGCACGCATGACCTCGCCGAATTGCGCTCCTTTCAGGATTGGGTCTTGCGCTACGCCATCCAGAGCGTTCCGGGCGTCGCCGAAGTCGCCGGCATCGGCGGATTCCAGAAACAGTATCAGGTGACCATTGATCCCAACCGTCTGCAAAACTATGGCCTGGGAGTGCGGGACCTGGTTGAAGCAATCCGACACAGCAACAACGAGGTCGGCGGCCGCCTGATTGAATGGAGCGGGCGCGAGTATATGGTGCGGGGACGCGGCTACGTGCAGGACACCGAAGCTCTTTCCAAGGTTGTGGTCAAGACCAACGCGCAAGGCACGCCGGTGCTGCTGCGCGACGTGGCCAATATTGCGCTCGGGCCCCAGATTCGCCGCGGGGTGTCCGACCTCGACGGCCAGGGCGATACCGTCGGCGCCATTGTCGTCATGCGCCACGGCGAGAATGCGCTCAATGTCATCAAGCGGGTAAAGACCAAGCTGGAGGAGCTTAAACCATCCCTGCCCCCAGGCGTTGAAATCGTTACCACCTACGATCGCTCGGAGTTGATCAAGAAATCCATTGACAACCTCAAGGAAGAGCTGCTGATGGCCATGATCATCGTCAGCGTGGTTATCCTGTTCTTCCTCTGGCATATACCTTCAGCCATTGTGCCGATCATCACCATCCCTATCTCGGTCGTGGTGTGTTTTATCCCCATGTTCTTCATGGGGATCACCTCGAACATCATGAGCCTGGCGGGGATTGCCATTTCCATCGGCGTGCTGGTGGATGGCGCGATCGTGGAGGTGGAAAACGCCTACAAGAAATTGGAGCGCTGGCGTTCGGCGGGCGCCCTCGGCGATTTTCACAAGGTGCGGCTGGAAGCGCTCATGGAAGTTGGGCCTTCGGTGTTTTTCTCGCTGCTGGTGATCGCGGTGGCCTTCCTGCCGGTGTTCACCCTGGTTGAGCAGGAAGGCCGGTTGTTCAAGCCGCTGGCTTATACCAAGACCCTGGCCATTGCCCTGGGCGCCGCCTTGGCCGTGACACTCGACCCGGCTGTGCGTATGCTGTTCACCCGGATGGAGCCGTTCAAATTCCGTCTGCGGTGGCTTTCTACGCTCCTGACCACGCTCTTTGTCGGCAAGTACTACCCGGAAGAGAAACATCCGGTCAGTCGTGTGTTTTTCGCGCTCTACGAGCGGCCCTGCCGCTGGGTGCTGCATCACCCTAAAACCGTTATCGCCTTGTCCATCCTGGTCGTGGCCAGCACCGTGCCGGTTTATCTCAAGCTGGGCCATGAGTTCATGCCGCCGCTGAACGAAGGCGCGATCCTCTACATGCCCACGACCTTGCCCGGCCTCTCGGTCACCGAAACCCAGCGGCTCATGGAAATCCAGGACCGCATCCTGAAATCTTTTCCCGAGGTGGTCTCCGTGTTCGGCAAGGCCGGCCGGTCCGATACCTCCACCGATCCGGCCCCGTTCTCCATGATGGAAACTACCGTGGTGCTTAAATCCCCGGCTGAGTGGCGCGCCAAGCCGCGCTGGTTTTCGAAGTGGGCGCCCAAACCGCTGCGAGTCGTGTTTGCGCATATCTGGCCGGAGCACATTTCCTGGGAAGAACTGATTAACGAAATGGACCGCGCCCTGCAGATTCCCGGCAGCGTCAACGCCTGGACCATGCCAATCAAAGCCCGGATTGACATGCTCTCCACCGGCGTACGCACGCCCATCGGCATCAAAATCTTCGGTGCGGACCTGAACGAAATTGAACGGCTGGGCAAGCAGATCGAGGCAACCCTGCGCAAGGTTCCCGGCACGCGCAGCATCTATGCCGAGCGCGCCGCCGGCGGGTATTTTGTGGATTTTGTCCCCAAGCGCGAGACCCTGGCCCGCTATGGTCTGACTGTGGATGATATCCACGAAGTCATCATGACCGCCATTGGCGGTGAGACGATCTCAACTACCGTTGAAGGTCGCGCGCGCTACACAATTAACCTGCGCTACGCGCGCGACCTGAGGTCAGATCTCGATCAGCTTGAGCGCATCCTGGTCACGGCCGGCAACGGCGTTCAGGTTCCCATAGCTGAACTCTCCGAGATCAAGCTGGTGAATGGGCCGGCCATGATCCGCGACGAAAATGGCATGCTGGCGGGTTATGTGTACGTGGATATTACCGGCCGCGACATCGGTGGCTACGTGGAGGAAGCCAAGCGGGTCGTGGCGCGGGAACTCAAACTACCGACCGGCTACTCCCTGACCTGGAGCGGCCAGTATGAGAACATGATCCGCGTCCGCGAGCGCCTGAAGATCGTTGTGCCGGTTACGATTCTGCTCATTTTCCTCCTGCTTTATATGAACACCAAGTCCGCTTTCAAGGCCCTGGTAGTCATGCTGGCGGTGCCTTTCTCCGTCGTCGGCGCGGTATGGCTGATGTATATTCTGGGCTATAATATCTCGATTGCCGCCTGGGTGGGCATGATCGCGCTGATGGGCTTAGACGCCGAGACGGGGGTTTTCATGATGCTCTTCCTGGAACTTTCCTACGAGGAGGCGCGCAAGGATGGACGCTTGCGCAACCTGGCCGAGCTGCATGAGGCCATCATCCATGGCGCGGTCAAGCGCATTCGGCCAAAAATAATGACCGTGGCCGCCGCCTCCCTGGGCCTGATGCCGATCATGTGGTCAATGGGCACGGGCGCCGACCTGATGAAGCGCGTGGCCGCCCCCATGGTCGGCGGGCTGTTCACTTCTTTTCTCATGGAGCTGCTGGTGTATCCGGCCATCTATCTGCTGTGGCGCAAGCGGCAATTGAAATTGGAGACTGCGGCCACTTGATGCTCCAGCAGCCAGGGCCAATCCACGATGGTTAAAAAGTTACGGGCGTGTTGCCAAAATCAAATCCGGCATCCTCGAGGCCGGCTACAGCAATTTGTAGGCGGGGGCGTTGACCCCGCTCTTCCGGCATCCTCGAGGCCGGCTACAGACCGCAAATGATATTTCATTTCAGGCGTAACCCGTCAGTCTTGATGGCTGATTGTCATTCCCGACCTGATCGGGAATCCAGAAATATCCCTGGCCTGTGGCCGAGCAGGCAATGCTGGATTCCCGCTGGAGTTTATCCCGTGCTTTGACACGGGGCGGGAATGACAGCATTGAAGTTCGTAACCTACGCACAAGACTGACGCCTTACTTTCAGGCGTAATATGCGCTTGACTCAGTTGTGATGCTGTCATAGTCTGTGCCTTATGAAACAGTTCCAGAAAGCATTGGCGGTAATTGTTGTGGTGTTGCTTTTTGTCGCGCCGCTGGTCGCGCTGGCGCACTGCGAGGGCGATCAAGCGACGGACTGCGCAACGCAATGCGCCTGCCTGTGCGATTGCCTGCCGGCTTTCACCTGCCCCGAACACGCGAGCAATCTGATGACGCCTAAGTCCGAACGCGCCTGTTCCATCGTCATGCTCGGCCAGGAAAGAGTGTCGGTTGCCGACATCTTCCGTCCGCCGATTTCCGCCTAAGGGCGTTCCGCCCCTTTCATTATCCCGTTGCCTGCCCTCTGTGCCGGCGTCAGCCACGGTTTCTCTCTGGCCGCGTCTCCCACGAGGAGGCTGTCACGTATTTATCAATCCATTCGGAGAACGTATGAAACAGACATTCAATTACCGACGCGCCCGTCTCCGCGTCGTGCTCGTGCTGGCCATGGCGGGCATGGGACTCTGCGGGTATGCCCAGAGCGGCCAGACTGATGATGGCAGCGCATGGCCCGCCCTGCGCGCATTGGGTCGGGACATCCCGGCCCATCGCGGCCAAGTGGAACCGTACACCCAGACACCCTTTGCCGAATCGCCACATGAACCAGAAGGAGCACTGACGCTTCGGCAGGCGCTGGAATTGGCGCTGAGGCACAACCCTGAACTGGCGGCAGCGGCGCACGGTGTGCGTGCGGCGGAGGGGAACGTCCGCCAAGCCGGGGCGTTGCCCAATCCGGATATGGAGGTTACGGCGGAGGATGTGGGCGGATCGAGCCAGCCCGCCGCCGCTCAAACAACCATGCGACTCAGTCAGACCGTTGAGTTGGGCGGAAAACGGAACAAGCGGCGGGAGATGGCCAGGTCGGAGGCCCGGCTCTCAGGCTGGGATTACGAAGCGAAACGGTTGGACATCTTGACGCAGACTAAGAAGGGATTTGTGGATGTGCTCTCGGCGCAGGAACAACTCGCCCTGGCCGAATCGGTCTTGATTCTGGCCGAGGATGTTCGAAAGGTGGCGTCCGAACGAGTGAAGGCGGGAAAAGTTCCGCCGCTTGAGGAAACCAAGGCGGGCGTAGAGGTGTCGTTGGCGCGCATCACGCGGGACGGGGTCAAGCGGGACCTGGATACCGCGCGTAAACTGCTTGCGGCCACCTGGGGCCATACAACGCCGGTGTTCACGGAAGCGGCCGGTGCGTTGGAGAGCGCAACCGATATCCCCTCTTTAGACAGGCTGTCGGCTTTACTGGGCCAGGCCCCCGAAGTAGCCCGATGGGAAAACCAGGTATTGATGAGCAGGCAGGTTCTGGCCCAGGCTAAGGCGGAACGCATCCCGAACTTTGAGATCGGCGCCGGGATACGCCAATACGAGGAAAACGGAGTCGCGGCTGGAATCGCCGGGCTTTCTCTGCCGCTTCCGTTGTTCAATCGCAATGCCGGCGCGATTGCCGCGGCGGCTCATCAGGCAAATCGGGTGGTGTACGAACAGCGCGCCGCCCGATTGCGGGCGGAGGCGCAATTGGTTGAAGCGTACGGCCGACTCGAAACGGCGCGGGCGGAGGCCTTGACGATCAAGACGGAACTGCTGCCGAGCGCTCAGCAAGCCTTCGAGGCGGTCCAGACAGGCTATCGCGAGGGGAAATTCGGTTATTTGGAGGTGCTGGACACCCAGCGCACGTTTTACGAAGCCAAGACCAATTACCTGGAGGTTCTGGCGGCCTATCAGAAGGCAGCGGCGGACGTGGAACGGTTGACGGGCATCCCATTGAACACCATTCAATGAGCGACAAACGGAGGACACGATGAAAATGAACCAAGGAAAATGGACAATCGCGGGCGGCTTTACCACTCTGCTGGCAGTCTTGCTGTTGGCAACTGGATGCGGCAAGGAGGCCGGACAGCCGCAACACAAGTCTAACGCGCATGACGGCAACGCCAAGGTTGGCGGACCCTCTGCTGACTCGACGGAAACGTTGTGCACAGCACACAGCGTCTCCAGGGACCTTTGCTTCATCTGCAACCCGGCGCTACGAGAGCCGCTCCGGCTCTGGTGCAAGGAGCACAACCGCTACGAGGACCGCTGCTGGGAATGTCATCCCGACGCGCAGGACAAAAATCGTCTTTTCTGCAAGGAACACTCGCTTTACGAAGACGAATGTTGGCTGTGCCGTCCAGATTTAAAGCGTCCGCCGAATACCGCGGCGTCGACCGGCGTTCAGGCCGCGCCGCTCATGTGTCCGGAGCATGGCGTTCCCGAAGCCGAGTGCGGTATCTGCCATCCGGAGTTGGTGTCGAAACTCTTGCCCGGACAGGCCGTTAAAGTACGGCTGCCGTCGGCGGAGTCGGCCGGCCTGGCCGGCGTGCAGATCGCGGCGCCAACCCTCGCGACGATTGCCGACGGCATAGAGTGCTACGCCGAAATCGCGTTCAACCAGAATAAGCTTGCCCAAATCGTGACGCCCGTGAGCGGTATCATTCAGGAAGTCATGGCCGACTTGGGTGACAAGGTCGCTGAAAAGCAGACGGTCGCCAAAATCTGGTCCGCCGCCATCGCTGAAAGCGTCGCCAAAGCGGTCTTGAGTCATCAGATGTTGAACCGTGAACGTAAGTTGTGGGCAAACCGGATAACGTCCGAGCAGGCCTTGCAGCAAGCCGAGGCCGAGCACCGCGCTGCCTGCCAGCAGCTCAGCACGCTGGGCTTCACCGAGGAGCAGGTGGATGTTTTTGGGGCGAAGCCCCACGAATCCGTCATGCTGGAGGTGCGCGCGCCGTTTGCCGGCGAGATTGTGGAGCGCTCCGCCGTGCGCGGCGCGTTCATTGAAACCGGCAAACTGCTGTTCACGCTGGCCGACCGCTCGGTCATGTGGGCCATGCTCAACATCCCTGAATCGGCCCTCGCGCGCATTGAAGTGCTCCAGACGGTGGAGTTACAGGTGGATTCCCTGCCGGGCCGCGCGTTCACGGGCAAGCTCACGTGGATTGGCGCGGAAGTGGATGAACACAGCCGCATGGCCCGCGCGCGCGCGGAAATGCCCAACCCTGACGGATTACTTAAAGCCAACATGTTTGCCCAGGCGCGTATTCTGACGCGCAGCGCGGAAGGCGCCTTATTGCTGCCGCCCTCAGCTATTCAGCGCGTGGAAGATAAACCATTTATCTTCGTTAAACTGGCGGATGATTTGTTTGAGGCGCGCGTCGTCCGTCTGGGGGCCAAGTTCGATGGCCAGGTGGAAATCATGGAAGGCCTGCAGCCCCAGGAGGCCGTGGCCGTCAAACATTCCTTTGCGCTGAAGTCAGCATTCCTCATTTCCCGTCTGGGCGCCGGTTGTGCGGATGAATAAAGGTAATTGTTCAAGGTTCACACTTAAAAGTTCAAGGAACATTATTTGAGTTGTAATGAAAACAGTTACGAATAAAGAAGAAATGCTCTTATGCTAAACCGGATCATTCTATTTTCGCTCAAAAACCGTCTGCTGGTCTGTGTGCTGGCGGCAGTGCTCATCGTCGTGGGTGGACGATCCCTGGTCAATTTACCCATTGACGCCTTCCCCGACACCACCCCGGTCCAGGTGCAAATCAACACAACGGATCCGGCCTTGAATCCGCAGGAAGTCGAACAGCAAATCACCCTCCCCATTGAGTTGGCGGTGAGCGGACTGCCGGGGCTGCAAAACGTCCGTTCGGTGTCCAAGTTCGGCCTCTCGCAAGTGGTCGCCACCTTCGACGACCACACCAGTATTTTTCTCGCGCGGCAACTCATCATGGAGCGGCTGGAAAGCATCGCGCTGCCCGAAGGTATCGCGCGGCCCCAACTTGGTCCGATTTCCACCGGCTTGGGCGAGGTGTTCCATTACATCGTTCGCTCAGACAGCACGAACCGCGCGCCCCCCGACGCTCCAAGAGCTCAGGGGGGCACGTTGACCGAGTTGCGCGAGTTGCACGATTGGGTGGTCAAACCCCATTTGCGCAAAGTGCGCGGCGTGGCCGAAGTTAATTCCTGGGGCGGCTACGAAAAGCAGTTCCACGTCGTGGCGGAACCGGAGCGGCTCATCAAATACAGCTTGACCTTTGAAGACCTGTTTGAGGCCCTCCAGGCAAACAATCAGAACGTGGGCGGCGGCCAGGTGGAACGCGGCGGTGAATCACTGCTGGTGCATGGCATCGGCCTGACCACCAACCCGGAGGAAATAGGCGCTATCGTCATTCAGGCGCATGACGGCGCGCCGGTGCGCGTGCGGGACGTGGCCGCCGTCAAAGTGGACCACGAGATTCGCCGGGGCGCGGTGACCGCCGAAGGCAAGGGCGAGGTTGTCTTAGGACTGGGCTTCATGCTCATGGGCGAGAACAGCGCGGTGGTAACGCGCGCCCTGAAGAAGGCCCTGGCCGAAGTGCAGAAGACCCTGCCCGGGGACGTGATTGTCGAAACGCTTTACGACCGCACCGAACTGGTGGAGAAAGTCATCCGCACGGTTGAACACAATCTGCTCTCGGGCGCGTTACTGGTGATTGCGATTCTCTTTGCCTTCCTCGGCAACTTGCGCGCGGGGTTGATCGTGGCGCTGGCCATTCCGCTTTCGATGCTATTTGCCGGCCACCTGATGTTTCAGGCCGGCATTGCCGCCAGCCTACTGAGCCTGGGGGCCATTGACTTCGGTCTCATAGTGGATAGCTCGGTCATTCTGGTGGAAAACTGC
>JACPGM010000072.1 GCA_016188985.1 Lentisphaerota bacterium | reverse complement strand
GCGGCGTGGATCAAGTTTATCTGTTTAATCACATGGATAACAACCCGTTGGGCTTGTCCGGCAAGGAATACAAGCTATCCGATTCCGGCCAGGCTTACCGGCGATTATTGCGCGAGGTTGGCAGCTTGCAAACGCTGAGCGGCCTGTCGCGGCGGCATATCATCACTCAGCCTGATACTTTCGCGCCGGACGAGCCCAGGACCCCAACGCTACCCAGAGTCTGCCCAGCGGGCGCGAGCGCAGTTTTCAATCTCGCCACGGGGCCAATACCCGCCGCCGGCCAGCGCGCGCAGCTCCGGCTGACAACTGAACTCGCCGGCGGCGGAACAGCGCCAGGTTGCCAGGTGCGCCTGAACGGAACGCTCTGTCCGGCAATTGATTCTATTCCC
Source organism: Lentisphaerota bacterium (assembly GCA_016188985.1). Classification (GTDB taxonomy): domain Bacteria; phylum Verrucomicrobiota; class Kiritimatiellia; order JAAZAB01; family JAAZAB01; genus VSJD01. The sequence goes on along the minus strand of JACPGM010000072.1, from coordinate 15,535 downwards.
CAGTTCCAAGGCTGCAGCGGGCCGGTGAGCGCCTTTGAAGCGCCATTGGCCGCAGTGCAGCCGGGGGAAAATAAGATTGCAATTCACAATACTTCCGCGCAGGAGCTTCATTTAACGCACGTCGAGCTGGCCGTCAGCGGCATGGGCGGCCAATGGCCGGGACCGGGGCCGGAAACCGTGGCTGTGTAACCGTTCACGTGCGGCTGTAAGCCGCCGCGTGCAACGGCTTGTGTGCTGCTGCCAATTGCCTATTCAGAATTCCAGGAATTCGGAGGGGTAGTGTGAAAGATCGAGTGCTTCCGTCTCCGGGACAAGGCGTATACCCCATTGCTGCATCGCCAACGCTCCGAACAATATCTCGATGGGGTTGCCGTCCTCGTCCCTGCCGATGCGGTCGATCACCATTGCCTCGGTATGAAACGCCTTACCCTGGATCTCGCCGACCAGCACAGCAGCTTCGGTAGACGTCTTAGTCTCCCCGCCCAGTTTGGAATGGGTGGGTAGAGGGAGCTTGGTAGTTGCCAGTAGCGCCGCCACCTCTGGCACCACATAGGTGTTGCGAGCGCCGGAATCGAACAGAGTCCAAGCGTCCCTCCCGTCGACACGTATCATCTGACGTATTCTGCCCATCTTGCATCCTTCTCACACGAACAGTCCCAACAGGCTGCAACTCAAAGCATACGGCCTTGTGCTCCGCATAGCAAGCACGAAACCGCGCGCAACAAGGGGCGACCCAGTAAAAAACACGGCTTGCCTCGCGCACCCAGCGCGCCTATATTGTTCAGCACGACCGCAATAGAGCCGTAACGAAGATTGCAGACTATGAAAAAAGTTTTGATTCCTACCCAGCTCGAAAGCGAAGCCCGCCGGATACTGGAAGCTACCGGCCGTTACGCGGTTGTCCAGGACGATAAGACCGACCTACCGGCCCTGGCCGCCCAGCATGGCGATACCTACGCGCTGATTGTGCGCAGCGAAAAAGTGACCCCCGCGGTAATTGACGCCCTACCCCACCTGAAAGTGATCGTCCGCGCCGGCACGGGCTATGACACGATTGACATCAAGTATGCCCGTAAGAAAGGCATTGATGTTATGAACACCCCCGGCGCTAACGCCAACGCCGTGGCCGAGGAAGTTGTCGCGCTTATTCTCGCGGATGCCCGTCACGTCGTCCCCGGCGACCTCACCACGCGCGCGGGCAAATGGGAAAAGAAAAAATTCATGGGCCGGGAGCTTTCCGGCAAAACGGTCGGCATCGTCGGCCTGGGCAATATCGGGCAACTGGTTGCCCGGCGTCTGTCGGGGTTTGACGTCAAGTTGCTGGGCTACGATCCCTTGATCTCGCAGGAACGCGCGGACCAGGTGGCGGTGGAGCTCCTCGAGCTCGCCGAGTTGTTTGCCCGGTCCGATTACATCACCCTGCACATCCCGGAAAAAGAAGAAACCAGGGGTTTGGTTAATAGCGAGCTGCTCAGCCGGATGAAAGAAGGCGCCACGCTGGTCAACTGCGCCCGGGCCGGCATTCTGGACGAGGCGGCGCTGCGCCAGGTCAAGGCCGAAAAAAAAATCCGGTTCCTCAACGATGTCTATCCCAAGGACGCCGAAGGCCCTAAGAGCGTGGCTGACATTGCCGACCTAATGCTGCCGCACCTGGGCGCCAGCACGCTGGAGGCTAATCTCAACGCCGCGCGCCGCGCCGCCGAGGAGCTGATCGAGCTGGATGAGAAAGGCATTACCAGTTTTATTGTCAACCGCGACGTGCCCGAAGGCCTGGATGAAGCCTACGGCAAGCTGGCTTTCACCATTACCAAGCTCTGCCGTCACCTGCTGGGCCCCGGCGCCAAGTTAGCCAGCCTGGAAACTTCCTTTTACGGGCTGCTGCAGCCGTTCAGCGACTGGCTGATGATCCCGGTGGTCACGGCCCTGGGCGCGCAGATTGATCAGCCTCTGGACAATAAGGCGGCCAAAGCGTTTCTGAAAGAAATGGGCATTAAGGTCGCCAATCGGGTGGCAGATCCCAACAAGCACTTTGAGAATTCGATGACGATTGACCTGGTCGGCACCCTGGATTCCGGCAGCCTGCGGCAGGTCAGCGTGCGCGGCACAGTGGTGGAAGGCGTGCTGATGATCGCGCGGATTAACGAATTCGACCGGCTCTATTTCGAGCCCAGGGGGCCGACGGTATTCTTCATTTACGAGGATCGCCCCGGCGTCCTGGGCCAGATCGGCTCGGGCCTCGCCGCCGCCAATATCAACATTGAGGACGTGCGCAATCCGCACTCCCTCAAGGTCAATGAGTCGCTGGCCATCATGCGCCTCAACAAGGCGGTGCCCCCCGCGCTAATGGACACGATCAGCCAGAGCATCCGGGCGCTCTCCGCCTTTTACTACGATTTCAGCGCGTAGCGGCAAACCCTACCTGATTCATGTAGCCGCAGGCGTGAGCCTGTGGCCGCCAGAGGAATCCAAAATAAAAAATAGAGATTGATTATGCCGTGGCACGGCAAATGTCGGAGCCGGAAACGTGAGATTTTTATTGGATCAGTACATTCCCGCAAAGATCGGGAGGGTACTGGAACACGCTGGACACCAAGTGGTGTTCATCCAGTTGCTTTCCTTGCCTTTCAACACCTCCTTCGACTCCGGACTTTCCACAGCGCGATAAGGGTTGACCCTAATCACTACGGGATTGCCCACTATCGTCACCATCCGGTTATCATGCGCCGTTCCCTTCTCACTGCATCCTGTGCTTCTTGATCTGCGCGTTCTGCTCGCCGCTGGGCATCCTGCGCTTCCTGTCTTGCCATTGCCGCTTCCTGGCTTGCCCTCTTAGCTTCCGATGCGGACCTGCTTGCTGCATCTTTGGCTTCCTGCGCTTCATACAGAGCATCTCTCGCAGCGTTCTGAGCGGATTTGATACGCTTTTCGAGTTCAAGTGATCGCGCTTCTTCGGGGTGCTCCCGTGCCCACACTTGGTATTCTGCCTCCTTAAAACCAGCGAGTTCCTGGCGCGCTTGGCTCAATTGTTGCTCGGCCGTTTGAATATACGCCTTAAGTTTGGCGACCCCAGACGCATTCCGCTTCGTATCTCTGGCTTCCAAGTCTCTCCATGCAGTGGTGTCTTTCGCCATGGTGTCCATCGTTGATCGGGCTTTAATTGTGGATTGGGACTTGAAATTGAAATTGGTCAGGGAACGATCCAGCGAATCTGCCTCAGCAACAACCGCTTCACGCTTGCTGGCGCATGTTTGTTTCATCTCCCAAACACGCCGTTCGTGAGAATCCTCCGCCGCATGGATGTCACACACAAAGACAGTTAATACAGACGCCAGGAACAAACTTATTTTTTCATTTTTGACCACCGCTCCAAGGCTGATAGTATGCCCTAGTCCGGCAAAAATGCAACATCAGGGATCACAGGAATCAGGGGCGCGTCACAACAAATAACAAATGAGCGCTGAATAATTTTGTTGTCCCCCTGTTTCTCATAGCGTCTGTCTGCTGATAAAGTTGATAAAATAGGAAAGATTCATAAATGCCAGCGGCATTCCATCAACAACTTCTGCCGATGAACGCATTAGATCGCTTGCCACAACAAACGCCTGCGCTTGGGGATATTGACGCATGAAGACTCTTAGATTCACAATCAAAATAACTGATGTTCGCCAGACTGCGCGACAGCATCGTTTTCCCCGCCCGCCGAACTCCCGAAAGCCAGACGATGGAGCGCTCCCGCCAAGCCTGCTCGATGTTTGCAATCCAGTATTTCCGTTTAATAATCACGGCATCACCATACCCGCTTGTCTTACTATATGCAAGTAGATTTGCATATAGTATTTTGGAAATAGGAAGAATCAGGGACGCGTCTGGAATAAATAACAAATGAGCGCTGAATAATTTTGTTGTGATTATTTGTAATGGCGCGGCTCGATGCCCAGGCGCCGGATCTTGTAGTGGATGATGCGCTTGGTCGCGCGCAGGTGCCGGGCCACCGCCGTGGCATTCCCCCGGAATTTCTTCAACGCATCCACGATCAGCTCGCGCTCATAGGAGGCAATCATGGTTTGCAGGCTGGCGCCGTCATCCGGCAAGATGCCGGTGTGGGTGGCCTCGCTGGTTTGCAGCGAGGGCGGCAGGGTATAGCCGTGAATCACATCGTCGGAAGTGGAGAGCACGGCGCGCTCAATGCAGTTTTCCAGCTCGCGCACGTTGCCGGGCCAGTGATACATCATCATCATGTTAATGGCCGGCGTGGAAATGCGCTTGACCGTTTTGTGATGCATCGCATTGTATTTCTGCAGGAAATGGTCGGCCAACAGGATAATATCGGCTCGCCGCTCCCGGAGCGGCGGCAGATGGATCGGGAACACGTTCAGGCGGTAATAAAGGTCCTCGCGGAACTTTTCCCGTTTAATGGCTTCCTCGATATTCTTGCTGGTGGCGGCAATCAGGCGGACGTTGACCACAATAGTTTGATGGCCGCCCACGCGCTCGAAGGCGCGCTCCTGGATCACGCGCAGGAGCCGCACCTGGACCGCGGGCAAAACATCGCCAACCTCGTCCAGAAAGAGCGTGCCGCCATTGGCCAGCTCGAACCGGCCTTTACGCTGTTGCGCCGCGCCGGTAAATGATCCTTTTTCGTGACCGAAGAGTTCGCTTTCGATCAGGTTTTCCGGCAGGGCCGCGCAGTTGACGCTAATGAAGGGACCCTGCCGGCGGGAACTGGCATGGTGAATGGCTTTAGCCACCAGTTCCTTGCCCGTGCCGGTTTCTCCGCGGATCAGCACTGTGGCGGTGCTGTCGGCCACCTGGGCCATCTGGCGGAACACCGCGCGCATGCTGCTGCAGTTGCCGACAATATTACCCGGCCGGTAGCGGTCGTCCAGTTCCTGCTTCAGGCGGATATTCTCGGCCAGCAGATTTTGCCGTTCTTCGATTTGCTCGCGGATCCCGGCGACCGCCTCGGCCAGCACGTTGGCGACCAGTTGGAGAAAATACTGGTCTTTCTTCAGGTCCTTCTCCGAGGCCCTGGGCCGATCAATGCTGATCGTGCCGATCACGTCGCGCCGGTGGATAATCGGCACGCACAGAAAGGCCATACGCGCATTGCGGCGCGAGCCGGTCAGGTTCAGGAATCCCGGCTCGCGGCTGATATCGGGTATAATTGCAGGCTTGCCGGTCTTGGCCACTCGGCCGGTAATACCCTCGCCAAACTGATACTGCCCGCGCTTTTTTTCCTCGTCGGTCAGGCCGCGCGAGGCCTCGATTACCAAAGTGTCCGTTCCGGGCTGCCGCAAAGTCAGCGTGCCGCGCGCCATGCCCATTTCGGTTTCGATGATATCGAGCACCTCGGCCAGCAGGGCGGAGACATCGTGCTGATGGGTAATGGCCTGGGAGATGCGGTAGAGAACCTCCAACTCCATATTGGTTTTGGTTTCCATAGCAACCTTAGTCTGATGGCCGGAATCAGGTGTGCAGAGAAAAGTTACAATTATGTACTCGTTTGGCAAGAATAAAAACATTTTTGTTACCGCACCCGACCTTACTCCCCGCCCGGCCTCAGCCAAGAATAAGAAAAAAGTAATCCCTCAGCCATAGGGGAAATGATTGCAGGCATCCATTTTGTCATTCCCGCCCCGTGTCAAAGCACGGGATAAACTCCAGCGGGAATCCAGCATCAGGATTGAATATTTCTGGATTCCCGATCGAGTCGGGAATGACATGAGCACCTATGAGTCATTGCAAAACAGAAGCAATCTGACACCTTCAAGGATATTTTTCCATGACTTGGCACGCTTACTGCTCTTACAACCAAACCCATGCGCTCATAAGTAAAGCGCTTTCAGCCGGACAAGATCGCACGCTTAGACGTGCAACTGGAGGGAAATTGCATGAGCACAAGCACCGTACAATTGGCGGCGGCAATAGCATTATGGGCAGGGTTAATCGGCAGCGCCCTGAGCGCTGAAACCGCGAGCGCGCCAGCCTTCACGGCCGAGATCGCCAACGCAATTGCCAACCAGAAGATCGCCCTCGATACGGTTTGGGTGCTGATCACGGCGTTCCTGGTGTTTTTCATGAACACGGGTTTCGGCATGCTGGAATCGGGATTGTGCCGGGCCAAGAATACGGTCAACATTCTGGCAAAGAATTTTATTGTCTTCGCCATATCTTCCCTCGCCTTCTGGGTCGTGGGTTGGGGACTGATGTTCGGCGACGGCAACGGCTTCCTGGGTTTTAAGGGCTTGTGGTTTGTCGCCGGCTTGGACAACTCTCCGGCCACGGGCGGGGAATACAGCGGCGTTTATTCGGCCATCAGTTGGACGACGGTGCCGGTCTGGGCCAAGTTTTTCTTCCAGTTGGTTTTTGCGGGAACCGCCGCAACAATAGTTTCCGGCGCGGTGGCCGAGCGCATCAAGTTCCATTCCTTCATGCTCTTCTCGTTCATCCTGGTGGCCCTGATGTATCCGCTGACCGGCCATTGGATCTGGGGCGGCGGCTGGCTCCAGAAACTGGGCATGTGGGACTTCGCCGGCTCGACCGTGGTTCACTCTTGTGGCGGCTGGGCGGCGCTGGCCGGCATCCTGCTGCTGGGCTCGCGCCTCGGCAAATACCGCGCCGACGGCTCGGCTAAACCGATTTTCGGCCATAACATGACCACGGCGGCGCTGGGAGTTTTCATCCTGTGGCTCGGCTGGTTCGGATTCAATCCCGGCTCGACGATGGCCGCGGCCCCCTTCGATATTGCCCGGATTGTAGTCACCACCAACAGCGCGGCCGCCGCGGCGAGTTTAAGCGCAACAATTACGGCCTGGCTGATCCTGGGCAAACCCGACCTCTCCATGACGCTCAACGGTTGTCTGGCGGGCCTGGTGGCAATTACCGCGCCTTGCGCTTTCGTCGGCATCGCCTCCTCGGTCATAATCGGACTTGGCGCCGGCATCCTGGTGGTGCTGGCCGTTCTCTTCTTCGATAAAATCCGCGTTGATGATCCGGTCGGCGCGCTCTCGGTGCACTTGGTTAACGGCATTTTCGGGACTTTGGCCCTGGGGCTCTTTGCCCAGGAAGTGATTATGCCCGGGACAACCGGTAACGGCCTATTTTTCGGCGGCGGGTGGAAGCTGCTGAAAGCCCAGGCTTTTGGTGTTCTGGCGGTCGGCGCCTTCACCTTTGTGCTGGCGCTGGTCTTCTGGGCCATCATCAAGGCGTTCTTCGGCTTGCGGGTCAGCCGCGTCGAAGAAATCCAGGGCCTGGACGTCGGCGAACACGGCATGGAAGCCTATCCTGATTTTCAAGGCTTCCTGACGAAATAATTTTACCAAAGGAGCAAACCCATGAAGATGATCATTGCGGTCATTCAGCCCGAAAAACTGCCGGACGTTAAAGAGGCGCTCTATGCCGCCCAAGTGTATAAAATGACGGCGCTCAACGTGATCGGTTGCGGCCAGCAGATGGGCTACAAGGAAACCTACCGCGGCGCGCCGACGGAGATTAACCTGCTCAAGAAAGTCGAGCTGCAGATCGCCGTGAACGAAGATTTTGTGCAGCCGACCATTGACGCCATTATCAAGGGGGCGCGCACCGGCAATATCGGCGACGGTAAAATATTTGTTCTCGACCTGCCGGAGTGCATCCGCATCCGCACCGGCGAGCGCGGGCGCGAGGCCATCGGCTGATGAGTAAATGATTAGCCACAAAAAGGCACAAGATTCACAAATATGATTAATGAATGCCCTTTTTTTGTGTTTTTTGTGCATCTTTGTGGCAACTTTGAAATTCCTTAGCATTGAATTAGGACACCCAAGGCACCGTCTGTTAAATGTAGCCGCGGCGGTAACGCCGTGGCCGCCGGAAAAAGCCACGCCCTCACCACGCGAAACGCGTGGCGGGCGGGCGCGGCTACCGTAATAAACCGCAGTTAAAAAGGAGGAGGCGTCTATGAACGTCAGAGCCCGGATCAATCGCAGTGTGGTAATCGGCTTGCTGGGAAGTAGCTTGGCGCTGGCGACGCCGTCCACGACCTACTGGACACCGGCCGTAACCGACATCCAGCCCTTCGGCGTGTTGCATCTTGGAGTGGACAACTATACCACGGTCTTCCGCAAGGCCGACCGCGGCGGCGGTGATTTTGCAACGGACTATGGCTTAACCATGGGCGTGCTGCCTTTTGAAAAGCTGCAACTGGAAGTGGGTGTTGATTTATTTGAGCCGAGCGATTATCCCCTGGCCTTCAATGCCAAGCTCGGCACACCCGAGGGAACGCTCTTCACAGAATCACCCGCGCTGAACGTCGGCATCTTCAATGTCGGCACGAAGCGGGATGTAACCGACTACGATACCGGGTACGTCGTGATCGGCAAGACCATCCCGCTGCTGGGCCGGGTTTTCGCGGGCGGCTATCTGGGTAGCGACACACTGGTGGATGCGGAAGGCGATAAGGATAACAAGGGCTTCATGGTTGGAATGGATCATGGCTTCTGCCCCGTGAAGGATCGCGCCGGCGACGAGTATAACCGCCTGGTCCTGGCGGGCGACTGGGCTTCGGGCGATAACTTTCTGGGCGGCGGCGGCGCGGGATTGTATTACTACTTCACCAGGAATATCAGCCTGCTGACCGGCCCGGTGTTCTTCAACGATTCCGAAATGAATGGCAAGTGGAAGTGGACCGTTCAATTGGATATTAACGCACCGGTCTTTGGTCAATAGCGGGTAACTACTCAAAAGCGTAACCGTGAACCGTGAACCGTAAAAGCTGAGCAGTTACGGAGATATAACAATAAGCTTGCGCTTCTATAGCCCGATGTTATTTTGATTCGGCCACCTTTTAAAATAAAACCAGCAGTATTCAACCTGAGGAGGTTTTCTCATGGACGCTCTTAAAACGCCCCGCGAAATTGCCGCTTTCATTCAGAAAGAACAAATCGAAGTGGTGGACCTGCGCTTCATGGATTTCCCTGGTCTCTGGCAGCACTTTTCCATCCCGGCGCGCGAGATGAGCGAGGAAGCCTTCGAGAGGGGCGTGGGTTTCGACGGCTCCAGCATTCGCGGCTGGCAGGCCATCAACGAATCGGACATGCTGGTCAAGCCCGTGCCGGAAACGGCGTTCGTGGATCCTTTCTTTGCCGCCAAGACCCTGGTCCTGATCTGCAATATCTGCGATCCGGTTACCGGCGAGGATTACACCCGCGATCCGCGCAATATCGCCCGCAAGGCCGAAGCCTATCTCAAAACCACCGGCGTGGCCGACATAGCCTACTTCGGGCCCGAGGCCGAATTCTTTATTTTTGATGACGTGCGCTTCGACCAGAACGCGCATGAAGGCTACTATCACCTTAATTCCGACGAAGGGCAATGGAACAGCGGCCGAATTGAGAACCCCAACATGGGCTACAAAATCCGTTACAAGGAAGGTTATTTCCCGGTACCGCCCATGGATACCCTCCAGGATATCCGCAGCGAAATGATGCTGACCATGGAGCGGATCGGCATTCCCATTGAAGCCCAGCATCACGAAGTGGCTACCGGCGGCCAGTCCGAAATTGACATGCGCTTCTCCTCGCTGGTGCGGATGGCCGATTCCATGCTCAAGTATAAATACGTCATTAAAAACGTGGCGCGCAAGTACAACAAGACGGCCACCTTCATGCCTAAGCCGATCTTCGGCGACAACGGCAGCGGCATGCATGTGCACCTTTCGCTGTGGAAAGGCGAGAAGAATCTGTTTTATGGCGAAGGCTACGCCGGCTTATCGGAATGCGCCATGTATGCCATTGGCGGCCTCTTGAAACATGCACCCGGCTTGCTGGCCTTTACCAGCCCGACCACCAACAGTTATAAGCGCCTGGTGCCCGGTTATGAGGCCCCGGTTAACCTGGCCTATTCCCGGCGCAACCGCAGCGCCGCCGTGCGTATTCCGATGTATTCGACCGCGCCCAGGGCCAAGCGCCTTGAGTTCCGTTGCCCCGATCCAAGCTGCAATCCTTATCTGGCGTTTTCCGCCATGCTCATGGCCGCCTTGGACGGCGTCCTCAACAAGATTGATCCGGGCGAACCGCTCGACAAGGATATTTACGATCTGCCGCCCGAAGAGCTGGCCAAGGTGCCCCAGACCCCCGGCTCATTGCGCGAATCGCTGACGGCTTTGGAAAAAGATCACGCCTACCTGTTGAAAAACGACGTCTTTACCCAGGACGTAATCGAAACCTGGATCCGCTACAAGATGGACAAGGAGGTCCTCGCCCTGGACCTGCGCCCGCACCCCTGGGAATTCGCGCTCTACTATGATATCTGAACAGTTAGCCTCTTTGCTATCCGGCCACGCCTGAGGCCATGCGAATCACTTAAGGCGGGCTTGGGGCCCGCAACCCAATTGTTTTTGTTTTGTGGGAGGCGCACTACCTGCCCGCAATGCTACGCATAGCGTTGCAGGCGGGTGTGCGGCGACTCTGTCCTGTGCTGCGCGGGAACGCGGGGCAAGCCGTCTGGTTTGTAGCCGCGCCCGTGAGGGCGTGGATTCTTTCAGTGGCCACGGCGTTACCGCCGCGGCTACCGTAGCCTCGCCCTACTAAAAAAAATACACGCAAAAACGTGTATCTTTACGGGGAAAGCGTCAAGCGCGCCCGCAGTTGCCCTGCAGTCTTACCTAATTATTCCGCCGCCGCCGAAACACCAGCCATAAATGGCGCACCGACAATATACCCATGACAGGCAGCAACAAACCCCAGAATACGGCGAAAACAAACAGGCCCATATCTGCGTGAAAGGCATCTAAGTAAACCCTGTATATTAGCCAAGGCCGCTGCCACAAATAAAATGATTCTATCACCGGCGTTTGCGCGACCCAGTCGCCAGCTTCCGTCGCATTCGACGATTCATATGACGTAACACAGGTGCCACCAAAGATCAAAATCCAAGCAGCAACGGAAACAATTAAACTGATCGTCCAGAACAGTCTGGAAGACGTAAAACGAGTTCGTTGCGAGCCGTAGGCAAGGATGCTCCAAGCCAGTGGGAACAGCAGCATCATGGCAAATCCAAACAGGCATTCGGTATGGCGACAAACGACTGACGATGCAAAGCCAACAAACATACTGGCTACGATGGCAGCCAGCACGAACAGAAAGGTCACAAACTTGTTCATAGCGTTGAGTTTGCCGCCATTGTTTGGACAACTTCATGATTAGTATAAGCTAATGCCCCATAGTTATGCAACCTAATCCTATGCAACCTAATCCTTGGCAACTCTTATCTTTTCCCTTAACTCGTCAAGTCCCATATTACCCATACAGCAGATCCGCTTCAGGAGGTACGATATTTCTTCCGTGTTTCAACTCGCCCTCTTTCGGCATTGCCAGGCGCAAGCCATTGCTCTATGCTCAAACGCTAATTGCCACAGACTGGATTGGTCTTACCAACGGAGGATTAACCTTCAGCCGCTGCATCACGGATAATACCGAGCCGCCCATTACCATGGCCGATGGCCGGCACTCGGTCAACGTCGTTCTGGCTATTTACGAAGCTATTCGCAAGCGCAAGGTGGTCAAGGTCCGCGAATAAGCGGGCAAATGTGACTACTCAGTTAAGCAAGAAATGGAACTACGAAACACGCGAAAGGCGCTAAAAATGGGCATGGACTTTTTATTCAAATTTCGTGTATTTCGCGCGTTTCGTAGTTAATTGTTTTCTCAGATAGCTGAGTAGTTACGGGAAAATTATGATTATTGATTCTGCTGTTCGCTTGCGCACCGCTGGGAACTGGGCGCAGATCAAGGCTTGGCTGGCCGCGTGGCAGCGTCTGGGCATCGGTCACGCCATAGTGGCGCCAGCCGACGCCCAAGCAACTATCGCCAACGAAGAAGGCAATACGCAACTCGCGCGCCTGATGCGCCGCTATCCCAAGCAAATCTCGGGCCTGGCGGTGGCTAACCCCTGGCGCGGGACTGAAGCCGTGGCACTCCTGGAAAAGGCCTTTGATAATGGCTTGAGCGGTTTATACCTGTGCCCGCCACGCCAGGGATTCCGCTTGACCGAATCAATCGTTGATCCCTTATTGAAAGTCTGCCACCGGCGGCGCAAACCGGTCTACTCGCACACCGGCACACCTATTTGCAGCGAGCCGTTGCAACTGGCCGAACTGGCCCGCCGCTTTCCTGAAATTACTTTCATCATGGGGCATGGCGGCTACCCCGACTTCTGGTACGATGTGGCCCCTGCCCTGCGCCAGGCGCCTAATCTCATGCTGGAGACTTCCTGCCAGATGGCGGCTGTCATTCAACAAGCGCTCGACGCGGTCGGCCCGGACCGGATTCTATTCGGCTCCGGTTTCCCACGCTCCAAACCGGATTTTGAAATCCGCAAAATTCAGACGATGGGCTTGCCGGCCAAAACTTTGACCAAAATCATGGCAATGAATGCCATGCGTTGCTGGGGAATTTGTCTATGAAGATTATTGATGCCCACACCCATTTACCGGGCTGGTCGTTTGGTTCCCAACCGCGTCCAATCCGCGAGTTGCGCCGCGAGTTTGAGGAGCAAGGCCTTGGCGGCGCCTGGTTATTTACTACGGACGGCCTGGTCGGCGAGAGCGTCAAAAACAATGACATTCTGGCGAAGGCAGTGGCGGACCATCGCGATTTTTTTGCGCCGTTTTGCACGGTTGACCCGCTCTGCGGCGCCAAGGCTGCGCTGCGCGAGCTGGACCGCGCCAAACACAAGCTCGGCATGCGCGGGGTGAAACTGCATCCCTGGCTCCAGCGCTTTTCCATGACAAACCCGGCGATGGAACCGATCTTCAAGCATGCCGGCAAGCTGGGACTGCCGGTGCTCCTGCACGACGGCACGCCGCCTTACGCCAGCAGCCTCCAAATTGCCGCCCTGGCCGAAAAAGCGCCGCAGACCATCATCATCCTGGGTCATGCCGGATTGGACGACCAATATGAAGATGCCATCCTGGCCTGCCGGCGGCACGCCAACATTTATCTCTGCCTATGCAGCAACAGTTGCGGCTATGTGGAAGAGATTATTCGGCGCTGCCCCGTGCAGCGCCTGTTGTTCGGCTCCGATGGCGGGTTTCTGCCAAATCTGATTGCCTTGGCGATTGCCAAACTGCGCGCCACGGATGCGCCGGCAACGGTCTTGCGCCGGATTTTCCACGACAATCCGCTTTCCCTGGTTCCACTCCCGGAACATAAGTTAGGCCGCCAAAGGCGACAACTGTTTCACAGGTAGGGCGGTTTCGCCGAAACCGCCGTGGTCGGCTCGAAACCGGCGCGCCCGGCGGTCGCGCCCTACCCCGGATTGAAATTCCGAGGCATTAAATTGAAAACATCCGGAAACTGATTAACCAGCAGGTTCAAGACGCGATTGGCGCATTGCCGCGCCTCCTTAGCGTCCTCCAGGCTTGGGATGTTCACTCCGTCGTCGTCCGGATAACGTGAGGCCACGGAATAAGGAGTTAAGATGACCAAGCAATCACGCAAGTCTTCTAACTGTGGCGCAAAAGGTAAAACCATTTCGAGCAGGGCCAGAAGGTCGTGGGTTCGCGGGGGAGGCACGCCTTTTGCAGAAAGCACGGCCTTTAAAAGCTTTTCAACTGCTTGCTGGCAATGAAAACATACCATGTCGCAAGGGATTCGCTTGGCGGCCAGATTATTGTCGGCATCAAGGATGTCATTTTTTGCCTTGGCAATCCATTGACGGGCAATATCAAGCTCCGCGGACATAGATTGTTTTTCCTTCACGCATGACTTGTGATACGAAAGACACCGGCGTTTTAGAGCCGTGGTTGAATTCAGAAGGCGTATAAACGATAATATCCAACGGGAAGCGATGCGGTTTGATGCGTTGGTACAGTTCGCGACTGCGCTTGTAGCGCGGCTGGTCACTATCGGCAACAACCATAAAATCAACGTCACTATGCTCGTCGGCATGTCCATTGGCATAGGAACCGAAGAGAATAATGCGCTCGGCATGAATAGCCTGAGCAATGTCGTTTGCAACCTTTTCTATATCTACTTGTGTAAGCATGGAATACTTCCATTAACCGTGCGGCATAATATGCGTTAACAGGAAGAGAAAGCAAGCAAAATCAGCGAGTTGGAATCAAAATCAGACGGCGTCTACAAGCCCGTCGCCTTCAGGCTGGACCCGATCCTATTGGTTTAGACAGGATTTCGATTGCAATGCTGCGAGGTACGCCTTATCCGTAATACCAACCAGCAGCCGGCAAGCAATGCCGTGAAAATAGCTGGACTCATTACCCAACCAACCCAAACAGAATCTTCATCTTGTGGCGCTCCATTATCAACCCATACGCCCTGACCCGCAGCTTTGACAATACACATGCCATGTTTTCCGCGGCTGATCAATATGGCGTGATTCCCATCGCTGTTAGAAGATACCGGATAATATTCTATCGGCTTGCCGGTTTCCCGATTAACGAGCATATCCGCGGTAATTAAGTTGTGTTTAACCAATTGATCAAGAGATGTTATCATTCCGTTACCTGAAGGCGCCAGACCCCATGGCGAAATAGCCTTATAAATGGCATTCAAGTTTGCCAGATCCTCCACGCGCCTGGCCTTTTCCCGGACATCGCTGAGATTGGGCAACAGCAAACCTGCAATTGTGGCCGCAATTCCAATGAAGACCGATATCTTCAATCCTTTCTGAAAGCTGCTCAGCGCCAACTTCATGATTTTGTCACTGCAAGGCCCTTAAAACTTAATGTTTCGGCGACGCAATTAGACCATCAGTTCCTCAATCGCTTGAGATAGGAACCCACAGTCCTGCGCATTGCCGACGGCCGCTCCGGGATGGAAGCGCTTGACCAGGCCGGTGAGCACCCGCCTTGGCGCTCTTTCTTCGCTATGAACGCGACTGCCTTTGCTGTGCTCATGACCCTGCTTTGCCGGACTTGATGTTTTCATACCGGTAACCAACACCATGCACCGTTATGATGAATTGCGGCTCGTCAGGGCGCGGCTCGATTTTTTTCCGAAGCTGGGCGATATGCTGGTCCAAAGTCCGCGTGGTGCCCAGGTAATTCATGCCCCAGATGGCGCTAAGCAATTGGTCCCGACTGAGCACCTCGTTGGGATGGGCGCGGAAAAATTGCAGGAGTTGAATCTCCCGCGCCGATAATTCAGAAGTTTTCCTCCCAAGCCTGGCCTGGTACCGGCGAGTATCAATTTCCGCCGAACCAATCATAAACTGGTCCGGGGTTTGGCTGCCTTTACTTCCGTCCTGTTTTTCATTGCGCTGCGTCCGCCGCAGGACTGATGCTATCCTGGCCAGCAACTCGCGCACACCGAACGGCTTGGTGATGTAGTCATCCGCCCCCAGTTGCAGGCCGAGAACTTTGTCAATTTCTTCGCTTTTGGCCGTCAGCATTATGATCGGAACTTTCTCGTTGGTTGCGCGGATGGCCTTGCATACATCATAACCGCTTTTTCTGGGCATCATGATGTCCAGGAGCACGAGGTCGAATTTTTCCTGTTGAAAAAGGGCCAGGGCTTGTTCGCCATTCGCCGCCGGC
>JACPGM010000071.1 GCA_016188985.1 Lentisphaerota bacterium | reverse complement strand
TCCTCGATATCGCCGCCGGCTCTGGTGTCTGGAGTATTGCTTTTGCGCAGGAGTTCAGGAGCGCGACGGTAACGGCCCTGGACTTTCCCGCGGTACTCAAGGTTGCCAGAGCCTATGCCGGGAAATTCGGGGTTGGGCATCGCTTCAAGTATCTCTCCGGTGATCTCCGGCGCTTGGATTTTGGCAAGCAGCAGCACGACCTCATTATCCTCGGCCATATTTGCCACAGCGAAGGCCGGGCGAATACCATAAGACTACTGCGCAAATCCTATGCCGCCCTAAGAAAGGATGGCCAGGTGCTCATCGCCGATTTCCTGCCCAACAACCGGCGCACTGGTCCGGTCATGCCGCTTATGTTCGCGCTGAACATGCTGCTGAATACAACGGAAGGTGATGTGTTCTCGGTTGCCGAGTATCAAAAATGGCTGCGCGCCGCGGGCTTCAAGAAGATCGAGCTGCTGCGTTCCGCACCGGCCCCATCTCCGTTAATTCTCGCCGCGAAATGAGTAGCGCGGATTAGCCTGACCAAACATCCGCGCGAAACCGCCACGCTCACCGCCGCTGCACGGGCCGCGCCTGGAGGGCCGACCCGAACACCATCAGCGGGTCGTGGCTCGACTGCTGATCGGGCGAGTTGGCGAAACCCTCGGGCGGGAGCGGCACGGGCCCATCGAGCAAGGGGTCGCGCGTTTCGCGCATCCAGCGGTCGAGCCGGCCGCGCAGGTCGGCCAGCACCGCCGCATGCGCCGAACATTCCGCCAGATTCTCCCGTTCCATCGGATCATGGAACAGATCGAATAACTGCTCGCGTGGCACATAACGGTCCGCCAAACCGTGGGCAAGCAGGAACGCCCTGCTCTCCTTCCCGTCGCAGTTCGGGAGGACCGGCCGATCGCGGTCCGTGAACCGGCGGATATACTTCCAGCGCCGCGTCCGCACGCAGCGCATGGGCTCGTAGGCGGCGTGGTAGGTAACTTCACCGAACAGTTCCTCGCGAATCTCCGGCCTTTCGCCGCGCAACACCGGCAAAAACGAGCGTCCTTGCATGTGCGGCGGAGGCGGAATGCCAAGCAGGTCGCAGAGCGTCGGGAAAAGATCAACGTGCGAGATCAGAGCGTCGCAAGCCCGTCCGCCACACAGGCCGGCGCCGGCCGGACCGCGCATGAGCAACGCCACGCCGAGGCCATGGTCGCTGAGCGTGCATTTGGCGCCGGGCAGGCCGAGCCCGTGGTCCGTCGTGTAAATGACGAGCGTCCGGGTCTCAAGTCCAGCTATCTGAAGCGCATCGAGCACCACGCCGATGCGCCTATCCATCTGCCGCGCCGCTGTGTGAAATCCGGCAACCTCGAAGCGGACCTCCGGGGTATCCGGCAAGAAAGGAGGCGGGAGGACGTGCGCGGGCGGATCGTCCGGTCCTGGGCGACCATAGGGCTGATGGGTGTTGGTAAAACCAACGGAGAGGAAGAACGGCTCGCGCGGGCCCCGGCGCAGAAACTCGGCGGCACGGAACTCGGCTGCGAGATCGTCCCATCTTTCGCGCATATCGGCCAGATTCAGGATGGCATCGTAGCCCAGGTTGCGGCCGTAGGACGCGATATCGGCCGATGGGCCGTCCACGTGCTGGACACCGGACAAGGCGCAATAGAAACCGTTCTGCCGCAGGGTGTGGACCCAGTGTTTACGGAAGTCATCAAGGGCAAATCCGCAGTGGGACAGCCCCAGCATACCGCAACTATGCGGCCACTGGCCGGTCTCCATGGCCGCCCGGCTGGGGCTGCAGGTAGGCGCGGCGCTGAAAGCCTGGCGGAAAATCACGCCCTGCTCCGCCAGCCGCTGGAGGTTGGGCGTGGCGACAGCATGACCGTAGGGCTGGATATAGCGTCCCGTGTCGTGAGAGTGGATCAGCAGGATATTCATGAAATTTCACTGCGATTGCCGATCGGGTCGTAGTCAAAGACGAATGCGTTAGTTTCCATTGCGGCGGCAATCAATTCACTGCGGAAATTGTAGCCAAAGCGATTGGTAATGGAAAGCAAATCCACGCGCTCAACGCAAGGGCTCAGTTATTGGTGTAGCAGCGGTTCGCAAGAACCGCAACGGCCTGCCGTTCTGCCGAACGGCCCCTACACCTGCAGAACCCTGATGTCATGAAATAAGGAGCCCCACATAACTGAGACTTACGTGCTCAACCCGCCTGCTAAACGTGTAGGGCCCCAGAGATCTATAGTTAGCCGGAGTAAAGTGTTTCCCGTGGTTATCAGAATAACGGCTTGCCAACCAAGGAAACCGTCGAAATTATTAGGCACAGCTTTGCGCCTCCCTACCCCCACCCCCACCCCCCCCTCTATCCACTCCCCCTATGTTGCGATATTTCTCTTGACAGCCCTACATAAGATGAGCTAGTTTAGCGTCAGATTTAGGGGAGGAGTAGCTGAATAATACCGGTAGCCAAGACGGCGCAGACGGAGCCGCGCCCTCCCTTCAGATGTAATCCCGTGCAAACGCGGGACAAGTGTTTGGATGGCGGACCTCTGTGTCCGCCGCGTTCTGGCTTCTTAACTCTATCTTTTAAATTCTGTCAACCTGAACAGTTACGGGTCGTTAATGACTGCCGAAGGGATGTTCTAACCCATGAAATTGGCAATAACAGGCAAAGGTGGTGTGGGCAAGACCACGGTTGTCGCTTTCCTGGCCGATGCCTTGCATAAGGCCGGCTACACCGTTATTGCTATAGATGCCGACCCTGATTCAAACCTGGTGGCTTGCCTTGGTTATCCCAATCCGGAAAAGATCCGGCCGCTGGTCGAGTTGCACGACCTTGTCCATGAGCGGACCGGGGTCAAACCGGGCACAACCGGCGGCCTGTTCCGGCTCAATCCCAAGGTTGATGACCTGCCGGCAAAATATTCGGTCAACGTTAACGGCGTGCGCGTGCTGGTTGCCGGAGCAGTCCGTAAAGGCGGCAGCGGCTGCTACTGTCCGGAAAACGCTCTGGTGCGCGCCTTGATTGCGCATCTGCTGCTTGAGAAAAATACGGCGCTGGTTCTTGACATGGAAGCGGGGGTGGAACATTTAGGCCGCGGCACGATCAAGGCGGTCAATCGCCTGCTGATTGTGGTCGAACCGGCGCCGCGCAGCATCGAAACGGCCGCGCGCATCAAAAAGATGGCCGCCGATATCGGCTTGAAATGGGTTGCGGTTATCGGTAACCGCGTGCGCTCGCAGCATGATCGGGAATATCTGCTTCGTTCGCTAACTGGTTTCGATTTTGCCGGCTTCATCCCTTATGACGAGGCCCTGCCCCAGGCCGAGATTGCGGGCAAGTCGGTGGTAACCGCCAGCGCCGCTGTGCGGGATGCCGCCAGTGCTATTGTAGATTATTTGAAAAAGCCATCGCCTAACTGAGGTAATTTCTAAAGTAGCCACAAAGATGCACAAAATTCACAAGGCGGATAGGAGAACGCATGCCTAAATCGGAAACAGTTGATCGGACCGCGGATACCGCCGCCCAGACCATTCTGGCCAACCCGGCGCTCTGCGGGGAGACCGCCTTTGACCGCCACGACGAGCAGGGCAAACGCTGCCCTTTCGGCGATCAGGGCGTGTGCTGCCGCATCTGCGACATGGGACCTTGCCGGGTTTATCTGCCGGCCGGCCGCGGCGCCAAACGCGGCATTTGCGGCGCAACGCCGGCCACTATTGCCGCCCGACACTTGATCCGCCAGGTCGCCGCCGGCGTAGCCGCTCACTCCGATCATGGTCATGATATTGTCAAAACTCTTCTGGCCACGGCTGAAGGCAAAGCCCAAGGCTTCTCAATCAAAAATCCCGACCGCTTAGTAGCACTGGCCAAGGAATGGGGCCTTAAGACTGACAGTCGCCCCATAAATGATATTGCCAAAGAACTGGCCGTGGCCGGCTTAAATGAGTTCAACCAGCAGGAAGGCGAGATCCGCTATCCTGCGCTGCGCGCGCCCAAGCCAACCGTTGAAAACTGGCGCAGACTTGGACTGATCCCCGTTGGCGTGGAGCACGAAATCGTCGAAACTTTGCACCGGACCCATGAAGGCGTAGACGCCGATTACAAAAACCTGATCATGCACGGCCTGCGGACTTCACTGGCCGACGGCTGGGCCGGGGCCATGCTGGCCACGGATTTCGGCGACGCGCTCTTCGGCACGCCGCAGCCGGTCCGCAGCCAGGTCAACCTCGGCGTTCTCAAAAAAGACGAGGTCAACATTGTCGTCCATGGGCACGAACCGACCCTCTCGGAAATGGTTGTAGCCGCCAGCCGCGATCCCGAGCTGCTCAAGCTGGCCAGGGAAAAGGGCGCGCAGGGCATCCTGGTAGGCGGCATCTGCTGCACCGCCAACGAAATTCTCATGCGGCAGGGCGCGCCGGTGGTGGGCAACTTCCTGCATCAGGAACTGGCGGTGGCCACGGGCGCAGTGGATGTCATGCTGGTGGACGTGCAGTGCATTATGCCGGCCCTGGTGGAACATTCCGCGCGGTTTCATACCAAAGTCATTACCACCAGTAAGAAAGCCCGGATTCCCGGCGCTACGCACCTGCAGTTCGACGAGCACACCGCCTTAGATACGGCCAAGGAAATCGTCAAGCTGGCTATTGAAAATTTCCCCAACCGCCGGCACGTAGATATCCCCACGGACAAGACTGACCTGGTAGCCGGGTTCACCGTGCAGAACACGTTTACCCATCTGGGCGGGCGCTATCGCGCCACGTTCCGCCCGCTGAACGATGGCATTATCGCCGGGCGCCTGCGCGGCGTGGCGGCGGTAATCGGCTGCAATACTGTCAGGAAAACCCAGGACAAATCGCACCTGGCCATGGTGCGCGAATTGATTGCCAACGATGTCCTGGTAGTCATGACCGGCTGCGCGGCCACGGCCTGCGCCAAAGCCGGGCTGTTGCAGCCCGAAGCCGCCGCGCAATACGCGGGCAAGGGTCTGCAGGAAATCTGCGAGGCGGTCGGGATCCCGCCGGTTCTGCATTTCGGCTCGTGCGTGGACAATAGCCGCATCCTGGTTGCGCTCTGCGAGATGATCAACGAAGGCGGCTTGGGCGAGAAGCTCTCGGACCTGCCCATCGCCGGCGCCGCGCCGGAAGCCATGTGCGAAAAAGCCGTGGCCATCGGCTTCTACTGCGTGGCCAGCGGCGCCTTTGTGAACTACAGCCCGGCTATGCGCGTGCTGGGCAGTACGGAGGTGACCAAATTTCTGACGGAAGACCTTGAAGAACTGGTGGGCGGCAAGTTCAGCTTTGAAGATGACCCGGTCAAGGCGGCCGGAGCGATGATCGCGCACATGAACAAAAAACGCGCGGCGTTGAAGCTCAAGCCCATGATGTATTCGGCGAGTTAGACAGGATAACTAATCATGTCAAAAATCATTGCCAGTGCGGCGATTCGCGGCGCGCATGAGATCGCGCGCCAGGCGGACGAGTTTTTTCAGAAGGCCTGCGCGGAGAAGGGCCCGGACACGGCGATCGGCTTCCCCGACACCGCCTATTTCCTGCCGATGGCCCACGCCCTGCTGGGTCTGGACATCCAGAAACTTAGCGAGATCAAGCCGGTGCTCGCGCACATTCACGAGCTGCTGGGACCCGTGCCGACCGAGAAGTTGTGGTATCCCTATCTTGGCACGACGCTTGATGCGGGAATTGCCACCATGCTTGCCGAGGAAATCATCATGGCGTTGCGCTACCTTTACGGCCAGGAGCCGCAGGAAGGCTGCAACGGATTTTTTACCGATACCATTCTGCGCACCCTTGGCATTCAACTGGTGGATGGGCGCATGCCCGGGTTTGCCGCCATCCTGGGCGCGGCGCCCGACAATAAAACCGCGGTGGCAATCGTGCGCGAGCTGCAAAAGCGCAGCATCATGGTATTTGCCGGCTCCTCCACCAACGGCCGCAGCATTATTGATCAGCTCGCGGAAGAAAAGGTCGAAATGGGCTGGGACACCTATATCGTGCCCTACGGCCGCGACACGGTGAGCGCGATCTATCCGTTGAACTGGGCCATGCGCTCGGCCTTGACTTTTGGCGGGCTGAAGCCAGGCCAGGCGCGCAAGTGCCTGGACTATACCCGCGCGCGGGTGTTCGCCTTCGGGCTGGCGCTCGGGCAAGTTGACGATTGGAAATACGCCACGGGCGCCGGCGCCATCAACATGGGCTTTCCAGTGATTGCCGACACCGCTATTCCCCAAATCCTGCCGACGGGCATCTGCACTTACGAACACGTAGTGCACGAACTGGACCATGCCAAAATAGTGCCGCGCTGCATCGAAGTGCGCGGCGTCAAGGTGTCGGTCGCCAACATTGATATTCCGGTGGCCTACGCCGCGGCCTTCGAGGGCGAGCGCGTCCGGCGCGAAGACATGCACGTAGAGTTCGGCGGCAAAAACGCGCACGCCTTTGAATACGTGCGCATGCGCCTCATGGATGAAATTGAAGACGGCAAGATTGAAGTCATCGGGCCGGATATTGACAAGGCCGCCCCGGGCAGCGCCATGAATCTTGGGCTCCTAGTGGAAGTGGCCGGGCGCGCCATGCACGTGGACTTTGAGTCGCTCATCGAGCGGCAGTTGCATCACTTCCTGAACTACGCCATGGGTGTCCTGCACATGAGCCAGCGCGACCTGCTCTGGGTGCGCATCAGCAACGGCGCCTTTGCCAGCGGACTGCGCCTGAAACATTTCGGCGCCATCATCCATGCGCGCATCCATGATGTCTATGGCAAGATCGTTGACAAGGTCAAGGTGACCATCCTCACCGACGATGCCAAGATCAAGGAGGCGCTGGCGGAAGCCCGCAAAGCCTACAACGAACGCGATGAGCGTATCGCCGGCATGACCGACGAGAGCGTTGATGAGTTTTATTCCTGCACGCTCTGCCAGTCGTTTGCGCCCAACCACGTTTGCGTGGTCAGCCCGGAACGGCTGGGCCTCTGCGGCTCGGTTAACTGGCTGGATGGCAAAGTGGGCTTCAAGGTTGATCCCACCGGCGGCAACCAGCCCATCAAGCGCGGCAGAGTAATTAACGCGGCCAAAGGCCAGTGGGAAGACGTTAATAAATTCGTCTATCAGAATTCCAATCGCACCATCGAAAGCATCAGCCTTTACTCGCTGATGGAGAGCCCCATGACTTCCTGCGGCTGTTTTGAATGCATCCTGGCCCTGGTGCCGGAAGCCAATGGGTTTATGATCGTCAACCGCGAGTTTGGCGGCATGACGCCCTGCGGCATGAAGTTTTCCACCCTGGCCGGCTCGGTCGGCGGCGGCAACCAGACGCCCGGCTTCCTGGGCGTGGGCCGACTCTACGTCCTGAGCCGCAAGTTTATTCCCGCCGACGGCGGCTTGAAACGCCTGGTCTGGATGCCCAAGGAATTGAAGGAATATTACAAGGAGCGCTTCGCCGCGCGCGCCCAGGAAGTCGGCGTGCCGGACCTGCTGGACAAAATCGCCGATGAAACCCAGGCCACCACCGCCGAAGAGCTTGTGACTTTCCTTACCAAGACCGGCCATCCGGCCCTGACGATGGAATCATTGTTATAAAGTAACTACTAAGCTATCTGAGAAAACAATTTCCGCCCGTGGCGGATCCGCCTCAGGTGGAAACTAGGAAATGCGCGTCATGCCTGAGGCAGATCCGCCTCTGGCGGAAAATACGCGAAATTTGAATACAAAGTCCATTCCCATTTTTAGCGCCTTTAGCGTGTTTCGTAGTTCCATTTCTTGCTTACCTGAGCAGTCACGTTATAAAAGAATAAGGAGCGTATTATGGCCCTGAAAGCATTGGACATCTTTAAGCTGCTCCCCAAAACCAACTGCAAGAAGTGCGGTTGCCCAACCTGCCTGGCCTTCGCCATGAAACTGGCTCAGAAACAGGCCAGCCTGGACCAATGTCCCGATGTTACCGCCGAGTCCAAGGCCCAGTTGGAAGGCTCGGCCGCCCCGCCCATCCGCTTAGTCACCATCGGAGAGGGCGCCAACAAGCTGGAGATCGGCAACGAGACCGTGATGTTCCGCCATGATGAATCTTTCTATCATCCGCCCGGCATCGGGGTGATTATACCGGACAACCTGGATGAGGCGGCCCTCGCGGCTAAAATTCAAGCCGCGGCCAAGCTCCAGTTCGTGCGGGTGGGCACGGCCATTCGCAGCGATATCGTGGCGGTAATTAACGCCAGCCGCCAGGCGGAGCCGTTTGCCAAAACGGTTGCCGCCGTCCAGAAACTGGAACGGCCGCTGGTGCTGATGTCCACCGAGCCTTCGCATATCGCCAAGGCGCTGGCAAGCTGCCAGGGGCAGAAGCCTCTGATTCATGCCGCCACGGCCGATACTTGGGAAAAATACGCGGCGCTGGCCAAGGAAAAACAGTGCCCCCTGGCCGTGACCGAACCCGACCTGGACAAACTCGCCGCCTTGACCGAGAAAATCAAGTCGGCCGGGGTCGCGGACCTTATTCTGGATGTTACCAGCCACAGCCTCTCGGCCACGCTGCAAGCTTTGACGGCCATCCGGCGCCTGGCGCTCAAGAAAAATTTGCGCTCCCTGGGTTATCCGTGCATGGCCATTGGCCTTGGCCAGACCCCGGCGGAACAACTTGCCCAATGCTGCGCTTATATCGCCAAGTATGCCGGGATCGTCCTCAGCAGCATGGACCAGCCCGAACATATTCTGCCGCTCTTGACGCTCCGGCAGAATCTCTACACTGACCCGCGCAAGCCCATCCAGGTGGAACCAAAACTTTACCCGGTCGGCGCCGTCACCAACGCCTCGCCGCTGCTGATCACCACTAACTTCTCGCTCACTTACTATACCGTCGAAGGCGAGGTGGAAGCCAGTCGGGTGCCGGCCTATATCGGCGTGGTTGATACCGAGGGAACTTCGGTCCTGACCGCCTTTGCCGCCGATAAACTGACGAGCGAAAAGGTTACGGCCTTCCTGAAATCCGAGGCGGTCAAGGAAAAGATCGCGCATCACAAGGTGATCATCCCCGGCTACGTAGCCGTCATGAGCGGCGCCCTGGAAGAAGAGTCCGGCTGGGAGGTTATGGTCGGCCCGCGCGAAGCCAGCGGCTTACCCAAGTATCTGAAGACCGTCTGGAAGAGCGGATGAAGACATTTTCGGTCAAATTTCTGCCCGATGATAAGACCGTTCAGGCCACGGCGGGTAAATCAGTCCTCGAGGCGGCCATTGTCGCGGGGATTCCCATCAACAGCGTCTGCGGCGGCGACGGCGTCTGCGGCAAGTGCCGGGTGATTGTGAAATCCGGCCAGGTGGAAGCCGAGCCCAACGTCTTCCTGACCCGGCGCGAAATCCAGCGCGGCATGGCCCTGGCCTGCCGCACGTTTATCCAGGGCGATTTGGTCATTGAAGTCCCGCTGGAATCAAGAGTCGGCGGCGTGCCGCAACTGGCCAGCGAGGATGCCGTGCGCTTCGGCCGGATTTCCGAGCGGGTGGGTGAAGGCGCGGTTTTTGCCCGCAACCCCTTGTGCCGCAAGGAATACCTGGAGCTTTCCGCGCCCTGTCTTGACGACAATATCTCCGACCAGGAGCGGCTCTACCGCGAGCTGCGCCAGCGGCGCGATTTGCCGATCATGCAGATGGGCCTGGCTATCCTGCAGAAACTGCCGGATCTTCTGAGGAAAAGCGATTGGAAAGCTACCGCGCTCCTCGGCCACCGCGGCGGCACTACCGAAGTCATGGACGTCGAGGCGGGCAATACCTCTCAAAAACAACTGGGCATTGCCCTGGACGTGGGCACGACCACAGTCGTGGCGCACCTGGTGGACTTGCAATCTTCCGAAACCCTGGCCACCCAGGCCAAGTACAATTCGCAGATCTCGCTGGGCGATGATGTTATTTCCCGAATCATGTATTCCAGCACGGACACGCGCCGGAAACAACTGCGCGACCTGATCGTCAATGACATCAACGACCTGATCGCCGGCCTGATGATGGCCAGCAAGGTGCGCCTGCATGATGTCACCTACATAGTTTGCGCCGGAAACACGACCATGGTTCACCTGCTGCTGGGGCTTGATCCGGCTAATATCCGGCGCGATCCCTACGTTCCCTGTGTTTCGCTGCCGCCGGCCATTCGCGCCGTGGAAATCGGCATCAAGATCAATCCGCGCGGCCTGCTGCTGGCCCTGCCCAGCGTGTCCAGTTACGTCGGCGGTGACGTGGTGGCCGACGTGCTGGTTACCGGCATGACCGATTCGCCCGACCTGTCCCTGCTGATTGACATGGGCACCAACGGCGAGCTGGTTATCGGCAACGCCGAATGGCTGGTGTGCTGCTCGGCTTCGGCCGGCCCGGCCTTTGAAGGCGGCGGCATAACCTGCGGCATGCGCGCCACACGCGGCGCCATCGAGCATTTAACGCTCTCAGCCGGCGGCGCGATCGCCGAGGTCAGCATCGTCGGCGGCGGCAAGCCGCTGGGCATCTGCGGCTCCGGCCTGATTGACGCCATTGCCGAGCTGCTGCGCAACGGCTGTATTGACCGGCGCGGCCGCTTTGTGGAGACCGCCTGCGGCGGCAAGCTCCGCGAGGCGGAGTCCGGCGAACCTGAAATCGTGCTCTTCCCGGGCGATCAGACGGCCCTGGGAAAGGACATTGTGCTCACCGAAGCCGACATTAATAACTTCATTCACAGCAAGGGCGCGATCTACATGGCCGCGGAATGCCTCATGGCCCACGTGGACCTCTCTTTCAATGATCTCAAGCACGTCTATATCGCCGGCGGGTTCGGCAATTATCTGAACATTGAGCGCGGCGTTGAAATCGGACTCCTGCCCGACATCGAGCGGCAAAAGTTCCATTTCGTCGGCAACGGCTCGGTCCAGGGCGCCAAGATCGTCCTGCTTTCCCGCGACGCCCTTGCCTACGTTCAGACCAGGATCGCCGACGCCATGACCTATTTCGAGCTGAGCTCGGACCACAAGTATATGAACGAATACAGCTCCTGCCTGTTCCTGCCGCATACCAATATCGAGAAGTTTCCATCACTGCGCAATAAAATCGGCGCCGGCGGCGGAACGCCCGCGGCGGCGCCCTCCGCGGGGCCACGGCGTTCTGCCACGGCCGGGAGCGCGCGAAGAAAATGAGCTTACGCATTGCTATCGCCGGCAAGGGCGGTTCAGGCAAAACCACCGTGGCGGCCCTGTTGTGCCGCAGCCTGCTTGCCGGCCAATTCAAGCCGCTCCTGGCGGTTGATGCCGACCCTAACAGCAATCTGGCCGAAAAGCTCGGCATCGGCGTCGAACAGACCATTGGCGACCTGCGCGAGGAACTGCGCCAGAACCCCGATAAGAAACCCGCTGGAATCTCCAAGAACGAATGGATAGAAGACCGGCTTAACCGGTCGGTCAGCGAGTCAGCGGGGCTTGACCTGGTGGTAATGGGCCGGCAGGAAGGCCCGGATTGCTATTGCTTCATCAACCATCTGCTGCGGCATTGCCTGGATAAGATCGGCCGCCAATACGCCGCGGTGGTGATTGACAACGAAGCCGGCTTGGAGCATTTAAGCCGGCGTTCGAACGGCCAGGTTGAAGTTTTGCTGGTTGTGGCCAATCCCACCATTACGGGAGCGCGCACGGCCGCGCGCATCATGGAGCTGGTCCATAGCCTTAAACTGGATATTGGCCATTGCGCCCTGGTTCTGAATCAATCTGACCGGAAATTGGATGAAAGCCTGCAGTCGGAATTCAAGCGGAGCGGGCTTGAAACCCTTTCCCGCATTCCCGACGACGAGGTCATCCGCGAGTGCGAGCGGAAGAACCAGCCGCTGCTCAAGCTGCCGGACGAATCCAAGGCCGCCCAAGCTGTTGCCGCCATGCTGGAAAAGATTATTGCAATGAGGAGGGAAAACCCATGACCATGCTCGAAGAAGCCAAAGAAAAATGGACGGGCGCGATTAACGAAGTTGTAATCGGCGCCACCAAGGCCGAAGGCGGCACGCGCGCCGCCGGAGTGACAATCGGCGGGGATAAGTCGTTGCCTTTTATGCATTACGAGGCGCCAATCAAAAACCGCCCCATAGTGGCGCTGGAAGTCTGGGACCGCGAACCGGACGACTGGCCCCAGCCGCTGATGGAAGCCTTGGGCGATGCGGTCAAGTCGCCGGTGGCCTGGGCCAAAAAGGGCATTGAAGAGTTCGGCGCCGATTTGATTTGTCTCAAGCTCATGAGCACCCATCCCGATTTCGGCGACGCTACGGCCAAGGATGCCGTGCAGACGGTCAAAGCGGTGCTCGCCGCCACAAGCGCGCCCTTGATAATCTGGGGCTGCGAGCATGACGAGAAGGATAATGAAGTGCTGCCCCGCTGCAGCGAGGCGGCCAAAGGCGAAAAATGCCTGATGGGCGTGGTCACCGAGGATAACTACAAGACTCTTGTTGCCTCCTGCATCGCCGATGGGCACTCTCTCATCGGCTTAAGCCCCATTGACATCAACATCGCCAAGCAGATCAACATCCTAGTCATGGAAATGGGTTTCCCGGCTAACCGGATCGTGATGTATCCGACCACCGGCGCGCTGGGTTACGGGCTGGAATACTGTTACTCGATCCAGGAGCGCGGCCGGGTAGCGGCGCTGAGCGGCGACAAAATGATGGCCATGCCCGTTATCTGCATGGTCGGGCAGGAAGCCTGGCACGCCAAGGAAGCGCGCGCGCCAAAGGAAGAAGCACCCGACTGGGGCGACGAGAAAACCCGCGGGCTATTTTGGGAAATTGCCACCGCCGTGGCCCTGCTCGAAGCCGGCAGCGACATCCTGGTCCTGCGCCATCCGGCCGCCATTAAAGCAACTAAGGACACCATCAACAAACTAATGGCATAGGAGATAATTATCAGGACACAAGCATCACCGGCGGAGGCATCGGGCGTGCGTTGAGCGCGGCAACGGGATAGATGGGCCGGAATCGCCGCCGCATTTTGCGAACCGAATTCGAGACACATGGAAAAGAGATACAACGAGGAAAGCAGATAGTCAGCACAGGAGGGAAAAAACATGTTCGTCATCGGCGAAAGAATCAATGGAATGTTCACGGACATCAGCCAGGCCATCGCCGCCAAGGACAAAAAACCGGTCCAGGCCATGGCCGAAAAGCAGTTAAGCGCCGGCGCCGACGCGCTGGACCTCAACGTCGGCACCAAGGTTCCCAAGGCGGAGCGCGCTCAAGTCATGCAATGGCTGGTGGAAGCAACCCGCGAAGTAACCGCCAAACCACTGGCCATTGACACACCCAGCCTGGAAATCATGCGGCTGGCCGTGGCTGCCGCTTCGGCTAAAGGCTCGGCAATCATCAATTCCACCACCGGCCAGCAGGATAAACTGGAAGCTTTCATGAAACTGGCCAAGGAATTCAATGCCGGCATTATCGGGCTGGCCATTGACGAAAAGGGCGTGGCGGCCACGGCCGAGGCCAAGGTTGAAATCGGCATGCGCACGATTGCCGCGGCCATGGAAGCGGGCGTATCCACCGAGAACGTCTACCTCGACCCGATTACCCTACCCATCAACTGCAATCAAGCTGCGCCGGGCATCATGCTGGAGACCATCCGCCAGTTTAAATTGCTTTCCGACCCTGCGCCCCACGTGGTCATCGGGCTGAGCAATCTCAGCCAGGGCGCTTCGGAGCGGGGACTGATTAACCAGATTTTCCTGGTTATGGCCATAGTCGCCGGCCTGGATGCCAGCATCCATGATCCGCTGGACGAGGAGCTGACCGATGCCATGATTACCGCCGAATTGCTGCTCAATAAAACCATTTACAGCGACTCCTACCTCAAGGCCTACCGGCAGAAATAAGCGGCGGGACGCCAGTGTAATGTGTCAGTCACGGGGGGAGAAATGGCGCGACGCAAGGCTTGCCCACCTACGGAGGGTCGCGCCCTACGCCAGGCTCCGCCGGAGCGCTACGCCCAGGCAAGTAGGGCCTTGCCTGCCCGCAGTGCTACGCTCAGCGCTGCAGGCGGGCTGAGGCCATTTGGATCGCTATCCTATCGGTCCGGATTTCATCATGCTCACTAAGCAACAGATTATTAAGACCATCAGGCGCATGAGCCGCCGTAGAGAACCCTTGAATATCACGGCGGTCAAGCGAAGTCATCCGGAACTGATCGAAGCTGTTTACACGGTTAAACCATTCTGGGGCTGGAAGCAGGCGCTTAAGGATGCCAGGATTAACTACGCCAGAATCAGGGTCGAACTGCAGGAATACCTTACTTGTGAAATATGCGGGAAAGACTGCCGGCACCTGGCCAACCACGTAATACTTAAACATGGGGTTACGACGGACGAATATCTGATGGATTATCCGGATGCCGAGTTGGTCTGTGAAGACATGCGGGCCAAGCTATTGCAGACAGATGCTCCGCCTATTCGTCATTGGGAACCATGCTGGAGCCGGGAATATGTCCTGGATAGAACAGCGGAATATCATCGGCGTGGTTACCCGATGCACACCGGCAAATTCAGCGATATAGATAATTCCCTCATATTGGCCGCCAACAGGTTTCTGGGCGGGTGGAATGAGGCGTTGATTGCGGTCGGGCTTGATCCCCGGAAATTAACGCAAGAAGCCTATCGGCAAATGCACATTTATCGCGATAAGGAATCAATTATTCAAGGTATTAGACAACGATTAAAAGAAAGGCTACCGCTTCATCGCGCCGCACTCAATAGAAGGGATGAGAGGACCAAGGGTCATGTGAGCTTGTTGAAAAGCGGAATTGAATTTTTCGGCTCATGGGACAACGCCTTGAAAGCGGCCGGGGTAGATCCTGAAGTCGTTCGTAAAGCTAAATATCCGAAAAGGAAATACGCCACCAGATTTGACCTAATTCACGAAATACGGGCCAGGCATAGACGCAAATGGCCAATAAGCCACGGCGAAATCTTTCATGGCAAAAAACAGGATGGTGCGCTGGGGGTATGGGCATGGAAATATTTCGGGTCATGGAATAATGCGCTAAAGGCCGCCGGCTTTGACCCTGTAGAAATTCGCCGGCAGTTCCG
Organism: Lentisphaerota bacterium; assembly: GCA_016188985.1. Classification (GTDB taxonomy): domain Bacteria; phylum Verrucomicrobiota; class Kiritimatiellia; order JAAZAB01; family JAAZAB01; genus VSJD01. The sequence continues at coordinate 1,966 of JACPGM010000071.1, read as the reverse complement.
GTTGCCACATCGCCGATATCCTGGCGAAGAAGCGGTATTGAAGGCCATGAGGCAACGGAATAAAGAGGGACGTTTCATGAATTACCATGCCGTAGAGTATGGATCTGATCGTGATCAGGCGCTGTTGCGCAGGACGGCTAAACTCTTCGGTTCGTGGAATAATGCGCTGAGAAAGATCGGCCTTGATCCGGAAAAAATTAAACGGGATGCCCGCCGGCGTTGCGCCCGCAAACGCGCTCCGCAATATGGACGATATCCTGACGAAAAATCGGTCTTGCAGGCCATGAAACAACGGATCAAAGAAGGACGTTTCATGAACTACGATGAGTTGCACCATAAAGCTGATCGGGATCAGGCACTGTTGTGCAGGGCGTCTAAATTCTTCGGCTCGTGGAATAACGCCCTGAGAAAGATCGGCCTTGATCCGGAAAAAATTAAATATGATGCTATGCATCGTGCCGCCCGCAACCGCGCTCTGCAACGTTGCCAATATCCTGACAAAGAAGCGGTGTTGCAGGCCATGAAACAAAGGAACAAAGAAGGACGTTTCATGAACTACGATGAGTTGTTCTATAAAGCTGATCCGAATCCGGCGCTGTTGCGCAGGGCGCACAAATTCTTCGGTTCGTGGAATAACGCCCTGAGAAAGATCGGCCTTGATCCGGAAAAAATTAAACGGGATGCCCGCCAGCGTGGCGTCAGCAAACGCTATCCGCAATATGGCCGATATCCTGATAAGGAATCGGTATTGAAGGCCATAAAACAACGGAACAAAGAAGGATGTTTCATGAATCTCTCTGGGTTAGTCTATGGAGCCGATCGGGATCGGGCGCTGTTGCGCAAAGCGCACAAATTCTTCGGTTCGTGGAATAATGCCCTGAAAAAGACCGGCTTTGACCCGGAAAAGATTAAATATGAAGCCCGGCATCGTGCCGGCTGCAAACCCGGTCGTCATAAATGAGCGGCAGGACGCCCATGCATCAAGTCTCATTACTATCTTAGCGGTCCGGATTTCATCATGCTTACCAAGCAACAGATTCTTAAGGCCATCAGGCGCATGAACCGCCGTAGAGAACCCTTGAATATCACGGCGGTCAAGCGAAGTCATCCGGAACTGATCGAAGCTGTTTACGCGGTTAAACCATTCTGGGGCTGGAAGCAGGCGCTTAAGGATGCCGGGATTAACTACGCCAGAATCAGGGTTGAACTGCAGGAATACCTCACTTGTGAAATATGCGGGAAACCCTGGCGCAACCTGGCCGCCCACTTAACACGTAAACATGGGGTTAAGCCAGACGAATATCTGATGGATTATCCGGATGCCGAGTTGGTCTGTGAAGACACACGGGCAAAGGAATTACGAAAAGATAATCGGCCCGTGCCCCATTGGGAACCATGCTGGAGCCGGGAATATGTCCTGGATAGAACAGCGGAATATCATCGGCGTGGTTATCCGATGCACGCCAGTAAATTCAGCGATATAGATAATTCCCTCGTACAGGCCGCCAACGGGTATTGGGACGGGTGGAATGAGGCGTTGATTGCAATAGGGCTTGATCCCCGGAAATTAACGCAAGAAGCCTATCGGCAATTGTGTATCTATCGTGATAAGGAAGCAGTTGTTCAAGGCATTAGACAACGACTAAAAGAAGGGCTACGGCTTAATCCCCACGCACTCCAGGTAAAAGATGATAGGCGCAAGGGTCATGCGGGCTTGCTGAGAAGCGGCATTGAGTTTTTCGGCTCATGGGACAACGCCTTGAAAGCGGCCGGGATAGACCCTGAAGTCGTTCATCAAGCTCCAAAGCCCCAAAGGAAATACGCTGCAGGGCTAATTCCTAATGCTATTGAAGATAATAGATGACAAAGATTTATGCAAGATAGACTGGACATGGATCGGCAACTTTCTTATATTTTCGGGCATGAAACCAAAACTACATGCCCTGAACGAGAAGGAACAACGGAT
>JACPGM010000075.1 GCA_016188985.1 Lentisphaerota bacterium | reverse complement strand
GCCCATATAGTCATAGGCGAACACTAATTGCTGCCGGGGCACGGACGTCGGCAGATCAGGTAATGTCTCTGCTGCAATGAGCCGGTTTTCACAATCCCATGAATAATTGAATCGGCCGTCGGAAAGCATGTTCCCGTCATCGTCATAACTGAATTGCTCCGGTGTCTTGGCCACGAAAACGTGCCCGGTTTCGGAACTGACAATTTCGGGATCACTGGTTCCCGGCGGATTGTAGACGCCGACGACATTTACTTCCTGCCAGACAGCGGACAAATCCGTAACAGTTACATTGGTTTCGGCGACGCCGATGATGTCAATCAAGTCGGCTACCGTGCGCTGGTTATACTGATTAAGATTATTGGCCGTGTAAATGCTCTCCTCATTATCCCGGCTGGAAGCAGTCCGGTTGCCGATGTTGTCATACATGTAGGCAAAGCCCTGGCCCAATACCGGATCAGATGTATCGTCCGGATTTGTTCCCCAGAAGCGGTCGCCGACAATCACTTCGCTCCGGCTGTTGTAATCGTATTTATTGAATGCCGGGCCGGTCTCGAAGGCAGTGCCGGAATGCTTGACCGAAGTCCGGCGGCCGCCGGCATCGTTAAGGTAATCAAACTGCGATAGAGTAGCACCGTTCGCCTCGTTTTTCATTTGGGTCAACAAATTCCGGTTATGTTCGTAAGTTCTTGTCTCTAATCCCTCTAACGCTCTGGTCCGCTCTGGTCCGCTACTTCCTAATCCCTCTACTACGGCTTCCGCAATCCGTCTATTTTAAGTGCATGCCTCACAAAAAAGAAATACATTATTCCTATCAGGTTTAAGATAATAATCGGCAGGCTAAACAACTTATTGAACTCTATGACAGTCACGAAAGCGTCCATTTGGCGTGATTCGTCTTTACGCCTTTGTGTAGGCACATACTCCTCCACTTGCCCATTCATATTGACATAATTTATCCGTCGTCCCACAAATAAATAAGCATTGTCTGCCGCTTTTCGTCGTGCTTTCCCGTCCTCCCCATTGAGAGCATCGCTTTCATAGGCATGCAATGCAGTCACTCTTGAATGCTGCGAAATAATTTTGTCGCCTTGCATGAAAATCATACTTGATAAAACCATATTATACAGGATCACCCATGCTATAGAGAATACTCCCAATAATGTCGTTATCATTCCATTCAATCGAAACGATTTTATAGATAAACGCCCCATAAGCACATTGACGCAAATCATAAGTAAATAAATGCCAGCACCACCCAGGACCACAAAACGACCGCATCCAAGCAGATAAATAGAACCAGCGAAAGCGTTCACATATTTAAGGCTGACCACGAGAGTCAATAATAATACCGCCACAGGCAAATATTGCATGACACGTAATAATTGTTCTTTCTTATACGACATAATCACCATTACCATGGATTCTTGTACCATCCCAACTTGATACACATATTACGAAGGCCACTTGGCTTGGGTGGTCCAAGTGGTGTTCCGGCGCACTTGAATTCGTCTCTCTGTAGATTCTCATAAAAATGAAGGAGTTGACAAAAAGTCTTGGCCCCCTCGTATACAGTGACTGTCACAAGGACAACAACAACAATAGGTGTCGCCATCGCAGATTCTCCGTCAGGATCGACATGCTTATTAGGGTTATTGAAAAAAGCATCGTAACAATTCAATTCGTTCGCGAGGCTTGTCTGCCCATAGAAAGGAATAAATGGCGTGTGATCGCTTCCTAACGACATTGCATATATTTCCAGCATGATTTGTTCAGACTCCGTTTTCTTCATCGACAAATCTACGTGCCGATTAGAATCAATTACTTTAGCTATAAAACGACCCGGCTCCCCTAATAAATCTCTTGCGAGCCAGCGGCCCAGGGAGGGGGAGTAGTATCTGTAGCCGTAATAATAGAGACCGGTTTCCTGGTCGAGATACTTCGCGGAAAAGCGGAACGGGTTGTCAAATGCCTCGTGGCCGGCTACAACAATCGTTTCCCCAAAAGGACTATATTCGTAATGCCCAACGGTTCTGGGTTCACCGTTCACGGTTCCAATAAGTTCCGAAACATTTCCGTTGGCATCAAACGTATACAGCACGGACGACACGGAGGTCGTCCCTCCATCGGACGAATGCGTGGAGGCGGCAAGCAAACCACCCACGCCCCCTGCGCCCTGGAGCGTGCCGCTCAAGTCCAAGCCCCAGACGTAATAGCACGTGGAGGTCAGCGCGCCTTTGTCGAACACCTGCCCCTCTTTTTTCTTCCCTTTCTTGATCTTGGCCTTATCGCTGTAGGCGATGGTTTTTTCCGCCACCATGTTCCACCCGTCCCACACAAACGCCTGCCATTCTCCCGGCTGCCAGTGGTTGTTGTCCCACTCGTACACCGCTTTCCCCACGCGGCGGCTCATGTAATCGTAGGCAAACTCGAGTTTCACGCGGGGAACGGAAGCAGGAAGCGTGGTCAGGGTTTCCGCGCCGATCAACCTGTTTTCGCAATCCCACGTGTAATTGAATCGGCCGTCAGACAGAAGATTTCCGTCATCGTCGTAAGCGAACGGTTCCGGTGTTTTTGCCACGAAGACGTGCCCGGTCTCGGAACTGACAATTTCGGGATCATTTGTTCCGGGTGGATTATAGACGCCCACAACGTTGACTTCCTGCCAGACCGCAGATGAATCATTGGTCACGCCCAATCCGCAGTGCCAATACTTCTCGTGGCGGGTTGTCGGCAGGTCGTTCACTGTAACAGTTGTATTTGTTTCGGCGGCGCCGATGATGTCAATCAAGTCGGCTACCGTGCGCTGGCTATACTGGTTAAGATTATTGGCCGTGTAGATGCTCTCTTCATTGTCCCGGCTGGAAGCAGTCCGATTGCCTATGTTGTCATACATATAGGCAAAGCCCTGACCCAATACCGGATCGGATGTATCGTCCGGATTTGTTCCCCAGAAGCGATCGCCGACAATCACTTCGCTCCGGCTGTTGTAATCGTATTTATTGAAGGCCGGGCCGGTCTCGAAGGCTGTGCCACTGTGTTTGACGGACGTGCGGCGGCCACCGGCATCGTTAAGGTAATCAAACTGCGATATGGTCTCGCTGTCAATCTGATTTTTTAGCTGGGTGAGCAGGTTGCGGTGAGGTTCGTAACTTCGAGTAGTCAGTAGACCGTTATCAGTTGACAGTGTTTCAATCAGATCGGAGTTTGCCAGATAAGAATAGGTCGCGGCGCATAGCGCCCCTCCAACATTCGTGGAAGTCACACTACTGAACCGGCCGAGGGAATCGTAACCGTAGGCCACGGAATATCCGGGGTCATCGTCCCCGGCTACAGCAAAGCCAATACTTCGGCCGAGAGAATCGTAGGAACGAGCTATGACGTTGGTGGCGGAGGCGGTCGCGATTGTTTCCATGTCAAGCAGGAGACCGTTATAGGCAAAGGTATGGGCGCTGACGCTGGAAGAGGCGGTTTTCTGGCGGCCGAGGCGGTCGTAGGTGAAGGTCACGTCGGGGGTGCTGTCGCTGTAATCTATGCCGGTCAGGTCGCCGGAATCATTATAGGAATAGATCGTTACAAGGTCGTTTGTGCCATCCTTTCTTGCCCAGTTTCGACTTTCCAATTTCGAGTTTCCACTATATGTATAAGAAACCTGTTTTCCTGCGGCGTCTTTCTTGGCGGTCAAGAGACCGGAGGCTTCATGATAAATCCATTCGGTCGTATCGGCCGTGCCGGGACTGGCCGGCCAGGCGGGGCCGGACCAGCCGGAACCGCCGCGATAGGTGTGTTGTTTGGTCATGCGGCCGTAAGCGTCATAGTCGTAGCTGACTGGGTGGATGGCACTACCCCAAGTCTTTTCCAACTGGCCATGGGACGAATAGGAAAAATAGGACGTATTGGCAAGAGGATCGGTGACGGAGATGCGGCGGCCGGTGACGCTGTCGTAAGTAAAGGTTGTGCGATGGCCGGCGGCGTCTTCGGTGTAATCCACCCAGCCGCGACTATCGTAATGCAAGACGGACGCGGTGGAACGCGTCCCTCCACCTGTCTCAGAACGCGTGCGGCGACCCAATGAATCATAAGTGTAGGTTGCGGTGATCCCGCTCTTGCTCGTTTGCGATTGAACAAGACCGTTCACGGCAACCGTAACGACGTTGCTGGATGAGTCAGGCACGTCCACAGTCTGCGTGACTTTCTTATTGCTTCGATCCACTGTGGTCTGCGAAACGGTCTGCTTACCGTAAGCATCAATCGAAATAGTTTCGGCAACAATGTTTTCGCTAAGGCCGGTAAGACGCCGGCGGGTGATTCTGTTGGTGAGGGCCGCGGAACTGTTATCGGCGGTGTAGAGCTTGGAAACAGAGGTCCGATACAAGATGCCAGGCTGCTCAAATCCGGGCGGGGGGCCCATCTCATAGAACGTATCGGATTCGGTGATGCGGTCAATGCCGGCAAGATCAAGACTGCCGTTGCCATTCACATCCAGCCCTGTACGAATTACTTGACCAAGCTCGTCGTAGGCGTAGAGCGTGTCGGGTCTGCCGGTGGTTGTGGTCTTAACCAGTTGGCCCTTATTGTTGTAGAAATTCTCCGTGGTCTCCGTGGTAGAAAATCCGGGCTTTTCAACCTTGGCTATTCTTCCGTAGAGATCGGTTGTGGTCTTCACCCAGACCGGGGAATTATTAGAGGCAGAATAAACCTTGACCCATTTTGTCCCGTCGGCGTTCACGCCGTATTCATAATACCGCGGAATTTGCGCAGCGCCGGTGATGCTTTTCACCTGACCGTCTTTGAAGCGCTCAGTGACGCGGGTGAATCCGCCGGGCAGGGTTTCGGTGATGGTCAAGCCATCGGCACTATAGGTATAAAATGTCGTTAAACCGGCCTCATCGGTGGTTTTTGTCAGCCGCCCGGCAAGATCGTATTCGTTACTGGTAGCCTGGCTCAAGCTTCCGGCGGTGCGGGCCATTTTAATCTGCCGCCCGGCGGCGTCATAGAAATATTCTTCGGTAATTGCCGGCGAGCCCCCGGCGCCCGCTTTGGTCTGCGCGATCAACTGCTTCAAAGCGTCATAGGAAAACGTGTATTCCGTGCCATCCGCCTCCCTCCGCCAGTCCACGCCGCAACAACTCCAGGTCTGGTCCACCTGCGTCCCGTCGGATTTAATGACTCGCGTGACCCGGCCTTCGTTGTCAAGGTTCTGCACCTGCCAACCGACGCGTTCGTAATGCCCGCCGACGTAGGCGAAAGTTTCCGCGACCACCTCGCGGCCCTGGGGATCGAAAACCGCCAGCGTCCTGGTCGTTTTTTCGCCCACCGGCCCGTCGCTGGTCTCGCGCACGGAGGTCGTCCGCACATATTCGCCGGTGGGTGAGGACGAGAAACCAACCTTTTCCGGCGAACCTTCGGCCAGGTCAGCGCAGGCGCCTTGCTCGTAGGAATAAGAGAACTTGCGCCCATCGGAATGGACTTCGCTTTTCAGCCGCCCGTCATTGGCTTCCGCCTGCTCGCCTTCGGGGGTTGGCGCATAGTAGGTCCGCTGAATGCGGATATTGGCCGGGTCCCCGTAGCCGGCGCCCTGTTGCGTAGCCCGCTCCTCGGTTATCACCCGTTCGTTGCCGGGATTTACCGTCACCCGGCGATACACCCTTCCCACTTCCACTCCGCCAATCTTTTCGACCGCTTGGCAGGGCACGGAAAGCGGGTTGCCCTCGCCATAGGCGAATTCCAGCACATGCGCCGCGCCCTCTGCGGCATTGGTCCCCTGGTCAAGCCAGGTGTAGATCGTCTTGGCCAACTGCCCCTGGCTGTCATATTCATTGCGGGTCCAGCTCCCGTCGCTGCGCGAGGCCAACAACACCTGGCGGAACCCTGGCGCATTCGAGTCGGTCTGGTAGATATAGCTCTCCGATTGTTCCGCGCCGGCGGGCCCATTGTGCTGCTCCAGCAGCACCTCGCCCCAGGGCATATTGGTATAGACCTGCCGCTTGCGCGAGACCACGACGACGTCGCCACCCGCCCTGATACTGGTTACGGCCTCTCGGCCAGTGGCGTTGGTAGTCGTAGCGAGCTCAACTTCCTTAGCCCCGTCGCCGTAGTTCAACCGCATCGTTGTAATGGCGCCCTCGCTGGTCCAGACAGACTCATACCGGTCAGTAATGCCACTAAAAGAGCGCGTAACCAGCAGACGCCGGAGATCATTCGGGTCCGGATTCTCAATCGTCCAGGTCATCCGCGGCACACGCCCCTCCTTGACCTGGAAATACCCATTGGTATCCTGCTCCGGCCACACTGCGTCCGGCTCGTAAAACTTCACCGAGGCGCTCGTCTCCGAGTTCGAGACTACGTCAACGAACGAAACCGGAGACTTAACCTGATAGATATTCACCGGCTGGGCAAAAAGCATGTCCCTCGGCAAAATGTTAGTAATCACTTCTTCCTCATAAGGCGGGAAGTCCTGACGCACTCGCACATACTTGTAGCGGTTGGTCTCTATTTCCTGCGGCAGGCTCATCTGAAGCTGGTCGGCCCGGACGTAGGGCCGGAACTTAATCAAGTCGCGGGAAGCCCGGACACTGCCTCCCGGCCCCTGCACATTCGCTTTAAGCTGCAATTGGCCCAACTGCCTGGCGCGCTGTCCAGTCGCCAACTGGTAAAGATAGACCTTCCTCTTTGGCGCGCCGGACTGTGCTTGGTCTAGCGCTGCCCCGCCCACTCCACCAGGCACTGTGCCGCCAGGCATTCTGCCACCCGGCACTATGCCGCCCGACCCTGTCCGGCCACCCACGGAATCGAACAGGCTGCCCAGGGCACCAAACCCGCCGCCATCAATCTTCTTCGGCGAGGCGCCCTCAGTCGAGGCGCCCAGCGTGAGCAATGCATTAAAGGAGTTTGGATAAATTGGTCCGCTGCCCGGCCCACGCGGGCAGGGGTCACGCGGTGGCGTTGGCGGCGTTGGTGGCGGCGGTGGTGGTGGCGTCGGCGGTGGTGGTGGCGGCGGCGGCGGTGGTGGTGGTGGCGGCGGCGGTTCCTCCTCATCCTCCTCAATAAACGGGTAGCTTACCGTTGCATCGGCCGATGCGCTCTCCGCGGCATCGCCACGGCTGCAGTGCAAATATACCGTCCCGTTATAGGTATCCGTATCCTCGGTCGTGCCATACGTGCGCTCTACGCTTTCATCAATGCGGTCCTCCACCCAGTTATGTGGCGTTCCGGGATCCAGGTTGGTTACCGTACACATCCCCGCACAGGTTATATCGTAGTTGAATGTGGGAAGGTCATTCAGGTCTTCCGGGGTGATAACGGTCTTGCTGGCTGGTTCATACCAGGCCACGACCTCAACCGCATCCACGCCGACGGCCAAACACGCCAACATCAGCGCGCAAATTGCCGTAATTCGCAATATTTTATTCATAGTTTACTCCCCTTCTGAGGTTTTATCGCTAAAATTGAGCCAAACATATTTTTGAATTTAGGTAGGGCGCTCTCGCCGAGAGCGCCGCGGACGGCTCGGCGAGCCGTCCCTACCCCGGAGCGACCAGACCGCCCAACGGGAAAAATGTTCAACACGAATTCTCCACCTGAGGCGGATCCGCCAAGGCGGAAACGCATTTCATAAAGAAGAATTCAATTCTTGTCGGCGCTTGCGGCCGGCGGCGCATTTTCCGCGCCGTTCGGCAGCCAGGCCACGCCAAGCGCGTCCAAGCGCGCGAACTTTAACTGCCAACCCGCCGTCGCTCTGGGAGCTATGGCGGGCAGGCCCGGCCCCGCCTTCACCAGTTCCACGTTGTCGCCCACCCAGGCCACCGCCAGCGCCGGCCGGAACCAGGGCGGGATCGTTATCGGTACCGTGACGTCGCTCTTGACTCGCGGACGGAAGGCGCGTCCATCCGCGCCGGCCGGCTTGGCGTCCACCTCGAAATCTAAATTGCGCACAACCGCCAGCAGGCCCTTCTCGCCCGCCCAGCCGACGTAGAGCTTGACCCAGTTGCCCTTCGTCGTTTCAATCGCGCGCGCCGATACAGGCGCCAACGGCGCCAGTTCCGCCGCATGCGAGCGCACCGCGGCGTTTAACTCCAGAATCGCCCGGCTGAGCGCGGGCAGATCCTTGTATCCTGTTTTCGACGGCAGATCATAAGCGAAGTAACTCAGCCCCTTGCAGCCCCTCGCCAGCGCCACCCACACCAACGTCCGCAGTTCCTCTGCTTCTAACGCCCGTTCCCGCTTGCGAAATGCTTCCGGCATATACAGCCAGGGCCGTGGCCGCGCGCTCAGCCAGGAGCGCGTCATGGCTGTCTCTTCCTCGTCCAGGTATTTCCGCAGATTGCCGCCATAGCTGAACCGGTATGGGTTTGCATAGACCGCGTCGGCTATTGATCCATAGATATTCCACAGCGGCGGCCGCATGGAAGTGCAGTAGTGCACCGCCAGGAGATGTTGAGCGTCGCGCGCATAGGCCGCCTCGCGCTCAGCAATGACCGCCGCCGCGGACGCGCCATCGTGGTTCGCTTTCGCGTCCGTGCAGGCCACATCACCGCCGTATTTTTTCGCGAGGCGCACGCCCGAATCGGCGTCAAGCCCAAGCGCCGCGCGGTTCGTCTCGGCGCGATTGAGCGCATAGGCGTCCAAGCCGATCCCCGCCCAGGCCCGCACCAGCGCTTGGCGCGTCGCGCCATCCTCAAATAGTAACCGCACGGCGACCGGTTGCCCTGCAATCACCGCACCCGGCAACGCCACGGCAAGCGCTTCCGGGCCAACATCTCCCGCTCTCAATCGCTGCCACTTGCCGACCAGCCTTCCGTTGACCCACACCTGCTGCGGCCCGACGCCGACCGAGCGATACTGCACATAGAGGCGTTTGTAATCCGGCGTCCAGGTTATCGCCGTGATTTCTTTTGCCGGCGCGCGATAGCGCGGAATCATTACCTTCAATCTGCGGCCATCCGCGAATTCCAGACTAAGTTCGCGGCCCACCGCCAGCCGGAAGTTCACCTGCACGACGATCGTTTCGCCCGCCGCCAGCGTCGCCGACGGGTAGCATTGCCACCATGCGACCGCCTTGGGCAGCGCCGGAGCGGCGTTCGTACCGACCGTTGCGGGATTCGTGCCCGGCGCCTGCGTCAGAGCTGATGCCCAGGGGAGCAGCGCCCCATCAAGCCGCGCAGCGGCGCAACGCACGGATGCCTTGCCAAGGTTCGAGACGTACACTTCCAGGGTCTCGTACCCGTAGGCCGCTTGCGCCGGCACGGCGTATTGCACACCCAAGCCAAAGCCCGATTCGATCCAATCGAATCCCGGCGCACCCGCCGGGATGGCCTGCGGCTTCGCCACCTTCGCTGTGGTGCAACCGCCCAGCAGCAGCGCGCAGGCGGCTATACAGAGCGTCATAAGTAACGCAGCACGATCTCTCGGTAGGGATGGCTCGCCGAGCCGTCCGTCTTCGCGACGCGGCAAAGCACCGCTACGGCGCGACGACGGTCCGCGGCGCTTTCGGCGAAAGCGCCCTACCATGTGATGCGGTGGCATTATTGTCGCCATGTATAGTTCCGGCGTTCGCAATGCCATGAGCGGCCTCAATGCCTATTCCAAAACGGTAAACACTTTCAAATTGACGACGCTGGTTGTGTCGTTCGTGGCCCCGGTCCGCGGGTCGCGGCCCTGCCGGTATTCGATCAAATTGCTCGTCCCATCCCCGTCGGCATCGCCGCTTGCATCGTTGACCTTCGGATTCAGGCCGTTCGTCACTTCCCAGCCGTCGGGCATGCCGTCGTTATCCGAGTCAGGGTTGGTCGGGTCGGTCCCATAGACAAAGACTTCGTCGTAATCCGAAAGCCCGTCCCCATCCGTATCTACTTGATTATCAGACGTTTGGAGCTGCCGCTCTAATTCCTGGTCAAGCCCGTCCCCGTCCTCATCCACGTAGATCAAAGACTCGAAAATTCGGGTCTCCCCACTCTGACGCCTAAGATGTAAAACCGCCGCGTTCGTGTAACTGGCCAGCGGCACGTCCAGAATGACCGTCGCCTCCGTGTTGCTTCCGGATTGGATATTGCCGAAGAGGTCCGTGACGACCGCCTCGCCATTCGCGTCTAATAAGTCCATGAACAGCATGCCGCTGGTGCTGTCAAAAAACTTCAGCCGGTAACGAACTGAATTTGTGAGGATATTTCTATCCAAATCCACGTTCAAACTGCCCACATCAATATCTCCCGCCTCCGGCAAATACCACGAGACCGGATTGGACGACCATGTCCCATCCACGCGATAGACGCCTAATACCCAGGCCGGGGCCGTATAATCGTAGGCGTCATCTTCGGTCCAGTTTGGATCGCCCCATAAAATCAGCGCCCGCGATACCGGCGCCGCATCGGCTCCGTCGGGCACCAAGTCGGCATCGGAATCTTGATTCAGGGGATCAGACCCGGCCGCGTATTCCCACAGATTGGTCAGGCCGTCGGCATCGGTATCAATCAGGGCGTCGGCGGCGTTGGTTTCTGAAAGGCCGAACTTGATCTCCCAAGTGTCCGGCATCTGGTCGCCATCGGTATCCTGCGCCCGGACTTCCGCCGCCGGCCAAAGCGCCGCCAATAGCGCGATGGCAAAGACGCGGCAACAGAGTGCCGCGGCTACAACAGAAAATGAAAGACTCGGGTTCATACGCTTAGCCTCCTACTGTTTTGGGAGATGCAAAAATCTTGCGGGGGCAGAAAACGGACGCAAACGAAGTAGGGAAAAACTGAGGGAAGCGGTCCCGCGTTGCGCGGGAGAAATAAAGTCTTGACTTTTCCGGAAGAACCGTCCGCGAGGAGGGACGATGGACGATGGACGATGGACGATGGACGATGGACGATGGACGATGGACGTTGGACGATGGACGATGGACGATGGACGATGGACGATGGACGATGGACGATGGACGATGGACGATGGACGGGCCACCCTACCCCATGGGGCCGGCAAGATACGGCTAATTTCCATCATTTCCATAGAGATTTCCTGTTTTCAAAAAGCACCATAAATCTATCATCTTTTCCGCCATTGTCAAGCCCCCATTTTTTTATTTGCCCTTGTCGGCCGGATTATGGTCTAATTTGACGCGGTAGTATTTGAAGGTTAAGGCGCATGAAAAAAACCTTCGTGCTCGACACCAACGTCCTGCTGCATAATTCCAGTTGCATCGAGGCCTTTGCCGACAACACGGTCGTGATCCCCATGGCCGTCATTGAGGAACTGGACAAGTTCAAGGGCAATAACGATGAGCTGGGCCGCAACGCCCGCCAGGTCATCCGCAGCCTGGACCGCCTGCGCAAGCAGGGCCGCCTGGGCGAAGGCGTGAGCATGGCCAATGGCGGCGTGCTCCGGATTTTCATCGAACACCCGGCCCCCACCATCGCCGACCTGGACGCCACGGTCACCGACAATAAAATCATCCGCGTGGCCCTGCAGCTCAAGCAGGGCGGCGAGCGCGTCATTTTCGTATCCAAGGACATCAATGCCCGGATTAAATCGGACGCCCTGGGCATTGAGACCATGGATTTCGAGAAGCAGAAGGTGAACTTTGACGAGCTTTTTACCGGCTTCCGCTTAGCGCGCTTGCCCAGAGAGCAACTTGATGCCTTTGAGCGCGCGGGCCGGCTCGCCTTGCCGGGCCTGGAGACGGCGCCGAACGAATTTATCGTGCTCACCGACGAACAAAATCCCCAGCGTGCCCTCGTCGCCCGGGTCCGGCCGGGCAACGTGCTGGCGCCGCTCTCGCCGCGCGCCAACGGCGCCTGGAACATCAAGCCCCGCAGCAAGGAACAGCGCATGGCGCTGGAACTCCTCTTCGACGAAAAAATTTCGCTGGTAACGCTGGTCGGCCAGGCGGGCACGGGCAAGACCCTGCTGGCCCTAGCGGCCGGCCTGGACCTGACAGTCAAAGCCAAGCGCTACGATAAAATGCTGGTCAGCCGCCCGATCATGCCGCTGGGCAAGGATATCGGGTTCCTGCCGGGCGACAAGGAAAGCAAGCTGATGAACTGGATGCAGCCCATTTTCGACAACCTGGCCTTCCTCCTGCGCGACGGCAGCGATGTCAAGCATCCGGTGCGCGAAAAAATCGAACGCCTCCAGCGCGAGCACGTCGTGGAGTTAGAGGCCCTGACCTATATCCGCGGGCGTTCCATCCCCAGGCAATACGTGATTATTGACGAGGCGCAGAACCTGACGCCGCACGAAATCAAGACGATTGTCAGCCGTTCCGGCGACGGCACCAAGATGGTGCTGACCGGGGACCCCTCGCAAATTGACAACCCCTACCTGGATTCCAACAGCAACGGGCTTTCCTACGCCGTGGAGCGCTTGAAAGATTCGCCCCTGCACGGCCACGTAACGCTCATGCAAAGCGAGCGCAGCACCCTGGCCGCCCTGGCCGCCGACCGGCTGTGAGAGTTTACGCCCTAAAAAATCGGTTCATTCTAAAAAACCGTGGATTGTGTTTCATCTTAGAGGCAACTTACACTTAGGCCTGTCATTCCCGCGCAAGCGGGAATCCAGTGATTGATTCTTTACTGCTTCTGGATTCCCGATTAGATCGGGAATGACGGAATAGAAGAAATTGCCTGTAAATAAAATCTCGCAGTTATAATTACAACCACTCTTTTTAAAGAAAGACTTGAGCCCCTAAACGGGGCGGGGAGGTTCGCATGAACACATCCATTCGATTGGTTTCCATCTGCGCCGGTTTGTTTGCTCAGTTGTTGTTTGCTGTTTCACCACCGGAACTGCCACCCATCGGCGCGCCAGCGCCGGTATCTTCCATCCAGGTGCACCGGATCCTTTACCGGGCAAATCTCAGCGACGCCGAAGCGCGCTTTACCGTCGAGCTTGACGTCGAAGCGGCCGGCCAGGGCGAGAGCATCCTGCCGCTGTTCGAAGGCGCCGTGGCGGTCATGAACCCGGCGTTGCCCGAAGGTTGGAAACTCCTGCGGGATGCCAATCATTATCGCCTGCTGGCCTACGGAACGCGCCGCAGCCAACTGATTCTGGACGTCGTGGCGCACATCACCCGTGCCGAGCCATGGAACCAGGTAACGTTCAAAGGACCGTCCGCGGCCGTGGCTTCGGTCATCGCCCAGGCGGCCGGCGAGGGCATCGAGCTGCAACTGCTGGCGGGCACACTCCTGGAGCTGGAAAAGAAACGCAGTCTCATCCGGCTCAAAGGCTCGCTCGGCGCCGAGCGCAACGTTGCCCTGCGCTGGCAGAGCAAGGTCTCCGAGATCGCCCGTAAGGCGCTCTTCACCTGTGCCACCGAGTGCGCCATTCAGATCACGCCGAGCGTGATCAAATACACCACGCAATTGCACTACGATATTTTCCAGGGCAGCGCGGCGCGCTTGACCGTGGCGCTGCCACCAGGCCAGGCCCTTACCAAGCTGCAAGGCGAACAGGTCCGCAACTGGGAAATTTCGGCGGCGGGAACGCCGCCAACTCTGTCGGTGGATCTGACCCGCCCGGTGGAAAAATCATACACCCTGACGATTCACACCGAGCAGCCGCTGAATACGGCCACCAACTTAGCCGTCCTGGCCCCGCCGCAACCGCTCCAGGTCGAACGCGAGTCGGGCGCCCTGAGCATCTCGGCCCAGGATGTCATGGTCGAGACCGCGCAGTCGGCCGGCCTGCGTCAGGTTAATGCGGCGCAGGATGCGCTGGTGGCCTATCAATTCCATGCGCGGCCTTTCACCCTGGAAATGCGCCTGCGGCGCCTTGAACCGGAAGTGAGCGTCGCCGATCGCGTGAGCGCGCGCGTGGAAGAAGCGCGGCTGCTGATTACGCACAACCTCGCCGTTAGCGTGGCGAAGGCGGGCATTTACTCGCTGGAGATGGCACTGCCGCCCGGCCTTGCCCTTAGCGATGTGCGCGGCAGCGCCGTAGGCGATTGGAAGCCGACCGGCGACAACCTAAGCTTAAGCTTCACCAGCCGGATACTGGGAACCGGTAACGTGGAGGTCTTACTGGAACGGCCGCTGAAACTTGAGGCCGGGCCAATCGAGATCGCGCCCATCCGCGTGGCCGCCGCCGACAAGGCCACCGCCCAGGTCGGCGCCGCGCCGGCGCGCGGGATCCAACTCAAAGCAGCGTCGGAAGGTTTGAGCGGCCTGCAGGAAATTCCGATAAGCCGTCTGGCGGGACGCGCCGATGAAACCCTGGCCTACACCGCTGACCAGGCCGATTGGAAACTTCTGCTGAACGCCGAACGGCTGGCGGCGCGCGTTACGGCCGATATTTTTAATCTCGTCACTATCGGCGACGGGCTGGTGGGTGGCAGCGCCACAATCCGCTACGCGATTCTCAACCAGGGCAAGCAGGAGTTTCGCGTAAAAGTCCCGGCTCACTGGAAGAACATCGATTTCACCGGGCCGAATATCCGGCGCAAGGAGCAACAGGAAAATGTCTGGATCATCAGCCTGCAGGACAAGGCCTGGGACGGCTATACGCTGGTCATAACCTATGACTTCCAGTTCGATCCGCACCAAGCGGTTCTGGCTATGGCCGGAGTGCACGCCGCCGATGTCGAGCGCGAGACCGGCAGCGTGGCGCTCACCGCGGCGGCCAATTTGCAGTTGAAAATAAAGAACGCCGCCGACCCCCTGCGCCGAATTGACGAGCTTGAGCTCGCACCGAGCGACCGCGCGCTGGTCGCGCGGCCCGTGCTGCTGGCCTATCGCTATGCGGGCGAGAGCTATGCGCTCGACGTGGAAGTAACCCGCTTTGACGATCTGCCTCCGCTGCAAGCCGTGGCGGACCACATCCGCATGACCACCGTGCTGACCGATGAAGGCCAGATGCTCAGTCAGGCCTCCTTCATGGTGAAAAACAACGACAAGCAATACCTGACTTTCACGCTGCCCAAGGGCGCGGAATTCTGGTCAGCTTACCTGCGCGACGAGCCGGTCAAACCGGAGAAAAACCAGAACGACCTGCTCATTCCCCTGCCCCGCGGCGCCAACCGCGACGAAGCCTTTCCGGTGGAGATCGTCTATGCCCAGAAAATTAAGACGCTCAAGTCGGCCCTCCCGCGGCGCCTGGCGCTGGCCGCGCCGGCGCCCGACGTGCAGACCACCTATGCCGAGTGGGAACTGTTTGTGCCGCAGAGCCGTCGCCTGGCAAGCTTCGGCGGCAACATGATTGTCTCGCGCGGCACGATCTACGGCCTGCGCGACGCCTGGCGTCAATTCATCCTTTTTTACGGGTCCGTGACGCAGCATGCTTGGCCTATAATCCTTACGCTGGGTATCGTATTTCTGCTCATTGCTCTCCTCTTCATGGTCTCAAGAGGCAAATGGGCTTTGGCGGTCAGGCTTGTGCTGGGCATAGTGTTTATCATGATCCTGGCCGGCCTATTCATGCCAAACCTCGCCAGTCGCAAAGCCCAGTATCAGCGTGTCTCCAGCTGGAGCGAACTTGAGCAAGGCGAGGCGCCTCGCTCAGAGGTCGGGATGTATGTAGCCGATAAGCCGCAGACCCCACCGCCGCCCCCTGAAGATGCCCGGCTTGAAGCGGAAAATATACGACGACTTAGAACAGCAGACTTATCCGCTAAATACTCGACGGCTGGGAAGGAAGTCCAGTTCGAAGCGCCATCAGGAGTATCAGGAGGAGGGGTCGCCACGGTGGCCGGCATTCGGCCGCTCCGGATTGACCTGCCCCGCACGGGGCAGCGCTTCGTCTTTACCAAGGTGCTCAACGTGGGCGGAGAGCCTCTGGCCATTCGGGCATTGGCCCTCGACAATGGAACTTACAAGACTGTGCGCGGCATACTGCAAGTGGTCGTATTCCTGGCCGGCGCGATTCTGCTCTGGCGCGGGATTCGCGCTGAACCAGGAAACAGTTTTCAAATAGCGCTTGGGTCCGGCTTGGCGCTCGGCAGCGTGGGTAGCGCGCTGCTTTCGGCCCGGTTGCTGGACGGGACGCTGATTCTGGCCGCCCCGGTGCTGGGCCTGGCAATTCTAATTTGGCTCGCTGGAATCGTTAGGCGCAAGTTAATTTCCCGTCGTGGCCCGCCGCCGGCGCCTCCCCAGCCGCCGGATGCAACGCTGATGCCCGGGCCCGTGCCGCCGCTGGCGACCATGCTGGCGCTGATGATGCTCGGCATAGCGAGCGCTCAGGCCACGGTAACAAACCCGGCGCAGATGCGCGCTCCCACCGAAGCCACGGTGCTCTCCGCGCAATACACCGGCCAGATCATGGAATGGGATGATGCCGGCGCACAGCCGACCGCCGAGTTTGACGCCGTGCTCGATCTGGAAGCCACGGAACCTAACCAGATTGTCAGGCTCTTCGGTGAGGAAGTGGCGGTTCAGGATTTCTCCGCCGCGCGCAATGGCGGAGGATTTTCCTTCGCCCGCGCCGCTTCCCAGGCAACCTTGCTGCGGCGGCACAACGCGCTATGGGTGCAACTGGCTGCGCCCGGCCGCACCAAAGTCTACTTGAAGTTCCTGGTCAAAGTCAGCGGGGACAGCGCCAGGCGCCGGCTGCAATTCAGCGTGCCGGCGGCGCTTGCGGCGCGCATGGATATCCAACTTAACGAACCGGAAGCGGCTGTGGAGCTGACGCCGGCAGTTTCCTGCCAGGTGATACCGGGCCCGGACCGGGACAGCCAGACGCTGGTCAAGGCCGTCCTCGGCTACGGTCCTCAGGTGGACCTCAGTTGGACGCCGCGCGTAAAGCGGGCGGCGGAAATCGCCGTCACGGTATTTTGCCAGAGCGCATCCGTTGTTACCTTCGGCGGCGGCGTCGCGACCACCAGGTCAGCGCTGGATTACCAGGTTATGCAGGGCGAACTGCGCCAGTTGCGGGTCCAGTTGCCAGCCAGTGAGCGCTTGATGCAGGTCGAAGGCGAAGCGATCCGCACCTGGAAGTTGGACGACGCCGGAAGCGCCCCGGTTCTCACGGTCGAGCTGGCCAGAGGAATGCCGTCGGCCTATCGGCTGACGGTCGAGACCGAAAAGATCCTGGAAGGCGCACCCCTTAGCGTTAGCGTGGCAACGCCGCACGCGCTGGACGTGAAACGCGAAACAGGTCTGGTAGCTCTGCGCGGGAGCGAAGACCTGCAGGTATCCGTCGAGTCACAGCGCGAAATGCAGAAGATCGACGCCGAGGAGTTTACCCAGGCGGCGCAGATGGGCGCCATCTCGAATATCGCCAGCGCTGGCCGCTTTCTGAAACCCGATTACGAACTGCAAGCGCGGGTCGAGCCGATCCAGCCGCTGGTTGAGGCCACGGCCATAACCCGCATCGTTTTGGGCCTGGACCAGATGAGCATCATAGCCGACGTTGATTATCTGATCAAGCGCACCGGCTTATTTCGTCTGCGGCTGGCGGCGCCTAAGGACTACAAGGTGGAGCAGGTGACGGGCGAAAAGATTGCGCAGTGGGTGCAGCAGGACTCCGCGGCGCAGGCGCTCACCCGTGAGATCCAGGTAACCCTCAAGGAACGAACCAGCGGCGCCTACCGCCTGAGCGTGGTGCTGGTGAAAATCATGCGGGAATTACCGCCGACAATTGAACTCTCCGGCGTGCAACCGCTCGGCGTGAACAAACTGACCGGGTTTATCACGGTCGCCGCCGCGGAAGGCGTGCAGGTTAAGAGCACGGCCTTTGATGGCCTGAGCGAGGTTCCCATGGCCATGGTGCCCGGCGCCGCGCCCGGCAGCGGCCTGCCCGCAGTGACTGCGCCACAGGCGCTGCAGGCGGGCGGACAAGCCTTCAAGCTCCTGGCCGCCGACGGCGGCGTCCTGCCCTGGAAGCTGGCGGTTACCACCGAAAAGGTCGCTTCCTGGGTCCGGGCCGAGATTATGAACTGGCTGACGCTGACCGAGACGCTGGTCAGCGGGCGCTCGCTTATCCGTTATGAGATTCAGAATGCCCCGACGCGCGAATTGCGTTTCAAGGCGCCGGCGCAGTTCCGCAACGTAGAGGCAAGCGGCGCAAACATCCGCCAGAAGGACCAGAAGGACGGCGAGTGGCGCATTGAGTTGCAGAGCGCCGTAAAAGACGTCTATATGCTTACGGTCACCTGGGAGCAAACGTGGGATGTAAAGAGCGGCGCGCTCGACCTGGCCGGCGTCGAAGCCGTCGGCGTTGAGCGCGAGATCGGCGCTTTTGGGATCACGGCACGCCCGCCGTTGCGCATCGAGCCGCGCTCGGCCTCCGCCGATCTGCTGAAAATTGATTCGCGCGATCTGCCGGCGTGGGCCAATCCGTCCGGCCACACACCCAGCCTCGCTTATCGCTACCTGCGTCCCGGCTATCAGCTTGCGCTGCAGGCCCAGCAGTTTGAGGACGCCGATGTGCTGCAAGCCCTCGCCGAGGGCGTGCGCCTGTCCAGCGTGGTATCCGAGGACGGGCAGATTATGACCGAAATGAGCCTGGCCATTCGCAACAATGCCCGGCAATACCTGGAAGTTGCGCTGCCGGAGGGCGCCAGCAACGTCTGGTACGCTTTTGTGGCGGGCCAACCGGTGCAGCCCAGCGTTCGGGAAGGAAAGCTGTTGCTGCCGTTGGAACGCTCCGGGGCCGGCGGCGAAGCCGTGGCAGTCGAGTTTGCCTATGTCGGCGCCAGCCGCTTTCCGCGGCGCAAGGGCTCAGTCGAGCTTATGACGCCAGCTATTGACGTGCCCCTAAAAGACGCGCGCTGGGATTTGTATCTGCCGCCGGATTATCAGTACCGCAACTTCAATGGAACCATGAAAATCGGAGAAGAACCGGCGGTGATTGCAAAGCCGTCTGCCGATGTTTCCTACTCCATCTCAGATTACGAGTCGGTTGAGAGACACAAGAAGCTGACCAAGGCGGCCGAAGCCAAAGCAGATCTTTTCGGCGCTCGCGAGAAATTACAGAAGGGCGATGTCAAAGGGGCCGTCGCCCACTACCAGCGCGCGTCGCAGCGCAAGGATGAGTTAGGCCGGGCCCAAGAGCAGGAACTCCGGCAACTGGATGAAGACTTGCAGGTTGCGCAGAGCGCGAACATCTCCCAAAGCCGGCAGGCTTTTTCTCAAACTGAATTAGGTCTTACCCAGGCAGGGGAAAAGCAACAGCAAACCCCGGTAGTCAGCGCCCAGCGCTACGATGAATCCACGGCCCGCCAGCAATGGAGCAAGGTCAAGACCGCCCAGGAGATAGTTGTGGCCAAGGCGCTGCCGCTGCGCGTGAATCTGCCAAAGCGCGGCATTCATCTGGCCTTCGGCCAGGTTTTGCAGACCGAAGTGAACAAACCCATGAGCGTGCGCTTCTACGCGGCCAAGACGACCGGGTTAAGTTTAATGTCCATGGCGGGATTGGCCCTGGGCGGTTTAGTTATGCTCTGGCTCCTGGCCGCGCGCTTTACCCGCCGTCATCAGGAAAGTCTTTAAACACGTTCCCGGCCTATGGCGGAATGAAGCTGAATTCCTGATAACCCCGGCTGGAGAGCAGGACGCGCCATTCGCCGGTGGTTTCGTTGTAGACCGCCGGGTCGGCGAAGACGTCGCCATAATAGTCGGCAGGGACGGGAACATAGCCGTCGCCGCCCAGACTCCACCCATACACGGAAGAATCGTACTGCCAGTAGTCAAGGCTGGAGAGCAGGAATGACCACAGTCCCGTGCTCTCGCCATAGATCGCCGGATCGGCTTTGCCATCGCCGTCGTAATCCGCCGCCACTGCCCGGTAACCCGTCCCGCCAAGCAGAGTCAATAGTTCAATCGAAGAATAACCGGCCGATGACAGCAAAACTTTCCAATCGTCCTGCTCGCGTTGATAAACGCCCGGATCGGCCTTATAATCCCCGTCATAATCGGCCGGCATTCCGCTGTAGCCAATGCCGCCCAGTGTTTGCGGGAACTCAAATGGCGGTGTATAATCCAACAACGACGGCAGAATAATTATTACCACATGAACGCCGCGTGAGGGCACGCGGCCTACAGTCATGCCTGAGGCAGATCCGCCTCCGGCGGTCATGCCGAAAGCAGATCCGCCTCTGGCGGAAAAATGGCCAAAATTATTCCACCAGAGAGGCGAATCCGCCTTTGGCTGGAAGGCCCGGCTCGTGCTCATAGTTCGTAGCGAAGGCGGCCTTCGCTGACTTCGCAGAGTAGCATGCCCTCACCGGGCGCTGCCTGACTGAGAATGCCGCAGCCGCGGCCCCTCCGACCATGTCTAAGCGCAACAAACGTGCATCTGCGAGCGTTGAACATTAGGCCCTAAACCTGACCGCATGCGAGTGCCCGGCGTCAACCGACGATTCCATCGTTTCATCGCCGCCATCGGCCAGGGCCTCAACTTGACGATCACTAAGCGCCACGGTGTGGGTATGTCCGGCGCCGGTCGTCAAGGTGAGCCTGACCGCGCGGCCATCCTCCAATTGGTCGGCCGTAATCGTCACGGTGTGTCCGTGGTTCGCCGCTATTCCGCCTGAAATGTCGGAATAAGTCCGGGGCTGGGTAGCGCCACTGCCGGTGTTCACTTGGTTCGAACTGACCGGCAGCCCATTCGTCTCCGTCGGCGCGGACGTTGCGGCCGCCTCTTCCGCAGGGAAAGTTCTTTCGGACTCGCAACCGGCGAAGGCAGTCAAAGAGGTTGCCAGCACGGCAAAGGCCGACTTTTTCAGGAAATCTCTGCGTCCCAACGCGTCGCTCAACTGTTCGTTCATGGCTTTCCGCCTCCATATATACGGGGATGACTGAATAACTGTGCGATCGGCGCTCATTCTATTCGACGGATGCTACAGAAGCCGGGTGATCGTAAAGCCGATTATCGGACGAGCCAGACGGTCGCTACCGGCGACGAGTCCATCGGAGGAAATATTCTGGGTGTTTGAAAGCACTAAGGAGAAGGAGTGCCCCCAGGTTGAGTATTTCAGACCCACGACCCACGCGGGGTATCCGGCATTGTAGCCGGCCACCGGAAAACTCCATTCGCTGACCAGCGCCAGGCGATCCACCAAAAGGGCGTTGAGCGTGGTGGCCACTGCCAGGCTGGATTGATCGTCATCCGCCGTTTTACCGATGCCCGTTGATTCGGAATGGTGCATGATGCCCACCGTTGGGTACAGGCGCCGGAAGAAGGTCTTGCCTGCGAGCAGCTCCGCATACGTCCCGTAGAAATCTTCCCGCTCGGGTTCATCGAAGGCCGATAGCCCCAGAACGAACGCGCCGTCGAATCCGTTCTTCTGCTCGTTCACCACCTGACAACGAAGCGAGAATTCGTACACGTCAAAATCATCCGTTGTGCCATTATAACGGCCGACCGCCAGGTCAAGATTATCCAAGAGTCCGTAGCGCAGGCCAAGACCGATCTTCAGGTTGCCGGTGTCGAATCCTAACAGGTTTCGGCCGGGGTGGTCATCTACCGGCGTGAATGCCCGGTGATCCAGGCTGAGGAGCACGTGATGCTTCTCGATAGTGCGCGGATACAGGACGGAAAAGGCCCGGTCGGCGCGAGCATAGCGTTCCGCATCCCAGGAAAACGGTTCGGCATTCTCTTCCGCGCGCGATTGAAAGATGGAATTGGTTTCCCTGACATTATCACTTGTTGTATCCGCTGCCGCTGACGATTGAACCCCCGCGCCAATTAGACCCGCCAGGAACAAACCCGCAAGGCCGCCATTCCAGTTCATCCGATCCCTCCTTTGGTTTCGTTAAAACTCTCCCTCTCGACTTGCGCGAGGAATTCCTGAACGTTATCCGGATTTCTTCCGGCCTTCATCGCCTTTTCCGGCCACGGCCAAGTGAAAAACGGAACTGGTCATACCGCGAAAATGCTCGTTCCGTTATGCGGCGGAACGGATGCTACGTTGGTAAAACCATCCCATGCGGGTAACGCCGATGAAGGTCATTTATATGTCGAGCAGCTTGACCTTCGCCAGCGCGCGCGCCGCTTTCTCGAAGGTGACCATTCCGGCGGCGCCCCCGCGCAAGTACTGCTCATGGATGAGACGGTCCACAAAGCCCGGCTTGGCCGATGCCAACCCCGGCGTAGCCAACACGGTAGCGACAACTCCGTCGGCCGTCACATCGCCACTGGCCAAAAACAGCGAGAGGTTGCGTAGCGCCTCCACTTTGGACACGCCAAAGTGATGCTGAAGGGCAAAATAGACTTCACTGGCCACGAGGTCGGAAATGACGGGAGTGCTTCCCGAAGCTTTGGCTTCCCGCAACCACTGAAGGGCCTTGCGGGCTTGGACGTTCGGTTCGCCCGTCAAAAGCCTCAGCACAACAGAGGTGTCCAGCCCCATCGTCATGACCGCCGTTCCTCTCTGGCGCGTCCGCGCGCGATGCTGCGTCGGACGGAGCTCATGTCATATCGGCCACGGGCGTTGCGCGCGTATTTGCGAAGAGCAGCGAACCAGATCGGCGTGAGCGGAGCGCTGCCCACCGGCGGTTTTTCCCAAAAACTCGCCGGCGGCGCCTTGGCTTGCCCGATCCAAGCGCGGAAAAGCGTGATAGCGACCTCGCGCACCGGCCGGCCTTCGAGAGCGCTCTTCGCCTTGACCTTGCGATAGACATCCTCCGGAATATCAAGCGTTGCTTTCATGCCGCCAATATAACCGTATTCCTGTATTCCTGTCAAGGTCCTAATTCGACCCTATGCTGAAGCGATAAGGCCCCCCAAGGTTATAGTAATTGCCGGAGAACCAGACATACCAGTCCGGACATATGAACCAGACCGGATCGGCTTTGCTATCGCCGTCAAAGTCCGCGGCCAGAGGGGTTCCGGATAAAGCGCCAAATGGA
>JACPGM010000069.1 GCA_016188985.1 Lentisphaerota bacterium | reverse complement strand
GGCCCGCCGGGTCATCAGCGCCGTGCGCGCGCGCACGCGCCTGCCCCTTATCCCAAAACTTTCGCCCAATGTCGCGGACATCGCCGAATTCGCGCGCATTGCCGAAGACTGCGGCGCCGATGCCGTCGCGCTGATCAACTCGTTTCCCGCCATGGCGATTGATATCGAAACCCGCCGGCCAATCCTGGCCAACATTACCGGCGGGTTGACCGGTCCGGCCATTCACACTATCGCGCTTAAATTAGTCTGGGAAGCGGCGCGCGCCGTCAAGATTCCGGTGATCGGCCTGGGCGGAATTACTTCGGCGCGAGAGGCTTTAGCCTTTATCATTGCCGGCGCCTCGGCGGTCGCCGTCGGCACGGCCAACTTCATGGAGCCACGCACGACCTTGTCGGTAATCGAAGGTATTGAGGACTATTTAAGGCGGCATAAGTTAGCCTCGGTGCGCAAGCTGGTCGGCACGCTTGAGACCCGCACCCTTTCTTGAATTTCCAAGAGCGGAGGCTCTTTTCATGATGTCCCCACGTCGGTGGCTCGCCTTGACGGTCTGGATTTTCTTTGCAATCGCGGTGATCGGCTATCTGTTCTGGATTCCTTATGATCCCGCCCGGATGCATCGGGCCATTCCGGCCTCGGCCGCGCTGGTCACTGTGCATCAGGACTTGGCGAACCGCGCTCCTCATCTGATTACTAACATCTGGTTAAATCCATTTTTCAACCCGACTGGCATATCCGTCCCGAGCCCAAACACTATCCCCACCTCGAATCTCGGGCAATTGGTTTCACGACTGATGCCTCTGGCCCGGCATGATACCATAATTGCCTATCTCCCCGTTATGCGGGACGAGCCGGGCACCACCGCTAACTCCACTTGGATGCTTGCCTCCTGGATTGGCCCCTGGAGCACTTGCCTGCGCTGGGCTCTATCCTGGGGGCACTGGCCGGGAGTTAAGGAATTGGGCGAATGCGGCGGCCGAACCATGTGGGGCTTGCCGACTTCCGGCGCCGACGGCCGGCAAATTTCTTTCGCCTGCGGCGATGGTATTTTTCTGGCCTGTTTTTCGCGCGATTCCACGGCCGTCCGTTACGCGCTCATGACCCATGACGGCTTGCTGCCATCTACCCGCGCGTTCGCCGAATTGCGCGCGGCATCCCTGGCCGGGCTCGGGCCGGCAGAGCCGGCCGCCCAAGACACCCTCTGGTGTCAATGGCGCGGATCAAAAAGCCCAGGCTCCGCCGGAGGCTACGCCGAGGCGAGCGCGGAGCCATTTACGTTGACCGGCGCGCTGGCCCGATTTGATAACCAGGGCCTTTCGGCAACCTTCCGGTTGCGGCCCAGCCCTGGCTGTCCCTGGCCAAGCTCGGGCCCTTCTTCGTCCGGCAGTGCCGGACTACGCAGGGCAGGCGGCCCAGCCCGATTAGCCGATAATCTGGATATAGTTGCCTTGAAACAGATCTTGGGAAATCTACCGGCTTTTGTGCTCGCGTTGCCCTTGCCAACGGTCCAGGACGGACTGCGGGCCGCGTCCGGCACTGCCGGACTTCAGGCGACGCGCCGCATCCTTCAATCCGACTGGATTCAACCGGACAGCAACGCAGTGGTGCTGGCGCTTTTCACTGGTGAATACGGCGGTGGTTACGGCCACAAACCGTTGCGCCTGAGCGTTCCAGCCCTTATGGCTTTTGTGCGCGTGCGCTCGCCCGCCAGCAACGCTTCGCGTAGCGATGTGGGCTGGCCGGAGAACGTTCGTGCCATTATTGACCGCGAGCTCGATCTGCTCAACGCCCAGCACCGGCTGGGGCTTGTTCAGGATCCCATCCCGATTACCGCCGGCGCACAGTCCATCTGGACAATTGAAATTACCAGCCCCAAGATTCAAGATGCTCTCGAAGTAGAAGATCGCGCGGCCTATACCCTGCTGGGTGATTGGCCCGCCAGCAGTCGCTTCCGGCAGTCGCCGGATGCGGGCTGGCTGATTGTATCCAGCCAGGCCGGTAGTCTGGCCAAGCTGACGAGCCTGCTCAAAACAATAAGCAATGAAACTCAGCCACCGAGCGCCCCCTGGCACACGGTAATCTCGGCTTCCAACACGTCAGGACTGGCCTGGCTCGACTTGGAGGCCGGCGGTAAGCCGGCCCAGTTGGCGCTCAGCCTCTGGGGACTTTCGCAGCGGACGCCGGATTCGCCCTCAAGCCCGCCAATTATCAAGTCCGCCCGAGCACTGCTGGAAAAAATCAGTCCGCTCAAATCAGGCGTGCTGTGGCTGGAACCGGACGGGCCGGACACGATCGTGCGCGTAGAGATCGGCCCGCCTGCTGAAAAATTGTAATGGGGCAGTCAATGGTGGTGAAATGGCGCGACGCCCCGTGGTAAAAAACAGGAGGTATTGAGATGAGGACAATTATTATTCTGGTATGCGGTTTGTTTTTAACCGGCGTAGTGCAGGCCCAGGTCGGCTCCTCCATCAGCGCGGATGGCAGCACCCCCAACAACAACGCCATGCTGGATGTGCAGTCGCCTTCAACCGGCGCCGGCAAGGGCATCCTGATTCCCCGCCTTACCCAAGCCCAGCGCACCACGGCGAGCGCCTCCCTGGACGGTGGACTGCTGGACAACTCCGGCAATCTGCGCGGCGGAGCGGCCCAGGGATTGATCGTCTACCAGACCGATGGCTCGCAGGGCTTGTATTTCAACACCAGCCAGAGCGCTGTGCCCGCCTGGGTATATCTTGGCGCCTCTACCACCAACTATCTGCCGCTCACGGGCGGCACCATGAGCGGCCCCTTGAACATGGGCGCGCAGATTGTCAGCAACGTGGCGCATGTTGATTTCAGTGGAACGGGTGTTTCCGTCGGACGGGAAGCCAACGGTTCTCTTGGAGGCGCGACGGTTGGGTATCAGGCCAACGGCTCTGATAACAGCGCAGCGGTGGGATATCAGGCCAACGGCTTTGATTCCGGCGCGGCGGTGGGCTGGCAGGCCAACGGCTCTGATTTCGGCGCGGCGATGGGAAGTTCGGCCAATGGATATAATTACGGTGCGGTGGTGGGATATCAGGCCAACGGATATAATTACGGTGCGGCGATGGGAGATCAGGCCAAGGGTACAAACTTCGGTGCGGCCATGGGATATGCGGCCAACGGCTCTGGTTCCGGCGCGGCAGTGGGTAGGCAAGCCGACGGCTCTGGTTCCGGCGCGGCGGTGGGATATGCGGCCAACGGCGCTGATTACGGTGCTGCGGTGGGAAATGAGGCCAACGGCCTATCTTTCGGCACGGCGATGGGATGGTCCGCTTTCGGCACAAATTACGGTGCGGCCATGGGATATGTGGCCGATGGCCATAACTACGGTGCGGCGGTGGGATATGCGGCCAAAGGCTTTGGTTCCGGCGTGGCGATGGGCCGATCGGCCATGGGCACGAATAACGGTGCGGCGGTGGGCCGATAATGTGACCAATGACCGGAACTATACCGCCCGCATCCGCGGCGACCTGTATCTGGATGGGGGAACGAATATTTGGACTAACAGCAACTTTGGAAGCAGCGTCTGGGGCATCAAGGCTTTCACGATTGACCATCCCCTTGACCCCGAGAACAAAATCCTGCGGCATTATTGCTTAGAAGGCCCGCAGGTCTGGAACGTCTATGCCGGCAATGTTCAACTTGTCAATGGCCAGGCCGTGGTGGAATTGCCGGATTATTATTCCGCGCTCAACCTGGTCGGCTCGGAAATCTATAGCCTGACGCCGATCAGGGGGAGTGCCCCTTCTTGGGTGCAAGTTAAAGAAGAAGTCAAAAATAATCGTTTTGTTATTGAAGGTTCGTCCGATATGAAGGTTTCCTGGACAATAAAAGTGTTGCGCAACGATCCGGGCTGCCTGGAAGATTTGCGGAGGAGGCCGGTGGAACAGATGAAGAGTGAATTGGAAACTGGAAATTAGTACCTGATGTATCAGGCACCGCGATGAAAAACAAGAACTTTACCACGGATGAACACGGATCCCGACTCTCCGGGAGGTCGGGACGGATGGAACATTCCCGCTTCGCCGAGCGAGCGAGGCGAGCAGGATTATCAGTGTCCATCAGTGGTTGATTTTCTTGGGTTGCGGGCAAACCCGCGTTAGAAATTTAGGTGAGAGATGAAACAGGTCTATGAGCTGGACGTTTACAAATTGCATTCATTAACAGCACAAAAACTTGAAGTCCAAATTTCTAATTTCCAGTTTCTAATTTCGTCGTGCCGTGAACACATAAATAGGAGACACGTTGTGAAACGAATTAACAGTTTGGCGGGTATCTTGATAACGTTTGTAATAGGCACGACAATCTCAGCGGACGCTGCTACCTGACCGGTTTCGAAAAATCAAGTTAAACGCTGGATAAATCAGTGATATCCGTGTAATCCGTGGTAAAAAACAGGAGGTATTGAGATGAGGACAATTATTATTCTGGTATGCGGTTTGTTTTTAACCGGCGTAGTGCAGGCCCAGGTCGGCTCCTCCATCAGCG
>JACPGM010000066.1 GCA_016188985.1 Lentisphaerota bacterium | reverse complement strand
GCGGTGGGGCGGGCTGCCGGGAGTATGTTCACACTTTCCAAAGTGTGAACATAACGCCTCAACGGTGATATGGGGCGGGCTGCCGGGAGTGATGTTTGCCCCGCCCTATACCTGGAAAGATGTGGCGCGCCATCTCGAGCGGCTGCTGGAAAGCTGGCGTGGCCAACGGTTTATCGTTGGCGTGGCTGACCAGGTGCCGCCGGACGGCGACATTAACTTCTGCCGCCGGATAGCGGAATTTATTCGGCAACGCTTATAATCCGGCCGACAATGTTGATTTCGTTTTTGTCTTTGTCTCGGCCGAGTGCTACTGTCCCAATCCTATGAGCGAACGCCCCAAAGTCCTTTACATGGCCCGCGAGTTGCCGGACGAGGCGCGGGCCATCCTGGAGGCAGCCTGCGCCACCGATTATCTTCCGCCCGACCGCGCGCAACTGCTGGCGGCAATCGGAGGCTATGACGCGCTATGGAGCCAGTTCGATTTCAAGATTGACAAGGAAATCATCGAGCGCGCCCGGCGTTTGAAGGTTATCAATACGACCTCCACCGGCACGGATCATATTGACAAGGCCGAATGCGCCCGCCGCGGGATTCGCGTCTTGAGCATCGCCAAGGATTATGGACTGCTGGACACCTTCACGGCCACTGCCGAATGCGCCTGGATGCTGATGCTGGCCTGCCATCGCCGGTTCCGCGCCGCCTCAGCCGCCGCGCACGCCGGCCAGTGGGCCAACAGCGAACGCTTCCAAGGCGATCAACTTTCCGGCCGCACGCTGGGCGTGCTGGGAGTCGGCCGCCTCGGCCGCATGACCGTCGAATACGGCAAGGCCTTTCGCATGCGGGTACTGGGCTGCGATCCCAAGTCCTTCGCTATTCCCGGCGTCGCGCGCGTTGATTTTGAAACGCTCCTCTGCGAGGCCGACGCCCTCTCCATCCACGTCCACCTGACGCCGCAGACCCGCCACTTGTTTAATGCCGCCGCCTTCGCGAAGCTGAAGCCCGGCGCCGTGCTGGTCAACACCAGCCGGGGCGATCTGATTGATGAGACCGCGCTTCTCGCCGCATTGGAGTCGGGTCGCCTGGCGGCTTTCGGCGCCGACGTGCTGCACGATGAATGGCGCGCGGACATGCAGACTCAGCCGGTGGTGCAATACGCTCAAAACCACGATAACGTCGTCCTGACCCCGCACATTGGCGGCGCCACCCGGCAGTCTATTGTCGCCGCGCGCATCTTTTCCGCCCGCAAACTGGTTCATTACCTGCGCACCGGCGAGGAACTGGCTTATACCGCCCAACGGCGCTCCCACTAACGTGAGCGTATTTATGTCTTTGAACACTTAGCTATCCAGGCCAGGGCCGCGGCATTATCAACCGCATGACCGCCCGGATGAATATGCACAGAAAAGCGATCCGTTGCTCCCAAAAGTTTATAGGCGCGCTTGACTTCGTCCACCGCGGCCGCAAATTCTTCCGGCGGCATTACACCCGTATTCCAGTCAAGTTTTAATTTCGCCGGGTCTGCTCCCGGATAGAGGCAATGATCTTGCTGGCCATGCTGGACTTGGCAAAAAACAGGCGCAGCCAGAGCCACAATATCGCTTTGTTCGATATGTGGCATAAGGTATTTTGAGGAACCGCAATCGCAATGCGGCGGAATACGAAAGCGTTTGCTTAAGTGATTCCGGGTGGTAAAAATGCCGGCGACTACAATACCGCGCGGCCGGCAGTCCAGCGCCGCAACCAGTTCGGCCAGTTGGGCGCCGGTGCTGAGGCCGACAACACCCAACCGGCTCATATCTATCTCCGGACGTTCGGTAACGGCATTGAGTCCGGCCAGCGCATCCCAGACCCATTCGCCATATAAGGTCCAGTTCTTGTTTTGCAGCCGATGCTCCATGGTTGGTGTCGCCAGCACGGCAAAACCATTGCTGGCAAAGTAATGGCAGAAATCGTTGATGTGGCCCGGTTGAAAGGCCTCCCGCACCGCTTGACCCCAAGTGGCCTCGTGCCCGTGTAACGCCAGGATTATGGGCGAGGGCTTAGCGCGCGCTTCCCTGGGTAAAGCCAGCAACGCCTCAACCGTTCTTCCCGGCCGGGAAGTGTAGCGCAGCCGCTCAAGGTGAAAATTACTCGGCCCTGGCAGCGGTTCCCACCTTGTCTCCGGCGCCACGGCCGCGGGACGCGCGCCACCCATCAACCAGGCAGAGAGTTTCTGACGGTATTGCGCCTGCCAGGCGCTGAAGGCGGCTAAGGAATTATCCGGGAAACGCGAAGGCCGTTGGTCAAATTGTCGGCGAAACTCGGCAAAATCTTCTCGCGTGTAAAGGATCGGCGCTGAAGGCGGCGGTATGATTCGCAGTTCAACCTCGCCGGGCGCCTCGTTCCCCTGGCCGCTCAGTGTCAGCTCCCATACGGTGTGTCCGTAGCGGTCGTTACGGTAGACCAGCTCGGCCATGATCCGGGAAGTCCGGACCAACTCCAGCGGCGCATCATGGTTGAACAGGATGCTTCCCTGGAAAGGGCGCGCAGAAAGGACGCTGACCGCAAGGCCGGCTTCACTTTCGCGCCATTCCGCGAGTCGGGCTGATGCACCCAATGCTGCGCTGATGATTTTCACAAAATTTCCGCCCGCTCACGGCGGCCAGCCGCTGGGGCAGCGCTTTTCCGTTCCCCAGCCGTGTTAGAGCTTGACCCATTTCCCGCCGGCGCGAGAGCTGCGGACGACGGCTTCCAGGAAGGCCATGCCGCGCACGCCGTCATGGACCGTCGGGTAGTCGTAGTCGCTTTCCCTGACCTTCCGGCCGGCGTGGGCCGCCGCCAGCGCCTTGAAGAAATTGCGATAAAGATTGGCAAAGGCGTCGTGAAATCCTTCCGGATGACCCGGCGGTATGTGCGCGGCCGCTTGCGATGCCTTGCTGACAAAAGGCGTGGCGCGCCGCCGGACCTCGTCGGCGCGGTCCAGACGGCGGACAATCAACGTATCCGGCTCCGTCTGGCGCCAGGCCAGCGCGCCTTTTTCGCCATAGACCCGGATGAAAAGTCCGTTCTCCTCGCCCACGGCAATCTGACTGGCCCACAAGATTCCCCGCGCCCCGTTATCAAAGCGCAAGAGTACGCTGCCATCATCGTCCAGGGTTCGACCCTTGACAAAGGTCGTCAAGTCCGCGCACAGGGCCTTGATCTTAAGGCCGGTAACATACTCGGAGAGATTTTCGCAATGCGAGCCGATATCGCCCATGCAGCAGGTTGCTCCGGCGTTGC
This sequence comes from Lentisphaerota bacterium, assembly GCA_016188985.1. Taxonomy (GTDB): domain Bacteria; phylum Verrucomicrobiota; class Kiritimatiellia; order JAAZAB01; family JAAZAB01; genus VSJD01. Next base: position 35,240 of record JACPGM010000066.1, on the reverse strand, counting down.
GGGGATCCGTGCGCCAGAGGGCCTGTTTCTGGCCGCTCGCCTCCAGGCGCGTGGCCAGCCAGCCTTGGGGATATTCCACCACGACGCGCCGGATTTTGCCCAGGTCGCCGCCGCGCGCCAGGCTGCGGGCTTCCTTGACCATCGGGTAACCGGTGTAATTATGCGTCAGGCAAAAGAGCAGCCCCGTTTGCTTGACTTTCCGTTCCAGGCGTTGCGCGTCAGCCAGAGTGGTGGTCATGGGCTTGTCACAGACGACGTGAAAGCCGGCGGAAAGCGCGGCCATGGCTATTTCGTAATGGGAATCATTAGGCGTAACAATGATTACAAAATCCATGCGCTCGCCTTCCGGCTTTCGCCGCTCGACCGCGAACATCTCCTGAAAATTAGCGTAGATGCGCTCGGAGGATAGGAAGTATTCGCGCCCGGTGGCTTGTGATTTTGCGACTGAGCGGCTGAAGGCCCCGCCGACCAGTTCCGCCCGGCCGTCAATCAGGGCCGCGCGCCGATGCACGACGCCGATAAACGCGTCTAAAGCCCCACCGACCATCCCCATTCGCCATTTCCGGTTTTGCATGTTTAGTCCCTTTCTTATTGGACTCTACTTTGGTTTTAAGATTCAGAGCGTTGAAGAAAAAATAGCACGCCCTAATAAACTGTCAATGGCCTTGAAGAATGGTAGGGATGGCTCGCCGAGCCGTCCGTGGTTCATCGTGAACGGCGGTTTCGGCGAAACCGCCCTACCTGCTGCCACCCCAATAACTGAACCATTACCCTGGGCAGTGGACGCGCAAGCTGAATTAATCCTTGATTGACGCCGGAGGCTTCATTAGGCTTAACTGCGACTACCCGCTCCACCATGAAACGAAACATCATTCGAATTGACGAGGCCAAATGCAATGGCTGCGGCCAATGCATCATTGCCTGCGCCGAAGCCGCTCTCAAGCTGGTGGACGGCAAGGCCAAGCTGGTCAAGGAAAACTTTTGCGACGGGTTTGGCGATTGCATCGGCGAATGTCCTACCGGCGCCTTGACCATTGAAAAGCGCGCGGCCGGCGAGTTCGACTTTGAGGGCACCAAAAACCACGTGCGCCAGGAGCGCGGCGCCGTCGGTCTGCAACAATTGGAAAAGGCCGCCCGCAAGCATGGCGGCGTAAGCGAAGCAAAGCCGGCGGCGGACGCCGAAGGCAGTTGCCCCGGCACACGCCAGGCACAGTGGTAAAAACATGAAAACGGCCGATGAACTGAAAGCGCGCGCTATCTTATTGAGAGATTTTGTGGACTACAGCGCCGGTGCGGTGGTCAGCAAAACACTTATTGATAAAAAAGTCGGCACCTTGACGATCTTCGCCTTCGATGCCGGCCAGGGTCTGAGCGAGCACACCGCCCCCTACGACGCCGTGGTCCAGGTGCTGGATGGCGAAGCCGAGCTGATCATCGCCGGGAGCGTGGTCAACACCAAAGCCGGCGAACTGGTAATCATGCCCGCCCAAGTGCCGCATGCCGTGCGCGCCCGCCAGCGGTTTAAAATGCTCTTGACCATGATTCGGGAGCAATAAGCCGGTGATTTCTTTCACGCTACCCGCGCAGCACGGCGGGGTTCACCGCCACTATTTGACTTCTGAGCACTAAGCAATCAATCATTTTCGGGAACATTACCAATGAATTCCAAGAAGGATATCCAAATCCTGCGTGAGCTTGCCAAACAATATGCCGCGATTGCCGCAAAACCCGTTCAGGATGAGCGGCGCGCTCTGTGGGCCGCCCATTTCAGCAAGAAGAAAACCAGACCCTTGGTGCTGGTTTCCTTCGGCATGCATAATGTGTGGTGTAGAAAAGTATTTGGCGACCAGGCCATGCAGTGCGAAGACCCCTTTTATCGGCAGCATGAACGCACCTTGCGCATGAACATCTTTCATAACGGCATTGGCGATGACTATATTCAGGAACCTTGGTTCACTCAGGCCGCATCGGTCATGGGTTCCTGGGACAAGCCATGGGGCTTGTTTCAGGGCCGCCATAATTCCGACATGGAAGGCGGGGCCTGGCAATACGATCCACCCCTTAAGAACTGGGCCGACGCCAGAAAATTAACGGTTACCTCGCATGAAATTGACGAGGGCGAGACCACCCGTAATGTTGAGCGTCTCCGCGAAGCCCTTGGCGACATCCTGCCGGTTGATGTCGTGCGTGGATCGTTCTACAGCCATTTCAGCGCCGACCTTTCCACGCATCTGGCCAAACTCCGCGGCTTGGACACGCTCATGCTGGATATGTATCAATATCCTGATGAGCTGCACCGATTGCTGGCCTTTATGCGGGACGCGATTCTGGCTAATAATCAGGCGGCCGAAGACGCCGGTGATTACAGCCTGACCTCACAACACAATCAGGCTATGATCTATGCCGAAGACCTTGAACGTCCCCGACCCAACTCGGGCGCGCGCCAGCGCAAGCATTTATGGGCGTTCTGTGCCGCGCAGGAATACACTCTTATCTCCCCGCAATTTCACGAGGAGTTTCTGTTTCAGTATCAGCGGCCTATTCTGGAGCATTTCGGACTCGTCCACTATGGCTGCTGCGAAGACCTGACCACAAAAATTGATATGCTGCGCAGCCTGAAGAACCTGCGCAGCATTGCCGTAGCCCCCGCCGCGGATGTGCGCAAGTGCGCTGAACAAATAGGAACCGACTATATATTCTCCTGGCGCCCGAACCCCACCGACATGGTCTGCTGCGGGTGGGATGAAAAACGCATCCGAACCATCATCCGGCAGGGCTTGGCCGCAGCCCAGAGCTGTTTCGTCCATATTTATCTTAAGGATATTGAAACCGTCGAGGGCGACCCGGGCCGACTGTCGCGTTGGGTAAAAATAGTCCGTGGAATTGCCGAAAAATCTTAATGAAGAACCGGGGAACCTCGTGACCAAAGCCGGCCTTAAACAACTGCTGAAATTCGGCGTCAGCCTGCTGTTGCTGTTTTTTACCCTGCGCCTGATTGATTGGCGCTCAAGCCTGGACCTGGCCGGCCGCGCCAACCCGGTCCTGGTGGGCGCGGCCGTGGGTCTGCTGCTGGCCGAGCGCGTCCTGAGTGTCATCAAATGGCTCCTGCTGCTCAAGATTAAGGGCGCGCACGTCACGTTCTGGCGCTTGCTGGTAATCAATTTCATCGGCGGATTCTGGGGCTTGGTTCTGCCTTCCAGTGTCAGCGCCGACATCGTCCGCGGCTATTATCTTTCCAAGAGCACGGCCAGCGTTTCCCTCGCGGTAACCTCCATGGTGGTGGACCGGTTTCTCGGCGCGCTCTCGCTGATTTTGCTGGGCTGCCTCAGCGCCTGGCTGGTCGGCGACACCTTCGGCTTAGCCCATACGCGCCTGATTGCCGGGAGCCTGGCGGCGGTCTGCGCTTTGGCAACGGCGCTCCTGTTCCATAATGGGTTCATCCACCGGGTGGAAAAGCGTATTAACCCCCAGACGGCAGCCGGGAAAGTCAGCGGGACTGTGCGCCAGTGGCTGGGAGCTTGCCTTGAGTATCGGCAATATCCTGCCACTCTGGCAGTCTCATTCCTGTTGACTCTCTTTGTGCAGATGTTGCGGGTCCTGGTTTTTTACGTGATCGCCCTCAGCTTTGGCGTAGTGGTAAGCGCGACCTACTATTTTATTTTCGTGCCGCTCATCATGTTGCTGATCATGTTGCCGGTATCCATCAACGGCATTGGTGTCCGCGAAGGCAGTTTCGTGGCGTTCTTCCAACTTCTCGGCGTGCCGTCCGCCGAGGCGTTCATTATCTCCTTTGCCGTCTCGGTCCTGACCACCCTGATAACGGCTTTGGGCGGCCTTATCTACATGTTCGACAAAAGCGCGGCAAAACCAATGACGACCCCTCGCGAGCGTCCGGTTTAACAACATTGCCACCATGCAACCTCCGGCGCCACTCCCTATCGTTCCTCCTGCTGCGCCCCAGGAAGAAACTGCCTTTATTGCCCGGCACTTCCGCCGCAACACCAGGCTGTACCTGACGAGCATCAGCCTGTCAGCGCTGACCGGCTCGTTTGGCGATATGTCTATGTTGGTTCCCAGTCTGGTGCTCAAACTCAACGGACCCCGCTGGCTAAGCCTTTTCCCCATGGTGGCCATAATGAGCCTGGCCTATGTGCCGGCCATCATCATGGGTTGGGTTATGCGACCGGATACGTCGCGTGTCAGACTGTATAGCTTCAGCATACTTTCCATGTTTCTGCCACTGCTGATCCCAAGCACGGCGCTGCTGCTGAACGCCGGCCGGACGACGCTCATCGGCAGTATTTTCATCGGCTGCGCCCTGGCAGCCATCGGCCAGGGCCTCACCATCCTGCCCTGCTGGGATCTTTTCGCGCGCATCTTCCCCCAACAGACCCGCGGCACAATCATCGGTTGGTCCACCGGTCTAGCGCAATTGCTTAATCTGGTGGCGTCCATCGCGGTGGCCTTGCTGGTGGGCGCGAACAGCACGGCCCTGGCCTGGCTGCCGGATCGCGCCAGGGAGATCCTGGCCGGCTGGTCGTCAGTGGCGCCATTCCCGCGCAATTACGGCATCAGCCTGCTGATTAATATCACGGGTGGGTTAGTGTGCGCGACCGTGTTAAGGCGGATCAAGGAATATCGCCATCCGCATGCTGGACCGCGTTTGCCCATCCGGCAATACCTGGGCGAGCTGAGGGCCATCCTGCAACGAGACACTGGATTCCGTCGCCTGCTGGCAGGGACCGTGATAGGCGCCAGCCTTACTTCCTCAATGCCGCTGTTGCTGCTTTACGCCGTCTCGCAACGCGGCTTCACTCCGGATCGCATTCCGCTGTTGCTCCCGATCAGCGCGAGCGTGTTTATCCCGGTTGCGCTTCTGTTCGGCCACTTGGCCGCAAAAATCGGCCCGCACCGCATCGCCGCCTTGTGCGCGGGGCTTGTCATCGCCGGATGGAGCACGGCCATGGTCGCCCATAACGGCATCCTGATCGTCGCCTTGATCGCGGGCAACTTTGCGAGCACGCTTTACACTTACCAAATCGTGGCGATTATGAATCACGCGCCGGCCGGACAAACCCACCGGTACCTGACGCTCTTTTACGCCGGCGCGCTGGTCATGGGGCTGACCCCGCTTGCGCTCAACGCGCTATTGCCTCTCGCGCCTCAGCTCGTTCCCGTCGCTGTGATCACCCTGGCCACCGTCACCGGCTCACTGCTGCTCATGCGGTCAAAACATGGGGAGGCCGCTGCGGAAGGAACGCGACGGAATTCAACGCTGTCGCTCACGGACGCATCTGGCCGTGCGACCGGAGAAGGCGCTGGATGCTCATACCGCTGCTGACTCTCGTCACGAGTCCGAACTACGTTGGCAAAGAAACGGCCATGGCTTCTCGGTAAAACAACAGCACCTAATAGACGTAGCAGCCTCCCCCTGAAAGCGACCGTCACCACGTCCGACTTCAAAAACTGATGATCAGCCGCTAATCTGCCTGCGCAGATTACTGTCCAGGAGGCGGACTTTCGAAACTCCGCCGCGCGCGGGGTGAACAGATCAGGGAATGTGAATTACTCTGTCATTATTGGCAAAAGTCTTATTCGCTTGCAGGATAGCCGGAATAGTCAAAACTTGGACTTGACTATCAGAGGCGGAGTTTCGAAACTCCGCCCATGTCTGCAATTACAAAGCAAAGCAGCCATGGACCACGACCAACTCTCTGGCGTACATGTCGCGTGTTGGCCAATATCACCCGTCTCAATATGCTCCGCGAATTGATTCACAAACCGGGCCAAACCGTTTCGGAGATTGCCCGGACAATGAAGCTCCGCCGCCCGATCGTTTCAATCCATCTCCGACTACTCGCCGCCAGAGGACTCCTGTGCGCCCGGCGCCGTGGCGCGCGGGTCCACTACACCACGGAACCGGATTCCACCATCCCAGAAGCCAAACTCATCGTCGGTGCGCTTAGGGAAATTTTCCAAACCGAAAAACACTCCGCTCAATATGTGTTTCGGCTGGCCACGGCGTTTACCCACCCGCGCCGGCAGGCTATCTATGAAGCGCTTCACAAGACCGACTGCTCTTTCACGGCCTTGCGCCGACAGACCGCGATGTCGTCGCGGGCGCTGCGGAGGCATCTGCACAAGCTGGCTAAGCGCGGCTTTGTGGCGGCAACATCCGACACCTACTGGGCGATTACGCCGCCCGGTCGGCTGGCCAAGTTGCTGGCCGACCTCGCGCCGGAAGCGGCGCGATAGAGTGGCATCGTCCCGCCGATGGCTCGCAAAAAGAAGGCCGTCCGCACATCTTGGCAGCAACAAGCGAGCAGGTGAAATTCTTTGCTTCTGGTGGATTGTCTCTTGCTGCGCAAGCGCCGGCAACCGACGGCAACTACTCAGCGCGCTTGCCCGGCAAGCAGTTTCTTCCGCGCGGCCTGAAACCAGCGCAGGTCTTTGGGAAAATCATTGAAATCCCGAAGGCGCGCTAGAAAAGGTCCTTCCGGATCTATCCCTGCCGTCTGCAGCAGCGCGTAGTCCTGCAGGCTTAGGCTGAATATCTCCCAGCGGATTGAATCCACCGGCCCTTCGGCTCCGGGATAGACCAAAAACGGGTCGCCATACGCCCAGCCCCGGTGGCACCATTGCCCGGCCGATTCGGTGAAAGGATCAATCAGGGTGCGGGTCTGCGATTTATACCAATAATTATAACCCCAATGCAGGAAGCCCAGCGCCTTGAAACGATAGAAAAGCCAGCCGCTCATGCGGATTTTTATAAGCGGCGTGTCAATCAGCCGGTTCAGGTAGCGGCCGCGGGGACCGCAGCAAAAATAGGTAAAGCTCTTAATGCCTTCCTCATAGAATTGCTTAGTCACGCCGATATGGGGGATGGGCATATCCGTTAGTTTTTCGCGGCCATAAGCGATCTCGCTAAGCGCATCCATCGTTTTCATCCAGGGCGCCAGTTCCCGCAGCACGGCCCGGGCCACCTTATAGTTGCGCTTATGCTCTGGGGTATGCGGCTCGTCGCTGACGTGAAAGAACGAATCCTTCAAAAGTTTTTCCCGGATAAGAAACTGGTGGAGCTCCGGTAGCAGTTGCCTGAGAAAATTGCGATACACCGGCGCGGTGGCCGGCGTTTCCGGGTTCCAGAGCAATTTTTCTTCCCGGCCCTGATCGCAATATACCCGGATGGCATATTGCGCTCCCCACTGGCTGAAGAAATGATTCCACTCCAGATGGCACAGGCCGCAACGGCGGGCTAAGGCCACATAGCGTTTCACATCACGCCAGTCGAATCGGTAGCGCTTTCCGGCTGTTGTCACCCGCAGAAGCTGGGTAGGACGCTTGACGCCGTCCGTCGGCGGCGTGCAAAGCGGGACCAGCACGGTATCCTGACCGTGCGCCGGCAAATCGCGCAGATAGCGCTCAAGGATTTTCCAGAAACCATCCTCAAAAGGCTGGAAATGATACCAATCCAGCAGGGCATCGTTGTAAAACCACTGGATCACCGGGAAATGACGGCGGGGCTCCAACACCAGCGGATAAACCTGCAAGCGGACCAGAAGCTTCCGCGCCTGGCAGCCTTCCGGCTTGACAACGATAATAAGTTTATGCGGACCAGGCCGGCAATCGGCCGCGGTGCGCACGCTGATCCAGAAACCGGCGGCCTCGCGCGGAGCAACCTGCGCATCGTCCTCGTCGAACAACGGGTCCGGCACATAGCCCGGCACATGGCCGCGGCAGTCCAGTTCGTCCACCGGCACATCGGTATTATGGTGCGGCAAGGGCACAAAACCTACGCGCCGGATGCGGGCATCAATTCCCCGCGGCACCTTAACCGCAATTTTTACTTTGGCAACGGCAAGCGCCGTGTTCACCACCGCAACCTGGAAAGCCGTGCTCTCGTTGCGCGCGGCATCGAGCCGCAGAAAAGCTCCGGCGGGCTTGTTGCCCACCGGGTAAATCTTTCGATACATCTCTTGCAGCCAGCAATGGATCATTGTTTCCTTCACTCCATCGGTAAAACAGCTTTTCCAATTACCTTATCCCGGCCCTTAAGAGGCGTAAAGCATTAAATGGCTGCGCAACAAGCCACACGTTGCGCGTGGTAAATTGACGAGCACGATTGTCATTGATTGTCATTTCCGCGCTTGCCTTCCGACGCTGCTTCTCTTGACTTGCCTACGGCCTGGGTTTAGTGGAACATTTAACGCAGACAGGCAATTGCGCCAATCCGTCGGCCAACGCATTGGTATAGGATCGAACCCAAGCACTCGCGCGACGGCAAGGATGACAATGTATCAGTGGACAAAAGTAAATGCTCAGGCCTCCTTTGCGCCGCGCGATGGTGCGGGGGCCTTGGTGTTCCAGGACAAGATGTGGCTCCTTGGTGGGTGGAATCCCGGCGATAAAACACATTTTCCCCGGATTTGCAATAACGAAGTCTGGCGCTCGGTGGACGGCCTCCATTGGACGTTGGTCAAGCCTAACACGTTTCTGGACACCGCCTTCAACCCGGCCTTCGATTGGGAAGGCCGGCACACGGCCGGCTATGTAGTGTTCAACGCCCATATGTGGATCGTGGGTGGAGATGTAAGCCAGGGCCATTATCAGAATGACGTATGGAACTCCGCTGACGGCAAGACATGGAGGCGCATCACGGAAAATGTGCCCTGGGGACCAAGGGCATTGCACTATACGCTGGTGTTTAAGAACAGGATCTGGGTCATGGGCGGACAAACCCTGCCCCAGTTCGCGCCGGCGGCCGAACGCTTCGACCGCGACATCTGGGCAACCCCCGACGGCGCATCGTGGGAGCCGATTGAGCCGCAGGAACCCTACTGGTCGGCGCGCGGGATGATCGGCGGAAGCGTTGTCTTCAAAGACCGGATATGGATTCTAGGCGGCGGCACTTACGACACACCCCAGGTTCCTACGCGGAAGATGTACAACGATGTGTGGAGCTCAGCCGATGGCATCACCTGGCACTGCCACCTGAAAGAGGCTCCCTGGAAACCGAGACAGTATCACGAGGTGGCGGTTTTTGACGGCCGCATGTGGGTGCTGGAAGGATATGATGGAACGGGTAACCGCAACGACGTATGGCACTCGGCCGACGGCGTAACCTGGCATGAGGTTACCAAAACACCGTGGAATCCCAGGCACGCCGCCAGCGTCTTCGTCTACGACAACGCCCTATGGATGGTGGCCGGCAATAACATGGAACCGGACGTCTGGAAATTGGTTCGCCTACCGGGGAACTGAACATCATTATGACCCTGACGCCGCGCGAGATCATCCTGCAGAACATCGAGTGCCGTTGCGCGGAGCGCATAGGGCTCAATTTCGACCACGGACGCCAGGATGACTTTGCCTGGGCGGGAATCGGCCATGGGTTTCAACCCGAAAAATGGGTGGAAGGCAACTTCGAGTATTACACCGATATCTGGGGCAATCTCTGGCAGCGCATTGCGGATATGTCGCAAGGCGGCGAAATTTTCAAGCCGGCGCTGCAGTCGTGGGACCAGTTAGACGACCTTAAGCTCCCCGACCTGGATAATCCCGCCTATTACCAGGGCGCCCGTGAACTTGCCGCCTCGGGGACGGACAAGTTCAAGGTCGGCTGGATGCCCGGCTGGCCGTTTGCCATCTGCCGCTATATGCGCAAAATGGAAATCTATTTCACGGACCTCATTGCCAACCGTGACCACATTGATGTCCTGCACGACCGCGTAACCAGCCTCCTGGAGCGCGTAATTGACCGCTATGGCGAGGCCGGCCTCGATGGGATCATGTTCTGCGAGGACCTTGGCATTCAGGACCGGACCCTGATGAGCCCGGCCATGTGGCGCGACATCTTCCGCCCGCTCTACGCGCGCCTCACCAGCCGCGCCCACCGCCACGGCCTGAAAGTCATCCAGCATTCCTGCGGCTATAACTGGGCGCTGGTTGATGACCTGTGCGCCGCGGGCATTGATTGTCTGCAGTTCGACCAGCCGGCGGTCTACGATCAGCCGGCCTTGGCCGCCAAACTGCGAGCGCATAAAGTGGGGCTCTTTGCGCCCTGCGACATCCAGAAGGTGCTGCCGACCGGCGACCGCGACCTGATCGAACGCGAAATCGGCCGCCTGGTCGCAACGTTCCGCGGCGGGTTCATCGCCAAGAATTACGGCGATCTGAAAGGAATCGGTGTGCGGAGCGAATGGGACCAGTGGGCCTACGAAGCTTTCCTCCGGGCCGGGGCGCCAACCATAGTTGCTCAGGGAGAACGCTTATAGCGCCACACTTTATAAAGTGTGGCACAACGCGCCGCAAAGGCGGTCGGCTCAGCGAGCCGCCCCTACCTTGACAAGACCACCCCGTAAGCGGCCGGTACATCTATCTGCGCCGATTCAGCCAGCCTTGCTCGCAATACCAGCGCGCGGTCTGAATCAGGCCTTCCTCGCTGGAATAACGCATTTGATACCCCAGCTTCTCCCGCAATTTGCGCGTGTTGAAAGAGCGGTCCTTCGTAAAAAATGCCAGCCGCCGCCGATGGATGGGCGGCTCGACGCCCAGCTTGCGGCAGAACCACTCGCACGCGTCGGCCGCCAGAAAAAACGGCAACGCCGGCAAGCGCACCAGCCGGAAACGGTTACCCAGCTCCGCGGCCACAATTTGCGCCATCTGCGGCAAGGTTACCGCCTCCGGATTGCCGCAGATGAAAATTTCATTCCGGGCCTGCGGGTGCGCCGCCGCCAAAATCATGATATTGGCGAGATCGTCCACGTGGACCAGGTGATAGAGATACTTGCCGCATCCCAGCATGAACAAGACAGGCCGCGCAGCCATGCGGAAAAATTTCAGCAGGCGCCTGTCGCCCGGCCCATAAATGGCCGCGGGCCGGATCACGGTGAATGGCAAAGAGTTCTGGCCGGCAAAATCCCGCAGCCACAGTTCGGCCTCGGCCTTAGTCCGCTGGTAAATATCATCCGGCTTAAGCGGGTAGAGTTCATCGGCCGGCGGGTTGGCAATATGGCCATGGACCCCAACAGTGGAAACATGGACAAACCGCTTGAAGGCGGGATTGCGCAAGGCGGCCCGGGCTAAAAGCTGCGTGCTCTGGACATGCACTTTCCAATAGATCTCGTCCGCATAGCGCGCCTCCCGGTAGGCCGCGGCCACATGGAAAATATAATCGGCGCCTTGCGCGGCTTCGGCCACCACCGTCTCGTCAAATACGTCACCCTGGTGCCAATGGATCGGCAGGTCCCTCAGGGCTTCCCTGTTCGACGATACTCGGGCAATGGCATGCACCTCCAGGCTGGCGTGCACGAGCTTGGCCGCAAGGACCGCTCCGGTGAACCCCGTGGCGCCCGTTACCAGAACGCGTGTGCCAGCCGGGATGGCACAGGGCGGCTGACTAAGACCAAAGTCTATGGGCGCGCTACGCCGCAATTCCAGAATGACGGGCGAACCCCAGCGGGAGGTAAGGCCGACTCGGCCTGAAACACTTTCCAGCGCCGCCGAAAACGCCCGGCACTTCAGGCGCCGGTGCAGCACCATCGGCAGAAAAAACTGGCCTTGCCGCCGGCCAGGCAAAAAACCGCGCCGGGCAAACTCTTGCGTAATTTCCTGATGGCGGAACAGCCGAAACTCCCTGGTCGTCCGTGATTCCAGCCTTTTTTTGACAGCGAACAAACGCGGGGCGACATAGTTCAAGCTCTGGCTGGCGGGATAATCCACGATAACGGCGCGCGCGGCTACCCGGCAGAGCTCGCTAATAAGCTCCGGCCAGCGCGCGCAGTGGGTGAGAAATCGAAAGCACAGGACCGTGTCGAACGATCGGTCAGCAAAGGGCAATTTCAAAACGTCGGCAACGACAAACCGGCATTGCCCGGCGGCGATCAGGGCGGCAATACGCCGGCGACATTGTTCGGCGCTGCCGACTACGGTCAAATCATAGTGTTCCCGGCAAAGCGGAATGGCTAACTGGCCGTGCCCGCCGCCCACATCGAGAACGGTGGCGCCGGGATGGTCCCGCAGCAGAGCCAAAACGATGCCTTCCTGAACCTTGAGCATCCAGGCGCCGACCGCGCCGGCAAAGCGCGCAGCATAAGCATCGGAAGCGGTTTCAATATCCGCGGTTTCCGGAAAGGCGTCCATAAATGGCGTGTAACTGCTCAGGTCGTCAAGAAATGGAACTACGAAAAACGCTAAAGGCGCGAAAATGGGAACGCAGGTCTGCTCGGATCTGATGCAACAGCAGTGTTTGGTTCACCACGCGCCGCGCGTGGTGAATCAATCCCTTTCGCGTATTTCGTGCATTTCGTAGTTTCCACCTGAGGCGGATCCGCCACGGGCGGAAAGTGTTTTCTCAGATACCTGAGTAGTAACAATGGCGCGGGGCATAACTGGGCGCAACGGTCCCAAGTCTATTGTACCACGTCATAGAACGTGATGGCCATGAGGGCATGGCCGGTCTCGTTGGGATGGAGTCCGTCGGTCTGCATATAGGCGAGATTATCTTCAAAAGCTTCGTTCAAGTCCACCAGCGCTACGCCCAACTCAGAGGAGATGGCGCGGATTTTATCATTGAGGCGCCCGACGGCGCTGGAATGCCCGGCGTAGCCGCCGAACACGGGCGTCAAGGTGGCAATCACCGGGATGGTCTTGTTGTCCGTGCAGGCCTGGATCATGATCCGCACGTTGATGGCTGCCACGTCTTCGCCGTAGCCCATGATCAAATCATTGATTCCGGCCAGGATGAGCAGGAAGCCCGGCTTGTTGTCGTCCAGAATATCATGAATACGATCCACCAACTCGCCGGAGGAAGCGCCGGGATAGCCGGCGTTGAGGACGGTCTTATTCAGCATGCCGGCGAGCTTGACGCTGTAGGCATCGCTGCCGGGGGCCGCCAGCCCGGTGCCGGCCGTGATGCTGTCGCCAAAGGCGACGTACAGGCTCGGGTTATTGGGGCCAAAATCAAAGCCCTCGCCCAAACTTTTACTGCTGCTGCCGTCACAACCGGCCAGCGCCAACCCAACAGCCAGCGCGCTCCCGCCCATCAACCGCCCGAGCCAAGTCATTTCTTTCATTGCCTGATCCTTTCTTTAAAACCATTCCTGCTACGCTTGGTTCCCCGCTCCAGCGCAAAAGCCGCCGGGACGGTCATTGACACACCGTTAAATTGCACTATAGTGGATTAACCATGTTGCCGCAATGGATTATTGAAAAAAAACGCGATGGCCACCAACTGACGGATGCAGACATTGATTTGTTTATCCGGGACTACGTCAGCGGCGCCATCCCCGACTACCAGATGGCCGCCCTGGCCATGGCGATCACCCTGCAAGGCATGTCCGCTGAGGAAATCGTTGCGCTGACGCGCAGCATGCTGCATTCGGGCAACATACTGAATACCGCCGCATTGGGTAAATCCCGGCACGCGCAGCGCGTTCCCAGGATTGACAAGCATTCCACCGGCGGGGTCGGCGACAAGATTTCGCTGATTCTGGCGCCGCTGGCCGCCTGTTGCGGCCTGGTCGTGCCCATGATTGCCGGACGCGGCCTGGGCCTAACCGGCGGAACCATTGACAAACTCGAATCAATTCCCGGTTATCGCGCGCAACTCGATGAGGCCGCCTTCCTTAAGGTGCTGAACACTTGCGGCTGTTCCATCATCAGCGCCATGGATACACTGGTCCCCGCCGATAAAAAACTTTATGCCCTGCGCGATGTTACCGGAACGGTGAGCGCCATTCCTCTGATTGTGGCCAGCATCCTGAGCAAGAAGCTGGCGGTTCAGCCGGATGGCCTGGTGCTGGATGTGAAATGGGGTCGCGGCGCTTTCATGGCCAAGCGCGCCCAGGGCGAAGCCCTGGCGCGCACGCTGGTCGCAACCGCTCAACGTCTTGGCCTGAACACCAGGGCGCTGCTTACCGACATGAACCAGCCTTTGGGCCGTTCCGTCGGCAATGCCCTCGAAGTAATCGAAAGTCTGGAAGTTTTGCAAGGACGCGGGCCATCCGATGTGATAATGCTTACGCTTGAACTCGGCGCGCGTATGCTTATCCTCGGCCACGTGGCTAAGGATTGGCAACAGGCTCTATCGCAACTGCGCGCCAAGCTTGCCTCGGGCGAAGCCTTCGAACGGTTTAAAAACATGGCGCGCCTGCACGGCGGCGACCCGCGCGCGCTGGACCCGCCTTCGCCCCGATTAGGATCGGGGCTACGGCGTGGCCGCGGCGGTCCGGCGCGGCTGCCCGTGGCCGCCGCCAGCGTGCCGCTGAAAGCCAGGCAGAGCGGTTATATCCAGAAAGTGGATGCCGCCGCTATCGGCCGGGCCGTTGCGCTCCTGGGCGCCGGCCGTGCGCGGATAACGGATGCAATTGATCCGGCCGCCGGCATCAGCGCGCTGAAGAAAGTCGGCGAGCCGGTAAGCGCCGGCGAGGCACTGGCGTGGCTGCACACTAACCGCCCCGGTCAACTGGCGGAAGCGCGCGCTTTTGTCAAGGCCGCCTTCCAGATAGTGCCAGAGCGCGTTGCGCCGCCAAAGCTTATCGCGCTCGAAATCAAGGAGACAACCAAATGAATCTTGAGCTGCTGGAGCAAGGCGCACAGGCGGTGCAGACGGCATTCCCCGCGGCCAAACCCGCGATCGGGCTTATTCTCGGCTCCGGCTGGCGGACGGCCGCCGCCGTTTTCGAAGAGCGCGGCCGCCTGGATTTTTCCGCCATTCCCGGATTAGGCAATCCGACCGTGAGGGGGCATGAAGGGACCTTGCTCTGGGGAACTTGCTCCGGCCTGGAAACGTTTGTTTTTCTCGGACGCCGCCATTGGTACGAGGGTGAGGGCTGGGAAGGAGTGGCCTGCCCCATTTACCTCCTCAAAGCGCTTGGCGCCGTGTTGGTAATCCTGACCAACGCTGCCGGCGGCATCCGGGACGACCTGACCCCGGGCCGGCTGATGATCATTGACGATCATATTAACGCCATGGGCATCCACCCCTTGACCGGGCCACACGACGCTTATTGGGGCGAACGGTTTCCTGACCAGACCCAAATCTACGATGCCAAGCTGCGCCGGCAAATGGATTGCGCCGCCGACCGCCTGGGACAAACGCTGGCGCATGGCGTTTATCTCGCAACGGCGGGACCGACTTACGAGACGCCGGCGGAAATTCGCGCTTTCCGCTCGCTCGGCGCCGATGCCGTGGGCATGTCCACTGTGCCGGAGGCCATCCTGGCCAATGCCAGCGGCTTGGCCGTAGGCGCGCTTTCATTGATCACCAATCGGGCGGCCGGCCTGGGCGCACAACCATTGCAGCATGAGGAAATCACGGCCGCGGCGGAAACAGCCGCGCCAATGATCCAACGGTTTCTGCAGGAACTTTGGAAAGACCTGGCTGAAGACCAGAACGCCGACTGTTTACGGTTATGACTCCCGGCAAGCAGAAGAATCTAATACAAAAAGCGCTGGCCGCCAGGCGGCGCGCCTATGCGCCGTATTCGCGCTTTCGCGTTGGCGCGGCGTTGCTGACCAAGGAAGGACGCATCTTCCAGGGCTGTAACGTGGAGAACGCCTCCTATGGTCTGACGCTCTGCGCAGAACGCACGGCCCTGGGTGCCGCGGTCGCTGCCGGCTATCGGCGCTTTACGGCCCTGGCCGTAGTGGCCGGCGGTTCAAGCCCGCCGATGCCCTGCGGGGCATGCCGGCAGGCGCTGGCTGAATTCTGCGATGGCAATTTCATTATTCTGGCGGCCGCCGCGACCAAGCCTGATCAGCCGGTGATCTTGACCCTGCAACAACTTTTGCCGCGGGCGTTCCGGCTACCGCGGTTAAAGCAATAGGAAGAGCACAAGAGCATCTAACTGTGACCTCTAAACCCGGCAAAACCAAACACATGTAGCCGCGGCGGTGACGCCGTGGCCGCCAGCGGAATCCACGCCCTCACCCAGGCTCCGCCGGAGGCGGATCTGCCTCAGGCATGAAACAACTCTCGCAGGGAATAATGGAGGGCGGACCTCCGTGTCCGCCGCGGCTCGTGCTTCGTAGCGAAGGCTTACTTCGCAGAGTAGCACGATGACGGAGCATCGCCCTCCATGACGCATGTAGTCCGATACCTTGAATTGAACCATGCTCGAGAATGTGATGATTGCCATCCCCACCAATCCACTCACTAACGGCGCTGGCGCCGTGGTTCGACGCCTGACGGAGAAGGGCTTCCGGGCTCTCTGGGCGGGCGGCTGTGTGCGCGATCTGCTCATGCAGCGCGCGCCCAAAGATTTTGACGTTGCCACCTCGGCGGCGCCCGAGGAGGTGGAACGCCTATTCCCCGGCGCGGTAACCGTGGGTAAATCGTTTGGCGTCGTGCGCGTGAAGGTCCAGGGTTGCGAATACGAGGTAGCTACCTTCCGCCAGGACCAGGCTTATCGCGACGGCCGTCATCCAGAAGGTGTAATCTTCAGCGATGAGCGGACCGACGCTCTCCGGCGCGACTTTACGGTGAACGCCTTGTTTTTCGACCCCTTGAGGGGGCAAGTTCTCGATTATGTCGGCGGCCAGGCCGACCTGGCGGCGCGCTTGATCCGGGCCGTGGGCCGGGCGGAAGACAGGTTTGCCGAAGACCACTTGCGGATGATTCGTGCCGCGCGGTTTGCCTCTACCTTGAATTTTGAACTGGAAGCGGCTACCGCCGAGGCCATTCGCCGGCAAGCCCCTAAGATTGCCACGGTAAGCGCGGAACGGATTCAGCAGGAGTTGACCCATATCCTGCTGGAGGCGGCCCGGCCGGGGACGGCGCTCGAACTTCTCCGAGATCTCGGGTTGCTGCCAATCATTCTACCGGAAGTCGCGGCGCTCAAGGGCCAGGAACAGCCGCCCGAATTTCATCCCGAGGGAGACGTCTGGACCCACACGATCATGATGCTGAACGCCATGCGCAACCAGGACCTGCGCCTGGCTTACGCCGTCTTATTGCATGATGTAGGCAAGCCCGGCACGGCCACGTTCGCCAGTGAGCGCATCCGCTTCAACTGTCATGCCGGGGTGGGCGCGGCCCTGGCGGAAACGATGCTCAAACGCCTGCGCCTGCCGAATGACGACATCAAGGCCATTGCGTATTGTATCGGCAATCACATGCGCTTCATGGATGTCCAGCGCATGCGCAAGGCCACGCTGCACCGGCTGGTGGGCGCCGCGACCTTTGCCACCGAACTGGAACTGCATCGGCTGGATTGCGAGGCCAGCCACGGGGATATGGCCAACTACCGTTTCCTGGTCGAGTTCCAGGCCGCCGCCCAAGCCGCGCCGATTCTGCCCAAACCCTGGGTCACGGGCCATGACGTCCTGAGCCTGGGCGTTTCAGCCGGCCCTGAGGTTGGCCGCTGGAAAAAAAAGGTCTATGACCAGCAGTTGGAGGGAGCCGTGCCAAACCGGGAAGCCGCGCTGGAGTGGCTGCGGCGGGAATTGGCGGCAGGGTCTCGGCCTGTAATCCCTTAGTCTTGTGGGGGCAACAGGTAGGGCGCGTTCGTCCAGCCTTCGTAGCCAGTAGGCTTACTACGGCGGAGTAGACCCGAACGCGCCTGCCTGCGCCGAAGCGGCTTCGGCAGGCAGGCCGCGGACGGCTCGGCGAGCCGTCCCTACCATCACGCGACCACCTCTTAATTGAGGGGTTACCTCGGCCTTAATTTTTTTCTTGAGTCGGCGCGGCAAGTGGTATTTAATCAGACTCCTACGGAAGTGCGCCAAAAGAAAGAACAAAAACGCCTTACTTACCGGGAGAATAGCTTTATGAGCACTGAAAAAAAGATTAACACTTTGATTTTATCAATTTACAGCGAGCTGGCCAAAGATTTCCTGGGCGCCTTTGCCGCCGAGCAGCAAGCTCAAGTGCCCGTCCGCGACTACCTGGTCAATTTTGAAGTCGTCTCCGGCGATCCCAGCCAGGATAAGGAGTTCGCCGAGCATCTGAGCCGGGCGGACGCTCTGGCCCTGGTGGTGCGGTTTCTCGACGTGCTCTCGCTGGAAAAGATCAAGAATATTTACCGCGCCTTTCCGGAACAACTGGCCGTGCCCATGGGCATTTTCATATTGCGCGACAAGGGCGAAGTGGATTTCAAGATCAGTTGCCCATCCTGCGGCCAGAAACTCTGGCTGCGGGACACGGATATCGGCAAGCGCGGCCGCTGTCCGAACTGCACCAAGCCGTTTGTAATTCTTTCGCAAGCCGACCACTTGAAAGCCCAACTGATGTTGCCGGACAATATCGAGGTCTTCCAGGTGACGCGCGGCAATCTCGACTCATTCCAGGGCGCGCTGGTCAAGCTGTTCGAGAGCGTGGCGGCGGGCATCACGCCGGCCGATCAGGGGATAAGCCGCCAAGCCTTGAAGAACGCGACGGTCCGTATCCAGGTTCAGGATACTTGAGAAATAGTCCGGTAATTTTCCAATCCCGCGAGGCTTTGATGAATAAGCGTGGCTGGCTGGTTTTAGGCAGTTTATGCCTGGCAGTCAGCCTGCTTGCCGGCCTGGCCGGTTGCCGCAAGCCGATCAGCGACGTGGCCGACCTGGTCGTTAAGCTCGCTCCCAAAACCAAGTTGCGCTTGGTCTACATCCCGGCCCTAAAACTGTATGTGGGCAAATATGAGGTCACCAACAAGGAGTTCCGCTGTTTCCGGCCCGCGCACAACAGCGGCGCCCACCAGCAGTTATCGCTTAACGAGGATAGCCAGCCGGCGGTCGCCGTTAGCTGGGATGATGCCAGCGCATTCTGCGAATGGTTGACCGAAACCCACGGCGCCAAGCGCTGGCAGTTTCGACTCCCGCGCGAACAGGAGTGGGCAACTTTCGCCGCCTGCGGCCAGGCCACGGAATATCCCTGGGGCGCCGGAGCAATTCCCAACCATTGGAACTATTTCGGCCGGGAAAACCCGGAGGTCGGCCAGAAACTGGACCGCAATGACGGTTATCGCGTCGCCTGCCCGGTAAAGAAAAGTGGCGCCAATGCCTGGGGCCTGTTCGGCGTGGGCGGCAATGTGTGGGAATGGTGCCAGGACGCGGACGACGCCGAGGGCCGGACCCGCGTTTTGAAGGGCGCTTCCTGGGCCGATTGCGCGGCGCTCTTTCTGAAAATTTCGCGGCGGAGCAGTTACACCGCGAATTATACATCAGCCAGCATCGGCTTCCGCGTCGTGGCCGAGCCTCTCAGCCAGAAGCCAACCCGCGATGTCCCCGCCAAAACTAAGCCTGCACCTTCTTCATCTCACGCGCCAGACGCTCCAATAGAGCAATAAAGCGCTTGTCCTTCTTGAGCGCGGCCAGATCGCGGTCCCGGCGGATCCAGCGCGCATCCCGATAACCCAAGGCAATGGCCTGCTCCAGAGCGGCCAAGGCCTCGTCAAAGCGCTGCAGCAAGGCATGACTGCAGGCCAGGTTATACCAGACCAGCGGCTCGCGCGGACAGAGCCGGACGAGCGCCAAGTCGGCGGCCAGCCCCTCGGCGTAGCTCCCGGTTCGCGTATACAGGTCGCCCAAGGCCTTGAGCACCTCCACATCCTGCGGGCAGCGGCGCGCCAATGATTCCAGAAACAATTGTTCCTTCAGCAGCGCCGTGCTGACTTTGCGTTTAGCTTTCATTGCCGGGGCAGTCCCTCTGTGTTCGTCGGCGGCGCCAGTTTCAGAGCGTTGAGCGCATAGACTTTGGCCAGCACGGCTTCAGGCAATCCCAAGCCGTTCAACAATTCCTGGTGCCTATTATCAAAATAATCACGGCCATACAGAATCCGGTCTTGAAACTCCAGGACAAAGTCGCGGGCAAAGGCCGCGTCGCGCTGGAAGGCGTTGCACCCGGAGCCGGCCGACCAGTCGCAATACAAATTGGGATACTCGCGCAGCATGGCAACCAACTTGCCGCCGGGCGCGACTTGGCCTTTGGGGTACATTTCCTTATCATACTGGCCGTCGCTGGAAATATGGGCCCAGAAGCCCGGGGCATGCCCCAGGAAAATCGTCTGCGGGCACGCGCGCACGGCGCGTTCGAACGCTTCGATCCCGCCGCCATACCAGTAGCTCGGCCGCGGGTATTTTACACCGGTAGCGAACTCATAGTCAATATGCACGGTAACCGGCAGGCCCTTTTCTCCGCAGAAGCGGAAGAGCCGCAGCGCGTCAGGGTTGTCATACATCATCCGCAATTTAAGCTCGCCGCATACGCGGACGCCATAAATGGAAATCATGGCTTGCAGGTGGTCAAGGGCTTCGGGCCGGCGCGGATCGGGCGCATAGCCGAGCACGAATTTGCCTGGAGCGCGTTCGGCGTAAGAGCGGCAACGGTCGAATGGTATCGGACCATTAGGGCCGATATCCGCGAATCCGGAAATGGTATCGGGCGAGTATTCGTCGGCCGGGCATTCCCAGGTCAGGAGCCAGGCGGCGTCAATCTGATATTGCGCCATGTTGGCCAGGTGCTTTTCCAGATTATGGCCGTGCCAATCGGGATGGCTATGGGCGTCAATAATCATGCGTAATCCATGCGCCTCATCATTGCTAAGTTGTGGTGACTGCCTGGCCGAAGCCTTTTCAGCCCCGCCACATTCTCACGCGATGGCCGATAATTCAACCATATCCGGCCGTTCTGTCAAGGCCCGCCGTCCACAAAAGCGCTGAAAAAAGGCTTGCAGGGAGGATGGTAGCGCCTATAATTAGAGGCGTTTGAATAACACCAGAAGTTGTTGATTTTCCCGGTGCCATGGCGCCGGGAGGAGCAGATGCTGTTAAAAACCTTATTTTTTACCACGGATAAACACTGATGAACACTGATAAAAACCGCGATTTCCTCATCCGCGTCTATCCGTGTCCATCCCGCCAAGTGCGGGACAAGTCCGTGGCTTGCCAGTTCTTTCACAACGCTATCAGATAACGTTCAGAAAGGAGGCCCAGCATGAAAAGAGCCCCGAAAGCCACCACCAACGCGGCCAAGCGGGTAACCTTCCAGGTTACCGCCAGCCCCAAGAGCAGCGTGTCGTTAGCCGGCACGTTCAACCAGTGGGACCCCAAGCGGCACCCGATGAAAGACACTAACGGCACCGGCAGCTACTCGATAACGCTGATGCTGCCCAAGGGCGAGTATGAATACAAGTTTGTGATCAACGGCAACTGGGTTGTGGATCCCGAATGCCGCAACTGGGTGCGCAACAATTACGGGACGCTCAACAGCGTCCTCAAGGTAGATTAAGCGGCCGGTTTCCGGCGCTTCCGTCCAGTCTTTTCCGGTAATTTCCGGCGTTTTGTTCTTGAAGAACGCCGCGCAGAAGTGTTTTATCTCGGCATGCAAACGCTGCAACCTTTCACCGTTGCCCCGGCCATTCCCGAAAAGCTCCGTTTCCTGGAAGTGCTCGCCCGCAACTTGTGGTGGTCCTGGAATACCGATGCCAGCGAGATCTTCCGCCGGATTGACCGCGAATTGTGGCGGCTCTGCTATTTTAACCCCGTCCGCCTGCTGAACAGCGTATCCCAGGAGCAGCTTGCCGCGTTGGCCGCCGACGACAGTTTTCTGGAGCATCTGGAGCGCGTCCGCCAGGCTTTCGAGAAGCATACCCAGCAGCCGGCCGATACCCGCAGCGCCGTGTATGCGCCGGGCGATTGCATTGCCTATTTCTGCGCCGAGTTCGGTATTCATGAAAGTTTGCCGCTCTTTGCCGGCGGCCTGGGCGCCTTGGCCGGCGACTATCTGAAAGCGGCCTCGAATATCGGCCTGCCGCTGGTCGCGGTGGGCCTGCTCTACCGCCAAGGCTATTTCCGCCAGTATTTGAATAGCGACGGCTGGCAGCAGGAATGCTATCCCGAAAACGAAATCTACAACCTGCCCCTCGACCGGGTGCTTAAAGCCGATGGCACCCCCCTGACCGTCAGCATTCCGGCGCCGGGCCATCCGCTGCACGCGGCCATCTGGAAAGTTCAGGTCGGCCGGATTCCCATCTTTCTGCTCGACTCCAACACTCTGGAAAATCCGCCGGAGTGGTGCGAGATCACCGGTCAGCTCTATGGCGGCGACCATCGCACCAGGTTGCTGCAGGAAATTCTGCTGGGCATTGGCGGCCTGCGCGCGCTGCAGGCCATGGGAATCACTCCCCAGGTTTGCCACATGAACGAGGGTCACGCCGCGTTCATCAGCCTGGAACGCCTGGCCCAGCTCACCAGCAGCAATGGCCTGGACAAAAAGACCGCCCTGGAAATCATTGCCCGGACCAATGTCTTCACCACGCACACGCCCGTGGCCGCCGGCCATGACGAGTTTCCCATGGAGATGCTGCGCCCATTTTTCGAGGCGCTGCACGAGTCGCTGCACATGACCGTGAATGACCTCTTGAGCCTGGGCCGCCCCGGCCGCATTGGCGAGGGCGTCCCCGTTTCGATGACCGCCTTGGCCCTGCGTTTCTCACAACACTGCAATGGCGTCAGCCAGTTGCACGGCAGCGTGGCGCGCCGCATGTGGGCGCCGCTCTGGCCGGGCCGGCCGGAGGACGAAGTCCCCATAACCTACATTTCCAACGGCGTGCACACGCCGTCCTGGCTCTCGCCGGAAAATCTCCAGCTTTTTGACCGCTACCTTGGCCCCCAGTGGCAGGTCAAACCGGGCGATGCCGCCATGCTGGAACGGATCGAGCAGATTCCGGAGGAAGAACTGTGGCACGGCCACGAACTCAGTCGGGCGCGCTTGATCCGCGAATGCCGGGAATGGCTGACGCTCCAGTTGCAGCGGCGTAACGCCAGCAAGCCCGAGCTGGAAGCCGTCAAAGCGGTGCTCGATCCCGCCGTGCTGACCATCGGTTTTGCCCGCCGGTTTGCCGCCTATAAACGCGGCGGGCTGCTCTTGCATGACACCCAGCGGCTCGAAGCGCTGCTGACCGGCAAAACGCCCATCCAACTGATTTTCGCCGGCAAGGCCCATCCGCGCGACAACGAAGGCAAGGAAATCATCCGCCAGATTATTCATTTTGCCCGGCGGCCACAGGTCCGCCAGCGCATCGTTTTCATTGAGGATTATGACCTCTACGTTGCCCGGCTGCTGGTGCAGGGCGTGGACGTGTGGCTCAATACGCCGCGCCGGCCCCTGGAAGCCTGCGGCACCTCGGGCATGAAGGCCGCGGTCAATGGCGCGCTGAACGTCAGTATCCTGGACGGCTGGTGGGCGGAGGCCTTTTCCCCCGAATGCGGCTGGAGCATTGGCCACGGCGAGGAATTTCAGGACGCCGGCTATCAGGACGCCATGGAGAGCCAAGCCCTCTATAATCTGCTGGAAAGCGAGGTCATCCCCTGCTTTTACACCAGGTCAAAAAATCATTTGCCGGCGCGCTGGGTCAAGATGATGAAAGCGGCCATGCGTCTGGCGTTTGCCGGGTTCAGCGCGCATCGCATGGCGCGCGAATACGAGGAACGCTTCTACATTCCGGCGATCAAACGCAGCCGTGCGCTGTTGGCGGATGACGCCGCCGAAGCCCATGCCCTGGTCAAACAGCATGCGCGCCTGAGCAAACTGTGGCCCCTGATTAACGTGGGCAGCCCCAGCGCCCAGGCGGACTTAAGCCATTTAAGGGTGGGCGACACCTTTGCCGTGACCGTGCCCATGCAGCTCGGCGAGCTTGCCCCGGAAGAAGTAGTGGTTGAACTCTATTACGGCGCCCTGAACACCAAAGGCGTCATCGCCACCGGCAGCCGCCAGGAAATGACGCTGAAAGGCAAAGGCGATGATGGCCAGCATCTTTTTGAGTGCTGGCTGGAATGCCGCGCGCCCGGCCGCTACGGTTTCACCGCGCGCGCCACGCCGCGCGGCGATGAATGGACCCAGACCCTGCCGGGCTTCCTGACCTGGCCCCAGGACGCCAAAGCCGCGGCAAATAACGAGCAATGATCATGCACCGGCCGCGCATTCTGATAGTTACTCCGGAGATCACCTACCTGCCCCACGGCATGGGCAACATGGCCAATTACCTCGTGGCCAAGACGGGGGGCTTAGCCGACGTTTCCGCCGCGCTGGTCAGCGCGCTCTTTGAGCACGGCGCCGATGTGCACGTGGCTCTGCCGCATTACCGCCAGATGTTCAATTTCAACATCGGCAATCTGATCAGCGATGAGTTGCGGGCTTATCATGCCAAACTGCCGCACGAGCGCATCCACCTGGCCGAAGATCGCATTTTCTATTACCGCTCCAATGTCTATAGTCCGCACGAGCAGGAAGACCCGCGCCTGGCCGTGGCTTTCCAGCGCGAGGTGATCAACAATATCATCCCCCGCGTTCAGCCGGACCTGATTCACTGCAACGACTGGATGACCGGCCTGATCCCGGCTCTGGCCCGGCGCCTGGAAATTCCCTGTCTCTTCACCGTGCATAATATCCATTCCCTGCACACCACGCTCGCCCGCATTGAGGATAGCGGTGTTGATGCTGCCGAGTTCTGGCGCTACCTCTACTTTCGCTGGATGCCGCGCACTTATGAGGAAAGCCGCGAGAACAATCCGGTAGATTTTCTGATCAGCGGCATTTTCGCCGCCCACTTCATCAATACGGTGAGCCCCACCTTCCTGAACGAACTTACCGAAGGCCAATTCAACTTCGTGGATGGGGCCCTGCGCTACGAGCTGGCCAATAAGCGCATCGCCGGCTGCACCGCCGGCATTTTGAACGCGCCCAATCCCAACTATGACCCCGCCACTGATCCGGCCTTGCCCCGCAACTATGACCCGGATAATTGTCTGCCGGGCAAACTGGAAGCCAAGCGCGCGCTGCAGAAACAGCTTGGGCTGACGCGCGCCGACAATGCGCCGCTCTTTTTCTGGCCCTCGCGCTTAGACCCGGTCCAGAAGGGCTGTCAGCTCCTGGCCCACATCCTGTATGCGCTGGTGGAACGCTACCGGCAGGATGGGCTGCAAATTGTCTTTGTGGCTAACGGCACTTTTCAGGCCCACTTCCACAACATAGTCCGCTGGCATGGCTTGCAACCGCGGGTGGCGGTCTGCAATTTCAGCGAAGGTTTATCGCGCCTGGCCTATGCGGCCTCTGATTTCGTGTTAATGCCTTCCCTGTTCGAGCCCTGCGGTCTGCCGCAAATGATCAGTTGCAAGTACGGCAGCCTGCCGGTGGCCCATGACACCGGCGGTATTCATGATACGGTTTCACATCTGGACCTCGCCAGCAACCTGGGCAATGGCTTCCTGTTCCGGGACTATGACAGCCAGGCTCTTGCCTGGGGCATAGATCAGGCCATGGCGTTCTTCCGCCAGAGGCCGGCCGTGCGCGCCCAGCAAATCAGCCGCATCATGCGCGAAAGCGCCCAGCGCTTCACCCACGCCGTCACCGCCCAAAAGTATCTCCAACTTTACGAAACCATGCTGGAGCGCCCGCTGATCGGCGGGTAATTGACGGAAGACAGAGGACGGCTTGCCCTGCGAAGCCTTGGCAAAGTAGTTCCCATGGCAACAACACTTAAACATCGAAAATCCACTTGCTCTCCGCCTGTCGGCGTCTGTCCTCCGTCGTCCGATGTCTGTCCTCCTTCCTCCATCCCCCGCCTGGTGCGCGATGATCCTTACCTGGCGCCTCACGCCGAATGGATTGTCCGGCGTCTTCGGCTTGCGAAGGAAATGCGCCAGCATCTGACCGGCGGGCGGATGGCCCTGGCCGATTTTGCCGCGGGCCATGAGTATTTCGGCCTGCACCTCCAGAACCAGGACTGGGTGCTGCGCGAGTGGGCGCCCAATGCCACGGCTATTACCTTGATCGGCACGTTCTCGCAGTGGCGCGAGGAACCTCAACTGGCGTTCAAGCGCGTGGACTCCAACGGCGTGTGGGAACTGCGCCTGCCCGCCGAAGGTCCGGCGCAGGCGGGCCTGGGCGCCGGCGGCATAGCTCACGGCGACCTCTATCGCCTGCGAATGCACTGGCGCGACGGTAGCGGCGACCGCCTGCCGAGCTATGCCCGGCGCGTTGTCCAGGATGCGCACACTAAGATTTTCAACGCCCAGGTCTGGGCGCCACCGGAGCCTTACCGCTGGCAACACTCCTTCAAGCGACCGCGCAGCGCGCCGCTGATCTACGAAGCGCATGTCGGCATGGCCCAGGAAGAGGGCAAAGTCGGAACTTACCTTGAGTTCCAGGAAAAGATTCTGCCGCGCAGTGCCCGCTCGGGCTATAACACGATCCAGCTCATGGCCATTCCGGAGCATCCTTATTATGGCTCGTTTGGCTACCACGTAACCAATTATTTTGCGGCCTCGTCCCGGTTCGGCACGCCGGAGGAATTGAAAGAGCTGGTGGATGCGGCCCATGCGGCGGGGTTAGCGGTGATCATTGATTTGATTCATTCCCATGCGGCGCGCAATGAAGTGGAGGGCTTAAGCCGGTTCGACGGCACGCTCTTCCAATTCTTTCATGAAGGTTCGCGCGGCGTGCACGAGCTGTGGGATTCGCGCTGCTTTGACTACGGCAAACCCGGCGTGCTGCATTTCCTGCTTTCCAACTGCCGGTTCTGGCTGGACGAGTACCACTTGGATGGCTTCCGCTTCGACGGCATCACCAGCATGCTCTACCTGCATCATGGGTTGAGCAAGGCCTTTACTTCTTACGACGATTATTTCAATCCCGCCGTGGATGAACAGGCCATTATCTACCTTATCCTGGCCAATGAGGTCATTCACGCGGTGCGTCCGGACGCCCTGAGCGTGGCCGAAGACATGAGCGGCATGCCGGGCGTGGCGACGCCCGCTGAGCATGGCGGCCTGGGTTTTGACTACCGAATGGCCATGGGCATTCCGGACTACTGGATCAAGCTCACCAAGGACACGCGGGATGAAGACTGGTCCATGCCGGGACTGTGGCACGAACTGACCAACCGCCGGGCCGACGAACGCACTATCAGCTACGCTGAATCGCATGACCAGGCCCTGGTGGGCGACCAGACCCTCATTTTCCGGCTGATCGAGCGGGAAATGTACGACCACATGGCCTTGGACAGGCGCACCTTGCGCGTTGATCGCGGCCTGGCCCTGCACAAGATGATTCGCCTGGCCACGCTGGCCACCGCCGATCACGGCTACCTCAACTTCATGGGCAACGAGTTCGGCCACCCGGAATGGATTGATTTTCCGCGCGAGGGCAACCGCTGGTCTTACCATTATGCCCGGCGCCAATGGCACCTGCGGGACGACCAGAACCTGGTCTATCATTTCCTGGCCGATTTCGACCAGGCCATGCTTGAGCTGGTGCGCTGGACCTGCTGGCTGGAAGATCCCGTCGCGCGCCTGCGCGTGGAACACAATGCCGATAAGGTGCTGGGCTTCGAGCGCTCTGGGCTACTGTTCCTGTTCAACTTTCATCCGACGCAATCGTATCCTGATTATCGCGTGGAGGCCGCGCCGGGCGAGTACCGGCTGATCCTGGACTCTGACGCCCCTTTCTTTGGCGGCCACAGCCGCCTGGCAACCGATCAGACTTACGGCGCTCGCCCCGACCAGTCCGGCCGGGCATGGCTCAGCGTCTATCTGCCCAGTCGCGCCGCGCTGGTGCTGCGGAAGAACAAATAGCGGTATTTCTCCGGCAGCGGTTTGCCCTGCTGGATCAGTTTGATGAGGTCGCGTTTCTCCGCGTCGGAGAGTTCGTATTTTTCGGTGTCTTGATGGCGTGGCATGGTTTAAGCCTTCTTGTAGGGTTTCCTGCCGGGGAGTTTTTTCACTGCCTCATCAAAGGCTTTAGCATCGGCCCCGGTTTCGGCGGCAAGCCGGCGGGCTTGAAAATGGTCGTATTCGCCTTCCGCGAGTTTGTCGGCGAGAATCATTTCCAAGTTGTAGTATTTCAAGGGCCGTTGCACCTGCCGGCCGCCTTCTTGGCGAACTATTAAGTAATCCTTAATAGTTGCCCCTTCGGCCAACTCTCCTTCCGCGAGGATGTTTTTGATGTGCAGGTTTATGTTCGGAACAGTGGTCTGGAACAGCTCCGCCATGATTGCCTGCGAAAGCCAGATGTTTTCATTGGCAAAGCGGCATTCGATGCATGTGTTGCCGTCCTCGCTCCGGTAGAGGATGATTTCGCCCGTGGGCTTTGGTTCGTTGGCCGGCATGGTCAGACTCTCCTGGTGCGTACATTGGGGTTGGCATGGTTGAGGTTTTGCGAACCGCCGGACGTGGGGACAGAAAGGGGGGGGACAAGTTGTCCCTCCCCTTTGTATTCCGTAAAGCTGCCCGCGAGCGCCGAAAAACTCTTCGGCGCGTGCTTCTCGAAACCGGTCTGGTCCACGAACACGAAGTCATAGCGCTGCCCGTTTTCCTCGGCGGCGGTGGCGTCGGCGCACCACTGGCGCAGCCGTTTCATCTTCTGGGGGAGATCGAGTTCCTCCCGTCCCTTGGTTTCAATGATCCAAATCGCGCCGTCGGCGGCGCGAACGAAGAAATCCGGCGTGTACGTCGAGAGGTCGCCATCCGCTTTGACGTAGTCGAGTTTGAATCCGACCGCGAGATAGTTCTTGGCGAACGCGGTCACATCGGTTGCGTTCTCCAAGAAGGCGGCAAAGGACAGTTCAAACCCGCCGGAGCGCGGTTCGCCGACGGTCTTGGTGAATACGGACTTGCTTGCCGTGAGGTAGGCTCGGTATTCGGTGCGAAACGGACGCATGTCACGCAGGCGAATCCAGCCTTCAATGCGTGTCGCGCCGGATTGCCGGATGGTGAGGGCGTTGATCGCGGTTTTGAAGGCGTCATAAAGAATCTTGCCGGCGTCCGGCTCGGAGAGATTGCGTAGCACGACCGGGTCTTCAAGGTTCACGGGCGAGGGGTCGAACAGGTGCTCGCGCATGAAGGTCTTCACTTTTCCGTAGAGCACGTCGTAGCCGCCGACAAGCCGAAGGTCTCTGAGGAGTTGCCGGGCAAAGAACCCGACCACGGAGCGGTAGTCGGCCGGGCCGGAGCCTTCGAGTTGGATGACGTGATGAACCTGGTCGTCGAGCATCGTCTTAAAAACGATCTCGCGCGTTTCCTCAGGAGTGAACGGCTTGAGGGGCAGCCGCGCATTGCCGAAGGCTGACGGGTCAAGCGCGTCGAGGTCTTTGTAATCGCGCTGATACCGGCGCGTGAGCTTCGGGAGCGAGATGTCGAGCGCTTCAATATTCTTCTCGGGATTCTGCGCATCCACTTCAACTATCAGCGATTCCTGCCGGCCACTGCCGCCGCCCATCGCCACGCGCTCCAACGTGACACCTTCGGTTTCGATTGATTCCACAAACTCCATGAACGCCGGAGTGCCCATGACGGAAACCGTCTGACGCCCTTCAATGCCGAGGATGGGACGCAGACCGCGACCGAGCGTCTGCTCCGGCAGGATGTTGCTCTGTGACGTGTAAGGGCGCAGGCCGACGATCGTAGTGACGCTGCGCACGTCCCAGCCTTCCTTCAGCATCATGACGGAGACGATGGCCTTGTACGGACTGGCCGGAGTGTCAATGGCGTTTGCCGCGTCGCGGAGTTTCTTGAGTTCCTCCTCGTTTTTGCCGGAAGCGGCTTCGGAAATATCGCCGTTGTTTTTAGTGTGAATGACCAGAACCGCGCCCTGCAATTCGGAGCAGATTTTTTCGAGATACGCCCCGACCTCGTCACAGTTGCGGGTGTCGTCCGTCATGACAAACAGAACGGCTTTCTTGCCGAGCGGCTCGTGTTCCGCGTAGCTCTTCTTCCACTCCTCAATTCCAAGCGCAAGGTAGTCGGCGTATTTTTCCGTGAAGATGGCGCTTTTATGCTCATGGAGCTTGGCGCGGCTTGGGGCATCCGGCAAGACGGGATGTTTGACTACGTTCTGATGAATCGCCTCGACCAGCGGGTAATCGGAAACGGTCTGAACGAAGATCGCTCCGTTGTCGTGCCGGGGTGTGGCCGTCACGTCGATCTGAATGGCCAACCGACTATCCTTTTGCAGCATCTGGTGGTGGATGTCCTGAATGGACTTGAACCAGGCCATCTTCGGGTTGTGAATATGATGCGCTTCATCGTTGAATACAGCCAACTCCTTGATTTCACGGACAATTTCGCCAAGGTCAATCTTGCTATCGGTGGTCTTGCCGACAGGCTTAGGACCGAACGGCGCGAGAAAATAGTCGCGCAGGTCATCGTCTTCGAGCGATGGGTCACGCACGTCGGCGAGAAAAACACGATGGATGTTCGTCAGGAAGATATTCCCCGTCTCGCGAATGACGCGCGCATCGTCTTGGATGTGGAGCGTGACTTGGAAATCATCCCGCCAGTTCCTGCCATCGTACCCGTTTTCGGGAAGGACCGGGTCATTGAAGAATATCTTGAGGCCATCGAAGTCGGCGCGCAACCGGTCGAGCACTATGATATTCGGGGCGATGACGAGGAAGTTTCGCGAAAGCGGGGAGTCCGGCTCGTAGGTCTTGTGAAAGAAACTCCAGGCAAGCAGCAGCGACAGGACCTTGGTCTTGCCGGCGCCGGTCGCCATCTTGACCACGTAGCGCGGCCACTCTTCATCGAACATCCCGGATGATACCGCCTTCGAAGCGTCAAACCGCAAGAGATCAAATTTGTCGAGGGCGCGCCGGACTTCGTACAGCCAAATGACCGTCTCGACAGCTTCTCGCTGGGCAAAGTAGTACCGTAGCGGCGAAAGCGCCCCGTCGGCGTCTTCGATTAAATGCTCCGTATCGAACCACCAGTGCAGCAACGCCCGCGACGTTGGTGAAGCATTGGCATAGTCTGCATTTCGCCACGCAAAGACCTCTTCGCGCACCTTGGCGACCAGCGGCGGCAACAGCTTCTCGTAGGCGGTGCTCCGCAAGGCCTCGTCCGCCGGAAACCAGCGTTGCTCCGGCACGAGCGGCGCGTAGGGCGACGTTGGAAATTGCGGATGCAGAGCCATATGGCAGTCATTATGCCAACGCGGGCCGGCAGGCGCAAGCTCTACTTCGCTTCACCTTGTTCTTCTCCGTGCTTTACTCACGTGGGATATGGCCTTGCCGCCGGCAAGGACATTCAGGGAGATTCTCCGCCCGTCGGTTCATTAGCGATCGCCGGCTGATATTCCGCCAGGGCTTTGGGCAGTTGCTCTTGCAGTTGCTTGATGCGCGCCTCGTCGAGCGGATGGGTGCTGAGGAACTGGAAAACGCCTGCTAAGAAATTGCCACCCTGTTTCGACCCGTGAGCGGCCATCCGTTTCCAGAACTCGATGGCCTGGCGCGGGTCATAGCCCGCGCGAGCCATGTAAAGCAAGCCAAGATAGTCGGCCTCTGATTCCTGCAAGCGCGAATAAGGCAGGAGCACGCCGACCGCGCCGGCCAAGCCATAGACCTGCAGCCAAAGTTCACGCGTGTCTTCGGAATTGGTGTTGATCACCTGGCCCAGAATCTCGCCACCGAACTCAGCCAGCAAGCCTTGGGAAAGCCGCTCGGCGCCATGCCGGGCCACGGCATGGGAAACTTCGTGGCCGATGACCGTGGCGAGGCCCGCTTCATCCTGCGTGATGCGCATGATGCCGGTATAAATGCCCACTTTGCCGCCGGGCAGACAGAAGGCGTTGACAGTTTTATTATCGTCAAACACCACAAACTCCCAGCGGGCATTGGCCAGCGGGGCTACCGCGGATATGCGCCGGCCAACTCGTTGCACCATTTCATTAGTCTTGGCGTCCGTGCAGATGGGAGTGGACTGCTTGAGCTTCCGGAACTCGCTGATGCCCAACTGCAGTTCCTGTTCCGGCGTGATCAGCATCAGTCCACGCCGCCCGGTCTCCGGCACCGTGGTGCAGGAAACCAGCAGGCTGGCTAATAAACCAGCGCCTAAAAACCGTGCCGCGGCCAAGGCATAGATGCGCTTAGGCATGGCGACATGTTTACCACATACCCACCTAAATTAGAAGCGAACGTTGAGCGTAGCTTACAAGTTGAACACTTGCGCACTTTCGTAATGTGTCTGTTTAGCGTAGGATATATTCCGTCGGACGGCTCGGCGAGCCGTCCCTACCTGGTAGGGCGCTCTCGCCGAGAGCGCCGTTAATATACATGTCGGTTCCGCAACCCGCTAAACACATACTGCGCAAGTGCGCAAGTAATTAAGCATTACGGTGAAGTGAAGGAGTAAGGGCCGAAACGGAGGTAGGCGGAGGCGGAGGAGAGGAAGGACCATCCGGCGCTGCCGGACAGCACGGCTGGATCGGCAACGCCATCACCGTCAAAATCACCGGCGACCGGAATGCCGGCGCTGGAAGAGAAGCGCTTAAGCGCGTAGCCGTTGGCCGACATTAGCGCTTGCCAAGTCCCAGTCGCTTGCTCATAGAGCATCGGGTCGGCCCGGCCATCGCCGTCATAGTCACCGACCACCGGCGTATGACGCGGTCCGCCAAAGATTCCGGAAACCACGCCATAGCCTTGGGCCGACAACATGACCATCCAGTGGCCGGTTGCTGCGCCATAGACCGCAGGGTCGGTGCGCCCATCGCCGTCATAATCGCCAGCGACCGGCAAATAGCCGCTGCCGCCAAAGACCGCGCTGGCTATCTCCAGATTGCCACTTTCCTCATTCAGCCACAGCACATACCAGCGTCCGCTGGCTTCCTCATACAATCCCGGATTGGCGCTTCCATTTCCTGTATAGTCCCCAACGGTACCGCGTGTTGCGCTCAAGCCGCCAAAGTTGAAGTCAATACCCTCGTAGCCACGGCTCGATAGCAGAATGGACCACGCCAAGCCTGAGCGCTGATGGATCGCCGGATCCGTCAGGCCATCCCCATCATAATCCCCGGACACCAGCTCATACCCTGGCCCGCCAAATACAAATTGCGCCACCTCTCCTATGGACGAGAGCTTGATCGTCCATTCGCCGCTGCCTTCGTTATAGACCATCATGTCGGTCTGCTCGTCCCCATCATAATCATTCACGACGCTGCGCCGTTTGCTGCCGTCGTTCCCATTGCCATCATCCTCGCCATCGTCGTTCCCATCGTCGGCAGGATGAATCCGCACACGGATCGGCCCCTCCCGCATGGCCACGGCCCCATCCGGGTCGGTCAGGCCGGAAGACGACCCCAGCCATACGCTGACAAACACATAGAAGTCGCCGGCCAATTCTTCGGGGATGGTTACATCTGTGTTGTGCGCCCGGCCGGGATAGCGGATGGCCGCCTGACTGCCGGCCGGGAGCGTTATGGTCTCGGTCTTAGTCCCGATGGCGATGTCATCGCCATCACCCAAGGCCTGGTTGGCCGACAAGTAGAAGGCAATCTCAAGTCGCGCGCCCTGGGCGTCAATATCCGCCGGCCCGCCATTGACCAGATCAAACTCAATCTCGGCCGGATGGTCCCCCGCCCACAGGTTGCCCGGCTCGAACTTGAAGCTGGAGGCTTCCAGATCGGCTTGGCCCGGCTCATCATTGGCGGGCTCATCATTGTCAATGATGGTAACCGTTGCTGAACTCGGCGAACCCAGGACAGCCCCATCAATAAAGATATTTTCTAGTACCACCGAAAAGGTTTCATCGGTTTCATCAACATTATCGTCGGTAATAGCAATCTTTATGATCCTATCGGAGCTATCCCCATTCGCCCAAGACAGCTTATCACGGGCAAATTCATAATCGAAGCCAACTACTGCTGTTTCCGCCTTTGTTGTATACTCCACGTTCACAGGTCCATCACTGCCACTTGTCCGTGTCACCG
This sequence comes from Lentisphaerota bacterium, assembly GCA_016188985.1. GTDB lineage: Bacteria > Verrucomicrobiota > Kiritimatiellia > JAAZAB01 > JAAZAB01 > VSJD01. Next base: position 1,561 of record JACPGM010000066.1, on the reverse strand, counting down.
TGAGCGCCAATGTCCCGGCATCCTCGTTCACGCCGTAGGACGATGAACGGAATTGGACAGTCCCCGGCTGCGGAGGTAGGTCATTATCCAAGACCGTTACCGTGGCCACATTGGGCGAACCCAGGCTGGCGCCTTGGGCATTGCCGAGCGTAAGCGTGAAAGTTTCATCACTTTCGTCAATGCTGTCATCGGTAATCGGCACCGCGATAGTCTTGCCGGAATTGTCCGCATCCGACCAGGACAATGTCCCCTGGACCGTCTCATAATCCAACCCGGCTGTTGCCGTGCCAGCGGCCGTGGCATACGCGACCGTTGCCGGCCCGTAACTGCCGCCTGTTCGCATCACGCTCAGAATAACCGATCCGCCATCCTCAGCAACCTGTGCTGAGGCCGCAGCAAATTGGAGTACGCCCGCCGGCGGATAGTCATTGTCAACTATGGTCACACTCGCCACGTTCGTCCCGGCTATGCTCGTCCCCACCGCATTGGTCAACACAATCTCAAATACCTCATCAGATTCGTCCGCGGTATCATCAATTACCGGGATCGTGATGACCTTGTCAGAGACATCTCCATCCACCCAGGTCAACTGGCCGGTCACTACCCCGTAATCCACCCCGGCGCTGGCGGTCACTCCCTTGTTCGTGTAGTCCACGCTTACCACACCGTAATTCCCGTTCGTCCGAATTATCTTCAACTCGATGTTCACTACATCTTCGTTCACCACTATATTGGTCTCAGCCAGTCGAATCTCGCCCGCCGGCGGATTGTCATTATCCACAAGGGTGACAGTTGTTGAACTGGGCAAACCCAGTCTGGCGCCAGTGGCATTGCTCAAAGTTACCGTAAAGGTCTCGTTGTTTTCATCAAGACTGTCGTCGGTGATCGTTACAGTTATGGTCTTGCTGGAAGCATCCCCATCCGGCCAGGACAAGGCCCCGGAATGAGACGTATAATCCTGCCCGGCCGAGGCCATACCATCGGCCGTGGCATAATCAACGGAGGCCGGTCCCGAACTGCCCCCTATCCTAGTCGCTAGTATGGTCACTATCCCTGCATCCTCATTCACATTGTAAGACGATGAGCTGAATTGAATGGTTCCGCGCCCGTCATTATCCACGAACATCACACTGGCCACATTCGTCACCGTCGGGGCCGGATAGTAGATTTCATTACCAGCCTGGCTGGCTACCACCAACACTGTTCCTGCCGATGTAAACGTCAGGTTGTTCCCGCCGGTAATCGTCCCTGGACCAGAGACCACTGTAAAGCTGACTGGCAAACCAGAACTCGCCGCAGCCGTTAGACCAACCTGGGAAGTCACGGTCTGATCTGGAATGGCCGGGAAGGTAATCGTCTGATCAATACGCTCAACTACAACAACATTCGTCACGGCAGGAGCCGGATTGTACGTCGCATTGCCTCCCTGACTGGCTACCACCAAGACCGTGCCAGCCGCCGTGAACGTCAGGTTGTTCCCGCCGGTAATCGTCCCTGGACCAGAAACCACTGTAAAGCTGACTGGCAAACCAGAACTCGTTGTTGCCGCTAATTCCACCTG
>JACPGM010000065.1 GCA_016188985.1 Lentisphaerota bacterium | reverse complement strand
TTCGTGCTCAAGGATGGTTCCACCTATAAGATGTGGTACACGGGACACGACACGTATAGCATTTATTATGCCACTTCATCCAATGGACTGGAATGGACGAAGTACGACAACACCGTCCCGGCGCTATCGGACGGGATCTGCACCAACGGCAAAATCCCGCACGGCAACGCCGGCCGAGGCGACGCTTCTTACACCTGGTACCCGGCCGTAATCAAGGATGGTTCCACCAATAAGATGTGGTACTCCGGATACTTCGGCGGGGTCTATACCATTTTTTACGCCACCTCCACCAACGGCGGACTGACCTGGACCAAGTACGACAACACCATTCCGGCAATCTCGGACGACAGCTCCACCAACGGGAAAATCCCGATGGGCAGCAGCGGCCGAGGCGACTCTACCTATGTCTTGACGCCATCCGTGATCAAGGACGACGGCATCTATAAGATGTGGTACACGGGCAACGGCGGAGGAACCATTTGCGTTTATTACGCCACTTCCTCCAACGGACTGGAATGGACCAAGTATGACAATGGCATTCCGGACAATTCGGATGGCAGCTCCACCAATGGCAAAGTCCCGCGCGGCAGCAGCGGTAAAGGCGACTCCCTCAGCGCCTCAACCCCGTGCGTGATCAAGGTCGGTTCCGCCTATAAGATGTGGTACGTAGGATCCGACGCGGGAAACACTGCTCGTGTTTACCACGCAACTTCATCCAACGGATTAGAATGGACCAAGCTTGACAACAGTATCCCGCTTGTTTCCGATACGACCAACAGCAATAGCCGCCTCGGCCTGGGCACTGCGGGAAAAGGCGACAGCAAATACGCATCCCATCCAAAAGTTGTGATCGCCAATGATCGCTGGAATTCGTATCAGATGTGGTACTCGGGATATGATGGGGCCAATTGGCGGGTCTACCATGCGATCAGCCCACCCCCCGCCGGAACCATCTTCACCTTCAGATAGGTAAGCGGGCAAATGGTAGACATCCGAGCCGTTCTGGTGATCGCCGCCATATCTGCCCGTCATAGCCTTGGCGCCGGCGGGTATGGCGGCCGTAGGAGTCGCACCCCGCTGCGACGATTCGCCGAACAGGGGTTCGGCTCCTAAATCTATCGGTAGGCCCGTATACCTGCCAGCCCGCCGGCAACGCTGTAGCACTGCGGGCAGGTCAAAACCGCTTCAGAAGCTGTAATTCCCGCGAAAACGGAAAGAATATTTTTCCGCGCCGATAGACCGCGCGGGCTTCGTCGGTCCGGCCTTGCGCTTCCAGGGCCGCGCCGTAATCCAGCACCTGCTTGGCCGCCAACGGCCAGCGCGCGCGGCGCGCCATGACTTCCATGACCGCGGGGAACGCGTAAGGCGGCGCGCTGACGCGCAGCAATTCATGAATGAGCTGATAGTCCGGATAGCGCAAGTGCATTTCCCAGACCAACGGCCAGGCCAGCTCGTGGGCTCCCACGCAGATCAGGGCGTAAATCTCATAAACGATCTGGTCAGCCAGAACCTGCCGGCGCCAGAGAGTGGCATTGGAAAGATCACGCAGGCGCTGCGCTGTTTGACCGGCAAATAAGCGCACCTGTTCCGGTCCGAAGGCATGGCGGCGCAGAAAATCCCGATTGGCCGGTGTGTTGCGCACAAATACGGCGTAGAAAAAATCGAGATGCACGAGTTGCCAGCGCGAGTCCGCAAGCAGCGTGCGAATGAAACCTTCCTTGACGCCGGGGATAGATACGGCCACCGTCTGAAAGTTGCGCCGCGCCAGCATTTCCTCCCAGACCGCGCCAAGCGCCAAGGCGGGCCCATATTCCTGCTGCCAGAACTCTGCCGGAAACGCTTCGGGACGGTTATCCACGTAGCCCGGCTCCGGGTAAAAGTTGTATTCCACCAAGCTGCCGGAATTATAATCCGAAAAAACCGGTGCCGGCAATCCTTCCTCGCGCAGGCGGCGTAAGGCCATGTAGCGGGATTCGTCGTCAAACCCGAACGGCGTGGGCCCAATGGGCGAGGGGAATACGCGGGCGTAGGCGCCCTCAACAACCGCCCAGGCCAGCCACAGATTAATGGTGATAACCAGAATAATACCCATCCAAGGCAACAAATCTTTTAAAAAGACATGGACACACTTAATAAAGTGTGTCCATAGCGAAATATGGCCAAAGGAACTGTTATTCTGTCCTTTGGGCGCTACCTTGCTTGATGCGATCCCAAGGCACAGACCAAGCGCTGGTAACAGGGTCAACGCCAGCAAGGGCGCGCTGCGCAACATGCCCCAGGCGGCAAAAAGCGCCACGAGCAGGATTAGACTACCGGTAGGAGCCTCGCCCCGCGAGGCGATGATCCCGGAAAATCGCGCCAGCGGAGTGGCGCTCCTACAAGGCAGCAAGGCCCGCCAAAAAACCAGCAAGGCCACTAAGGAAAGCAACGGCAGGGTAGCCAACATCGGGTTGAGCACCGTTTCCCAGTAACTCAGCGGCGAGGCATTTTCGGTGATGGCAAGACAATAATTGCCAAAGATGCTCAGCGGGTAGAGCAGGCCGCGCCAGCCATTGGGATTGAGCAGGCTGACCGC
>JACPGM010000064.1 GCA_016188985.1 Lentisphaerota bacterium | reverse complement strand
CCCGCTGCAAAAAATCACGAAAGGCCCCCTCGCCTTCCCCGATGCAAAAAGCATCCACCTGCGCGCGGGCGAAGGCGTCCGGCTCCACGGTCGGCTGCGGCCCGCCCATGATCGCCAGGAACTTATGGCGCTTACGCGCGGCCTGATGGGCGGCCACCAGTTCCTCAAAGCCCCAGACATTGGCCGAATAGGCCACCACGTTCGGCTTGATTTGCGCGATGCTGTCGCTCAGGTTGCCATCCTTCAAGACGCAAAAGAAACGTTCATGGCCCAGTTCCCGGGCCACGGCCGACAGGTAGGCCAGGGCAATATGATCGGCAAAATCCAACTGATAAATGCAGAAGAGGATTTTCATTCAGGCAAGTAAGAATCGGAGATTAGATGATTCGTTGATTGGATGATTCGTTCATTCGTTAATTCGGTGATTCGTGATTTTGGATTTAACGCATACGAATCCACAAATGGTCAAATTAACAAATCATCTTTCAAGTCACACGAATCAACTAATCATCGAATTATCTCTTTTTCCGCTCCTCCGCTCCCAGCGGCACAAACTTGGTCTGACCCATTTCAATTGTGCGGGCTTCCGGCAGCTTATAGCTTTTCACGTCGTAATAATGCCGCCAGTAATCGAGCAGGGCTGAGAGCGTATCATCAAACTTGATCGTCGGGCGCCAGCCGGTGACCTTGAAAAACTTCTCAGTGGAGGGAATCTGGCGGGTAACATCCGAGGGACGCAGGCGCTTGGGGTCCACTTCCACTTTGATATCCCTGACCTTCGCCAATTTCAGCAACTTGTTGAGCATCTGGCCCACGGTCATGGTTTCAACGCCGCCGATGTTATAAACCTCCCCGGCGGGACACTTGGTCACCAGCAGCCAGTAAGCCTTGACCGCGTCGCGCACGTCCAGAAAGGTCCGCAAACTTTCCAGGTTGCCGACCTTAACCACCGGCGGTTGCTGTCCTGCTTCGATGGCCGCAATCTGCTTGGAAAAATTGGAAGTGACAAATACCTGCCCGCGGCGCGGGCCGGTATGGGTGAACATCCGCGTCCTGAGCGCGCGGATTTTCCAGGAAAGCCAGTATTGAAAGCCCAGCATGTCCTCGGCCACTTTACTGACGGCATAGGGCGAGGCCGGACGGAAAGGATTATCCTCAGTAATCGGCACTTCGTTTTCGCGCACCTGGCCGTAGACTTCGGAAGAGCTGCAAATATGAATAACCGGGTCATAGCTGGAAGCCAGTTTCAGTTCTTTGACCACTTCGAGCAAGTTGCAGGTGCCGATAACATTGGCTTCCAGCGTGGCCGCCGGCGCCAGGTAGCTGTAATCCACATAAGACTGAGCCGCTAAATGGAAAATGATGTCGGGGCGGTGCTCGGCCAGAATCCGTTTCAAGGAGGCATAGTCGGTCAAGTCGCCATGGCACAGCGTGATTTTATCCAGGATATGGCGGATATTTTCGGCCGGCGCGCGCCAACGCGCCAGGCCCAAGACCTCAACGCCCGCTTGCTGGGTGAGAATATAGTCGGCCAGGTGGCTGCCGACGAACCCGGTTATGCCGGTGATCAGTGTTTTCATGGCGTCCCTCTAAAGAAAGTTGATTCGATGATTCGTTGATTCGTTGATTCGTGTAGAAGAAAGTTGATTCGGTGATTTGTTGATTCGATGATTTGCGTAAAAGAAAGTTGATTTGTTGATTCAATAACGAATCATCAAATCATCCAATTATCGAATCATCATTCTTCGCTCAGAACGGGCCTTTGAATTTTTTATACACGTCGGCCATGGATTTTTCGTCGGGCAGCCTGATACCGTGGTCGCGCCGGCCCTTGACCAAAGCAGCCAACGCATCGGTCAGATCACGTAAATTGGGATAAAACAGATCCTCAAGACTCTTGGCCGTCGGACACGGCGCGGGCTGCATACCCAGGGTAACCACGGGGGCTTGCAACAACCCCGGCGCGCGCTCGGCAACCAGCCGGCAAACTTCCGCGCAGACGCCATAGGCTTTCCAACTGGTATCGGCCACCAGCAGCTTTCCGGTTTTGGCCAAGCTCGCCAGGATCAGCTCTTGATCGGGATGCGAGACACAATGCAGGTCAATAATCTCGCAATCAATGTCACTGTGGCGCGCCAGATGCTCAGCGGCGCGGACGGCTTCCATTACCATGATCGAGGTTGCCACAATGGTTACGTGTTTTCCCGCGCGAATGCGAAAAGAAGTTAAAGGCGAGTGCCCGACCCGCAACTCGCTCATATGAAATTTGAGATCATACATCAGGCGGTGCTCAAAGGCAATGACCGGGCCAGGGTGCTGGCGGATCACATAAGGGTAAGATTCCAGGATCGTCTGCGGGCTGGAAGGCATGATGACTACCAGGCCCGGCACATGAGCAAACAGCGATTGGAAACTCTGCGAATGCTGGGCCCCCTGCCCCCAGCTCCGGCCGATCACCACGCGGATCAGCATCGGCACCTGGAAACGCCCGCCGAACATGTACTTATATTTCGCCGCCAGGTTGATCAGTTGATTCATGGCCAGCAGAATAAAGTCGGCGCGGATATGAGTCTGAATGGGATATAGTCCGTTCAGCGCCGCGCCCAGAGCTATCCCCGTCACGCCTTCCTCAGCCAGGGGTGTGTCCATGACACGCTCGCCTCCAAATTCCTTGAGCAATCCCGCCGTGCTGCCGAAAATGCCCTTATGATCATCCACCCCCTGCCCGATAATTATCGTCCGGGGATTATCCCGCAGGGCCGCGCGCATGGTCTGATGCACCGCTTCCCGGTAGGTAAGCACATCGCTATTGGTTGGAGAGGTCATATTCGATGACTTGATGATTGGTTAATTCGATGATTCGTGTAAAAGAAAGTTGATTCGATGATTGGTTGATTCGATGATTCGTAGGCAGCTTCCGAATTTAAAAAAAGACAAATCAACGAATGATCGAATTATCGAATCATCTTCCTTCTCTAAATAACATCCTTCAGCAATTCTTCGGGGCCGGGCCAGGGGCTTTCTTCGGCATAGCGCACGGCGGCATCAATTTCCGCGGCAATGTCCGGCGTATATTTGGCCACCAAGTCCTGGCGCTGAATCAAGGGATCTTTAGCCTGCCAGGCCTCCAGTTCGGCGCGCTGCCGGATGCCGGAAGAAAAATCGTCACCAATGCCGACGTGTTCCCGATACCGGGAAGTCTTGACTTCAATAAAGCAAGGCGAAGAGGTTTTACGGACCTGATCAACAACACGCCCAAAAGCTTTATAGACCTTAAGCGGGCAAAAACCTTCCTCAACGGCGGATGCCGGAATGCCATAGACCTGAGCCTGCTTCCGCAACTGGTAAGCGTGGCGCGCCGCAACCGGGGAATAAGCGGCCCAGCCGTTATTTTCGCATAAAAAGATCACCGGCAATTTATGCAGCGCCGCAAAGTTCAGCGATTCGTGATAGACGCCTTCATCGGTGGCGCCGTCGCCAAAGACGGCGACAATAATGCGCGACTGTTTCTGCAGCTTGGCCGCCAGGGCGGCGCCGACGGCGTGCGGGATCGTGCTGGCCACTACCGCCGAACAGCCCATCAGGCCGACTTCCGGCGCCGCCAGGTGCATCGAGCCGGCTTTGCCCTGGCCGCACCCGGTCACTTTCCCATAGAGCTCGGCCATCATGGCCGGCATTGGGCCGCCCTTGGCCAGATAGTAAGCATGGGAACGATAAGAGCAAAACAACAGGTCCGCGGGCTCAAGCTGCCGGCAGGCGCCGACCGCCGCGGCTTCCTGCCCGATCGAGAGATGCACCGGGCTCTGAATCTTGTCGCTGGGATAAAGCGCAATAATCCGCTCCTCGAACAGGCGGATGCGCAGCGCCTGGTAAAACAGTTCTTCGAAAAGATCGGGAAATCGAGCGTATGTCTTCATCGTGGCCTTAATTGCGCAGCTTAAATTTATCGTTGTTTGGACCAATGCATCCGCACAATTCTGGACTGTAGTCCCGTTTTGTCAATACTTTATTGGAATATACTCCCGTTTTGTCAATAGGCCCCATCAGCCCTGATCATCCGCTCGATCACTTCCACATTTTTCTCGGCGGCCACGACCGGATCAAAGCATTCCTTTTCCCGGGCCATGCCGGCGCGACCAACGCGGGCGGCTTCCTGTGGGTGCTCGGCAATATGTTCAAGAACCTTCCGAAATGAATCAAAATTATCCGGCTCAAACAAGAATCCGTCAACCCCATGGCGCACGATTTCCGCCATCCCTTCCAGGCCGGTAGCCACGGTGGGCTTGCCGGTTGCCAGACTGTGATAAAGCGCGCTGGGAATAATGCCCTGGTTATCATCGCTGTTCCGGCGGACAACCAGCAAACAATCGGCGGCGTTCAGATAGCGGTTGACCTCCTGCGGTCCAGGCAGCCAGCCGGTCATCCGCACCTGGCGTTCCAGTTCCAAGCGCCGGATCTGCCGCCGGCACCAGGCTTCCCCGCCGGCCCCGCCTATAATCAGCAAGCGCCAGTTGGGATGAGTTTTCGTCAGCGCTTGCCACCATTCCAGTAACTGGCCATAGCCCTTGCCCGGGCGAATCGTGCCATGAATTGCCACGACCCAGTCATTTGGCGCCAATTTCAGCAAGGCGCGCTCTTGCTGGGCGTCGCAGGGAAAATACAGCCCGGCCGGACTGGTCGTGTTGATGATGAAAATCCTATTCCGATTCATGCCGCGCTTTTCGATCAGATCGGCCTCGGCTTTGGTATTGGCCACCACACAGGCGCGGCCCAAGTTCCAGCGCCGGATTTCAAAGCGCTCCAGCCAGCCGGCCAACCGGCGGCCCCAGCGGTTGCCGCCCAGAAAAATCCGCCACCAGAAATCGCTGACCGAGGCAATCATGAAAGGCAGACCCAAGCGACTGACCATGATCGGAATGAAGGGCAGCGGTTCCTTACAGATGATGAAGTCCGGCTCAAGGCGCCGCAGGCGCGGGAGGATCCCGGGCACGGCCAGGTAGAACAGAATGGTTTTGCTGAACTTGCTCAGCCCCGAGGCCGGATCAATGGTAAAGGGGATCTCCATGAAGCGCAAGCCCCGACGCAAGTCCGCCGCCGGCGGCTTAACGCCGCGCATGCTGACATAGAGCACATCGAATTTTTCAAGCAGGTGATCCAGGAAGACGCGCATGCCGGAAAACTGTTGGGCCTCATGTTCCGGCGGATAGCGATGCAAATAGACAACCAGTGGTTTGGAACTCATGAGATTCTTTTGACAAGATTTACAGGATTAACTGGATTTATCTGCTTGATTCAAACCAAGTTCCATCACCCGTAAATCCTGTTAATCCTGTCAAAAACCATTTATCCTTTATCATGTTCTCCGTGATAATGCTTCCGGGCGTAGTTCCGGCGCAGGGCATGCACAAAGGCCTGCATGGCGTCGCGGATATTTCGGGTTTTGAGGTATTCCAAAACAAAGGCGCGGATCGCAAACGAGAAATTGATCCGCATCACCGGCCGGTCCACCATGCCGCGGCCTTCATAGGAGTTATCCACCAGCCAGCCGTGCTCGAGGGCCTGCTGATACAATTCCGAGCCGGGATAGGGAATCAAATAAAAAAATTCGGCGAAGGAGGGCTTGATCCGCCTGATCAGCCCCTTGGTCAAAGCCACGTCCTCCCAGGTTTCCTCCGGACACCCGACCAGGAAGGTAGCCATGGGCGCGATTTTCGCCTGGTGGCAGGCGGCAAAAGCCTCTTCAATCTGTTCCACGGTCTCATCCTTGTGGACGGCCTTCAAAACTTTCGGTGAACCGGACTCAACGCCGATATCAACCTGGACGCAGCCGCTGCGGCGCATGAGCTTGCCCAGCGGGGCGTCAAAAAGATTGACGCGCACCTGACAGCCCCAGGTCAGACGATATGGCTCTTGAGCCAGCGCTTCGCAAAAATCCGCCACCCAGCTCTTGGGCACGTTGAAAGTGTCGTCAAAGAAATAAACGGAATCTACGCCATAACCGTCATGCAATCGGCGGATTTCCTGAAGCACGCCGGCCACCGACCGGCGCCGGACCCTACGGCTGAACATGAGACAGGAGGAACAAAAGGTGCAGCGATAAGGGCAACCCCGGCCGCTGATGATCATCGGCGTTCCGCGCCGAAACCATTTGCCCCGGATGCCGCCCGGGGGGCAAAGATAGCGTTCAAAATCCGGCATGCATTCATAGGCCGGCAAGGGTATATCATCGAGATTCTGATAGACCTCGGCCGGTTGGAATCGCTCGCCGGGAATATAAACGCCGGGCACGCCATCCCAACCCCCGCTCTGGACAATGGCCGCCAAGGCTTTCTCGCCCTCGCCGACCACGAGCGCGTCGGGCTTAAACAAATCAAAGGTTTTTTGTGGTTCGACGGTTGGGCCTACCCCGCCCAGAATGATCTTGGCCCGCGGCAGGATGCGGCGCAGGCCGTCATAAAGCTGTTTAGCCCGGAAGCGCGTCTGGGTCATAAACCCGAGGCCGATCAAATCGGGGTTGAACGCGGCCACCTCGGCCAGACTTTGCTCATCCTCGCCCCGGCGTAGCGTTTCTTTGGCGGAGCCGGGCGGATCGGGATCGAAAATGACCGTCTGGGCCGAGTCTTTGATGCAGGCCGCCAAAGTCAGCAGGCCAATGGGAATCCGCTGGCGGGATTCAATCCGGACATTTACCAAGGCTACGCGTTGGAAAGCATTCATCGCTGAATGGTAACACTATATTGGTCCCATGGCCAAATGGCAACATTTCTGCCAATAAAACATGCAAATAAAACATTGACGGCCTACGGCAAAGGAGTAAACTGCCCCTTGTTTTTTATTGACCACGCAAGACGGCCCTAAGCAAGCAGGAACAGCATGTTGACCATACCGGCTCTCAAAGAGAAAGCGCGCTGGGTTCGCCGTCAGATTCTGGAAATGGGCTTGGCCGCCAAAAGCGGCCATGTGACCTCATCCTTTTCCTGCACGGAACTGCTGGTGGCCCTTTATCACGGCGGCATCCTGCGGGTAAATCCGCAAAATCCGGTTTGGCCGGAGCGCGACATTTTCCTGATGAGCAAGGGACAGTCCGGCATCGGCCTCTACCCGGTGCTGGCCGATATGGGCTTTTTCCCGGTGGCGGATCTAAAAAACTTTGCCGGCGCAGGCAGCCATCTTGGCGTGCATATCGGCAAGGATATTCCCGGCTCGGAGATTGTTTCCGGCTCGCTCGGCCATGGCTTGGGCATTGCCTGCGGCTGGGCTTTGGCCGACCGGATGGATTTTACCAACCGCTTGATTGTTGTCCTGCTGGGCGACGGCGAATGTTACGAAGGGTCGGTATGGGAAGCGGCGCTCTTCGCCGGACACCACCGGCTGAACAATATCGTGGCGATCATTGACCGCAATCAAATGGGGGTGCTCGACTTCACCGAATGCTCCCTGCAGCTCAACCCGCTGGACGAGAAATTCCGGGCTTTCGGCTGGGATGTTCAGACCATTGACGGCCATTCTTTTGAGGCCATTTTCGCCGCATTCCAGGACGTGCGCTCGCGGCGCAACGCCAAGCCCTTGATGATTATCGCCAATACCGTCAAGGGCAAGGGCGTCTCCTTCATGGAAAACGCCCGCTTCTGGCATTACCGCGTGCCCGAGGGCGACCAGATTGAAGCCGCTCGGAAAGAATTAGCGCAAGGATAAGGAGAAGTAACTACTCAGGTCATCTCGGAAAAGACCGGCGGGACAAGGCTGTCCCGCCCTACCGAATGGGATGATGAAAATTTGGTAGGGCCGCACAGCCTGTGCGGCCGCTGTGACCGTTGGCTGACCTGAGTAGTTACAGGGAAACAACCATGGCCAAACTGAGCTTCAAGCGCGGCGCGCGCGATTCGTTCTTCGAAGCGCTCTTCATCATCGCCAAAAACGACCGCCAGGTCGTGGTGGTTACTGCCGACTGCGGCGCACCCAGTCTGGACCAGTTCCGCACGCATCTTTCCCACCAGTACGTCGGCGTCGGCATTGCCGAACAGAACATGATTACCGTGGCCGCCGGTCTGGCCCTGGCCGGAAAAATTCCCTACGTCTATGCCATTGCCCCGTTTGCGTCCCTGCGCTGTTATGAAATGATCAAGGTGGATATCTGCAGCATGCACCTGCCCATTACCGTGCTGGGCGTCGGCGCGGGTCTCTCCTACGACATCATGGGCCCCACCCATCACACCACCGAAGATATCAGCATCATGCGGGCCCTGCCGGATATGACCATCTACACGCCTTCCGACAGCATCATGGCCGCGGCCCTAGCCAATCTGACCTACCAGCAGCGGCGGCCGCAGTATGTGCGCTTCGACCGCGAAGTGTTTCTCTCCATTTACCCCGAAACGGCCGATTTCAGCGCGGGGCTGACCCACCTGCGCCAAGGCAAGGGAACCTGTCTGGTGGCTACCGGCATTATGGTGCACTCGGCTTTGCGCGTGGCGGACGAGTTAAAAAAGAAGGGCCTGGACCTTGGCGTCATTGACTTATACCGCGCCGCCCCGATCACCGGCGAGTTGCTGATCAAGGCCGTGGCTGATTACGACCTCATCATCTCCCTGGAGGAGCATTTCGTCGTGGGCGGTATCGCGGATGCCCTCCCGCGCGTTCTGGCCGAAGCGGGAATATGCAAACGACTCCACAACATAGGTCTGCCCCACAAGTACCTGTTCGAATACGGCGGCCGGCGCCGACTGCACGAGCTCACCGGGCTTGACGACGAAAGCCTGGCGCAGAAGATTGCGAAGATCATCGGCCAGGCGAAATAACCAGGCCAAGGACGGCGCGGACAGAGCCGCGCCCTCCCTGGAGGGCGGACCTCTGTGTCCGCCGTAAAGGTGGAAGGCTTCGCCGAGGCAAGAATAGGCGGCATAGGCAATGGCATCCTTCCCTTTAAAAATTTCCACCAATCATCGAATTATCGAATTATCGAATCTTCCTCCATGTCTCAGACCGATCTCTTAATCGTCCGCCCGGGAAACCAGAAAAGTCTTTACGGCGACCTTAGCGCGCGGCAATTGACCGGCATCGAACCGCCGTTGTGGGCGGCACTGCAAGCGGCCTTCATCCGGCAGCAGGGATTCAGCGTAGAAATTATTGATGCGGAAGTCTTGCTCCTATCCCACGCCGAGACTGCCGAAAAAATCAAGGCGTTTAAGCCCGCCTTGGTCCAAGTGGCCGTCTCCGGCACCAATCCCTCAGCTTCGACCTGGAACATGACCGGGGCCGGCGTGCTACTGCGGCACCTCAAGAATATTGCCCCGGAACTCAAGACCGTTATTTCCGGGTTGCATCCCAGCGCCTTGCCGGAGCGCACGCTTGAAGAAGAAGCCGCGGATTACGTCTGCCAGGGCGAAGGGTTCCAGACAATCCAGCAACTGCTCGCAATGCTGAAAGCCAATGCCTTGGCGCCGGTCAAGATTCCCGGGCTCTGGTTCCGGGATAACGGCCAAGTGGCTTCCACGCCGCGCGCGCCGCTGATCAAACAACTCGATGACTTGCCCATGCCGGCCTGGGATTTGCTGCCCATGACGAAATACCGGGCGCACAACTGGCATTGCCTGGGCGGAAAATACGACCGGCAGCCTTATGGCGTCATCTATACCAGCCTGGGCTGTCCCTACACCTGCAGTTTCTGCTGCATCAATTCGTTCTTCGGCAAAAACATGATCCGCTACCGCTCGCCGGAGCGCGTGGTTGATGAAATCCGGTTCCTGGTTGATAATTATGGCATCAAGAACATCCGGATCATTGATGAAATGTTCGTTCTCCGGCCGGCGCATGTCCTCAAGCTCTGCGACCTGATTATCCGCGAGGGTTTCGACCTCAACATGTGGGTCTACGCCCGCGTGGATACCGTAACCGCGGAAATGCTGCAGAAGATGAAACGCGCCGGGATCAACTGGGTTTGCTACGGATTTGAATCGGCCAACCAGAATGTCCTGAACGCCGTGCGCAAGGGGTATGTTCAGACCGATCTCTATGCCGCCGTGCGCCTGACCAGGGAGGCCGGCGTCTATATCCTGGCTAATTACATGTTCGGCCTGCCGGATGATGACTTGGCGTCCATGCAGCAAACTCTTCAGCAGGCCAAGGAGCTTAATTGCGAATTCGCCAACTTTTACTGCTGCATGGCCTATCCCGGCTCCAAACTCTATGACGAGGCCCTCGCCAAAGGCACCCGCTTGCCGGATTCCTGGGAAGGCTACTCCCAGTTGAGCCCCGAAACCTTGCCGTTGCCCACCAAACATCTGACTTCGGCCGAGGTCCTGCGCTTCCGCGACCAGGCTTTCAAGGATTACTTTTCCAACCCCGCCTACCTGGCCATGCTCGCCAAGAAGTTCGGCCCCACGGCCGCGACCGACATCAAAAAAATGCTGCAAGGCGACATCAAGCGCAAGTACGTGTAGACACGGACGGCGCCGCGCCCTCCCGGCGGATGTATGCCTGATAGGGCGGACCTCCGTGTCCGCCGCGCAGGGAAGAAACACGCTTCCGAAGCGTCGGCCTTCGTCCGACGGCTACAGGCAAGGTTCCGTTGTTCCGCCTATGCGGATCCGCCAGGGCGGAAGCCGCGAGACGATAGGCTCGCGTTCCTGCAGCCGCGTAGATGATGGGCGCGCGCTGAGCCAACGGGCAATTCCGGCCAACCGTCCTTAGGCCCTTTTCAGCCCACAGCCTTCTGCACCACGTCGCAGATGTAGGCGATGTCTGCCGCGCTCAATGACTGATTGTTTGGCAGGAAGAAACCGCCCCGATATAAGGCGTCCGCCATCGGCGCGGTAAAGACGCCGTAACGGTCGCGCCAGAACGGATGACGCCCCAGGTTGCCGGCCGTGAAGATGCGCGTGTCAATTCGGTGTTTATCCAGCGCTAAGATAATCCGCTTGCGCTCGGCCGCCTGCCGGGCCACGGCGCAGAAGGAAATGCTGCTGATCCGATCGCCCGGCACACCCGGCGCGAACCCGATTACGCCTTTGAGACGCCGCTGATAGACCTGGTGATTGGCCACCCGCCGGTCAATGGCCGCGTCCAACTTTTTAAGCTGAATGGCGCCCAGCCGCGCGCTGAGTTCCGTGGGCCGCAGATTGAATCCCGGAATCGCGAAGGTGAAGGGCGCGTGGAACGCCTCCACCCGGTATTTTTTCATCACCCGCCGGGCCGCGGCCGCCGGCAGGTCTTTCAGCCAGCCATGACTGCGCAGCATGAGTAAATGCTGATACACCTTCTGGTCATTGGTGCAGACCATTCCGCCTTCCACCGTGGACATATGATGGCCGTAATAAAATGAGAAAACCGAAATCAGGCCGAAAGTGCCCACCAGACGCCCCTGGTGGCAGGAGCCATGACTGGCGCAACAGTCTTCGATGATGTTAAAGCCATAGCGCCGCTGCAGTTCCCTGAGCCGGGTCATGTTGGCCGGCACGCCCAGCACGTGAACCACAACCACGGTTTCGGGATGCTCGCGCTTAAGAACCGTTTCCAAGCTCGCCATGTTAAGGCCGAAAGTTACCGGATCGGATTCGCACATGATCGGCTGCCAGCCGAACTGAATGGCCGGAGCAATGTCGGTGGGCCAACCCGTGGCTGGAACCACCACCTTGCGTTTGCCCGCGAGTCCGGCGCTGGCCAAGGCCGCGTACATGAGCAGGTTGGCGGAGGCCCCCGAATTGCACATCACGCTGTATTTTACGCCTAACCAGTTTGACCAGGCCTGCTGGAAGCGCCCGGTTTCCGCGCCCATGGTCAAGCGCGGGTAGCGCCGCAGCCAGGCTATCAATTCCCTGAGATCATCCGGGCCAATCGTATTAACCGCCAGATCGTATGGCCGGCTCTTAAAAGCGCGTATCAGCATGAACTCTTCTCCTTCCCGGGAATGGCCATCACCAGCACTATCAGCGTCAGGAAACTAACAACCGCCAGGACGGCCACAACCTGTAGCACGGTCGCGTGCCAGAGCGCTACCCCGATCAGGTAGCCGGCGACGGCCAGCAACAGCGGCCAAGCCAGGCCGAAACGGTTCTGGGCAAGTTCAAAATGCATGATTACATAAGCCAGGCTCAAGGGACTAAGCGCCCAGATGGTAGCGCGCACCAGATTGGCCATGGCCGCCTCAGGGCGCCAATCATGATAGAGTAGACCTAAGGGCACCTGCGGGAACAGCGTGCCCAACAAGGCGGTTGGAATGACCAGCAAGGCGGAATACAACAACGCCCGGCGCAGAAGCCGGCCGTGCTGAACGCTCATACCGCCGGCGGACACGGTCTTGGGAAATAACGCTCCGGCAATAGGCATGGGCAGGAAAACAATCGCGCGCCCAATCGTTCCGGCGCGCGCGAACAGGCCGGAGGCGTCCGGATCAAAATAATGTTTAACGATCAGCACGTCGGCATTCATCAGGAAGGAAAAGAAAGCCAATACGCCCAGGGTGCGCAGCAGATAAACCCGCCCGGGCGGCAATTTTTCGGCGCTGCCCACGCTGCGCCGCAGGACCAGCCGGAGGCCCAGCAAGCCTATTGCCGCGCCGACAATGACGCCCAGTCCCTGCCCGACGAGCGCCCAACCGGCCATGGCGGCCATACCACCAACCAAGGCCGCGCTGGAAAGCAGCCGCACAACACCCATACTTGCGGCAGATACTGCTCCCCAGCCAAAGGCCTGGATGCCCTGCAAGGCCCCGCCAATGATTGGCGGATAAAGCGACAGCGCCAATACGGCCAATGCCACCATAAACGGGATTCGATCCGGCAGCTTGAAAAAATTACTGAAGAACCCGCTGAGTGCGACACCGCTCACCAGCAACGCAAGAGTTACGGCCGACAGTTTCCAAGTCCAGGCGCGAACCAAACTTAGAATATCCCCGGCGCGCTGCTGCTGCTGCAACTGGGCGGAAAAGAAAGCGGCCGCATTGCTCAGGGCGTTAAGCGGCAGGCCGCTGATCAAGATCACTCCCAGCATGGACGCCAGAATCCCGTATTCGGCGAGGCTGAGCCAGCGCCCCATGACCATTTGGAAAAGGACATTGCAAAGATTGCTGACCTGCGAAGCCGCCAGCAGCATAAAGCTGTGCCGCAGAAGGTAGTCAGGATTATTCATGAAACCTTCACGGGGGCCGCAGGTTCGTAAAAGATAATCTGGCTTCCCAGCGACTCGAACTCGAAAGGCACGTGGAGCAAGGCCGTCATCTGCCGCTGGAAATGCGCCCTTTTTTCCGGCGGCACAAAAAAGAGCATGAACCCCCCTCCGCCGGCGCCCAGCAGTTTGCCGCCCAAGGCGCCGGCCGAGCGCGCCTTTTGATAGATATCGTCAAGATAACTGTTGGAGATACTGGCGCTTAAGCCGCGCTTTATTTGCCAGCCTTCGTGCAGCAGCCGGCCAAAATCGTTCAGGTCGCCGTTGCCGCTGAGCAGTTCCAGCGCCTGATCCACCAACGCGCGCAGCGTGTGCAGCTCCTTTTCTTTGCTGGGCGTATTGCGAATCTGCTCAGCGGCGATCTCGGAAGCGTTCCGGGAAAACCCGGTAAAGTAGAGCCTCAGGCACGCCTGCAGCGCCTGGAGGCGTTCGGCGGCCAGCGTCACCGGTTGCAGAGTAATGCGCTCGCCCGGCTGAAAGCGGATAAGGTTAAAGCCGCCGAAAGCGGCCGTTACCTGGTCCTGGGACCCCACGTGCTCGCCGATCAGGTCGCGTTCCACATGAATGGCTTCTTGCGCCAGTTGCAGGCGCGAGCATATCTCGCCGCGCAGGGCGTGCAAGGCATGCAGGACGCCCACCATGAACGACGAACTGGAACCAAGCCCGGCGCGGGCCGGCAAGTCGCCGTCATGATGAACTTCAACCCCATCGGCCACTTGCAGGAATTTCAAGCCTTCGCGCACGGCCGGATGCTTGATCTCGTCAATCGTCCGCACGTCTTCGATGATCGAATAGACAATGCGGAACTTATGCTCGAAGAACGGCGGCAGGTAGCGGCAGGAAATATAGCAATAACGGTTAATGCTGGTGGCCAGCACCGCCCCGCCATGCTGGTTGTACCAGACCGGGTAATCCGTGCCCCCGCCAAAGAACGAAATCCGGTAAGGCGTGCGGCTGATGATCATGAGATTGCTCCGCTTGACCGATTTGTCTGATCTGTCCGACTTGCTTTCGCCGCGCGTGACTACTCAGGTGCCTGCACTCATTCAACCCGGACAGAGTCTTCCACCACTGATTACACTGATGGCACGGATATTAATCAAGTTCCTCATATCAGTGTAATCCGTGCAATCCGTGGTAAGTAGTTACCGCCGCTCGGCTATTTCCGTTTCTTTTTCCTGGCCGGCTTGGCCCGGCCATAAATGCGGCCGCCGACCGTGGCGCCGGCAATTTCGTGCCAGTCGCGCACTTTGCGAATGCGCAGATTGTAGGCGTGCACGGCCTCAAGCAACTGGCAATCCACCCCCAACTCGCGGCAACACCCGATGATCGCGCCCAGGTCTTTGGGAAAACATTTGCCGCCGAAGCCGCGCTCGGTGGTAACATCCATGTGGCTTCCGCCGATGCGCGGGTCAAGCTCCACGGCCTTCCTGACGTCATCGTAATTAACTTTTTCCGCCTGGCATAGATCGTAAAACACGTTGGCCAAAGCCACCTTGGCGGCCAGCATGACATTGGCCTGGTATTTTACAATTTCGGCGGCCACGCTGCTCAGGCGCACGATCGCCACGGCTGGGAAACAGGTTCGATACAAATCAATCACCTTCTGGGCCACCCAGTCGTTGTCGGCCCCCACGACAATCCGGTCGGCATTGACGAAATCCTGCAGATAACTGGCTTCGGTCAGAAACTCCGGGTTCATGGCAAAGGGCACCTTGGGATAGCGCCGGGCATAGCGCCGGGTCGTGCCGGGCGCCACGGTGGACTTGATCACGACCACTTTACCCTTGCCGGAGAGCTTGGGCCCGATTTCCGCCATCATCTCATCATAAATCGAAAGGTCTATTTTAAGTTTGCGCTCATCATAAGGCGTCGGCAGACAGGTAAAAATAATATCGCTCTCGCGCAAGAGCCCGTTAAGATCCTGAGGGCCTTTATATTTATCATAAACAATCGCCCGGTGCTTGGGTTCCAGGCCGCGTTCGCGGTCATGATCCACAAACCCGTATTCGACCGAACGCCCCACGTACCCATATCCAATAATGCCGATCGTGCTCATCAGAAACCCTTGTTATCAGTAATCCGTTGTCAGATCACAGTTCACGGTTCACGGCTTGCCCTGCGAAGTCCGGCGCAGCCGGACGAAGCAGGGTTCACGGTTCACAGTTCACTATCTGGCGTCGGTCGTCCCGCCCGCAACGCTGTCGCGTAGCGACTGCGGGCTGGGCTGTCATCAGTCTTCCGGGCGTAGTTGAACACACCGCCGGCCAGAAGCACCGCGCGCTGCCGGTCGCTGAGCTGCAACTCAGTCGCATAGGTTGTCGCGCGGGTCTTGTTCACCACGGCAATCTCCGTCGCGCGGCGGAGAGCTTGCTTCAGGCCGCGCAACTCCAGAATATCCCCGGCTTGCAGCGCTTTATAAGCGGCTTTGGCCTTCAGAACCAGCGGCACAATACCATAATTAATCAGGTTGGCAAAATGAATGCGCTCGAAGGAGCAGGCCAGCACGGCCCGCACTCCCAGGTAGCGCGGACAAAGCGCCGCATGCTCGCGGGAGGAACCTTGGCCATAGCTCTCGCCGGCGACAATGATCGCAGCTTTTTTTTCCCGCTGGTATTCCTGGCAGCGCCGGCTGAAAGCCGGATCAATCAGCTCAAACACATACTCCGCGTATTTCGGGATGTTGGAACGATATTTCAAGCGCGCGCCGGCCGGCATAATGTCATCGGTAGTTATCTTGTCGCCCAGCTTGATGGCCACTACGCCGGCAATGCTATCCGCGAGCGGTTCCAGCTTCAAGGGCTTCCCGATATTGGGTCCGCGCACAATGGTTACCTGGCGGCGCGCCGTCGGCCGTGGCGGCGGCAAAATCATGCTATCATCAGCCACAAAGGTTTTTGGCGCGGCAATGACCGGATATTCCAGGCCGGCCTCGCGCGGGTCCGTGACCACGCCGCGCAGGGCCGCCACGGCCGCGGTCTCCGGGCTTACCAGATAGACCGCGGCCGAAGGCGTGCCGGAGCGCCCCTTGAAATTCCGGTTGATCGTGCGCAAGCTCACCCCTTCGGTTGGCGGGGCATGGCAATTGCCGATGCAGAAGCCGCAGACCGGCTCCTGAACGCGCGCGCCCGCCGCAACAAATGTCCCCAGCGCGCCGCTTTCCGCCAGCATCTGCAACACTTGCCGCGACCCCGGCCCAATGACCAGGCTGACGCGCGGATGAACCCGCCGCGCGGCCAACAAGGCGGCCACGCGCATTAGCTCGGCATAGGAAGAATTGGTGCAACTGCCGATGGCCACCTGGTCAACGGCCAATCCTGCGATTGCTTTCACCGGGCAGACATTATCGGGACTCCACGGCTTGGCCACCATGGGCACAATCTTAGCCAGATCAAGATCAATAATCCGCGCATAACGCGCGCCGGGGTCGGCGGCAATCTCCTGCCAGACCTGTACGCGCTTTTGGGCTTTAAGAAACTCGCGCGTTACCTGATCGCTGGGAAAAATGGAGGTCGTTACGCCGAGCTCGGCGCCCATGTTGGCAATCGTCGCGCGCTCCGGCACGGAAAGGCTTACAAGCCCCTCGCCGCCATACTCAAGGAGCGTGCCGGTATTGCCTTTCGTAGTAAGCATGCCCAGAATAGTCAGGATTACGTCTTTAGCCGAACAGAAAGGTTGCAAGCGGTTATGCAGATTGATCCGAACAATGCGGGGGCATTCCACAAAAAACGGATAGCCCGCCAGGGCCAAGGTCACATCCAGCCCGCCGGCGCCGATCGCCAGCATGCCGGCGCCGCCGCAGGTGGGCGTATGCGAATCGGCGCCCAGCAGACTCTTGCCCGGCGCGGAAAATCTTTCGAGATGAACTTGATGGCAAATGCCGTTGCCGGCCTTGGAAAATAGAATGCCATAGCGGGCCGCGACCGACTGCAAATACTGGTGGTCGTCCGCGTTTTCCGAGCCGTCCTGAATGGTATTATGGTCCACGTAACTGACCGAAAGCTCGGTCGCCACGCTTGCTATACCCAGACTTTCAAACTGCAGATACGCCAGCGTGCCCGTGGCATCCTGGGTCAGGGTCTGGTCAATCTTCAACCCGATTTCCTCGCCCGGGTTCAAACGCCCCTTGGCCAGATGCGCACTGATAATTTTTTCGGCAACTCCGAAAGCCATGATTTTAATCCTGATTGCGGGTATAGTTGTAGGCCCGCATAATATGCGGGCGCAAGGAGCCGCCATATTATGGCGGCCTACAGTTGGCATCAACCAAAAAAATCCGGGAGCCGTACCCCCTCAGTCTTGTGGGGGGCAAGAGGTAGGGCGCGTTCGTCCAGCCTTCGTAGCCAGTAGGCTTACTACGGCGGAGTAGGCCCGAACGCGCCGCGGACGGCTCGGCGAGCCGTCCCTACCTTCACGCGACCACCTCATAACTGAGGCCTTACCGGGAGCCAGCTGTCGGATTCGAACCGACGACCTGGTGATTACAAATCACCTGCTCTGCCGACTGAGCTAAGCTGGCCAGGCTTCGCTACAGAGCTTCGCCTGGCTTTACCAGACGCCGCCTGGCGTAGCCCATAGGCGAAGCCAGTGCCGGGTAAAGGCCATTGGAATCGCATCCGACCAATGAACAGTACCAAGTAGACAGTTAGACAGTAGACAGTCAAGCTGTGAACTCTAAACCGTGAAGTATAAACGGTCTAACTGTTAACTGATAGGAAAGGTTACCGACTGGAAGCGCGGCTGCAAGCTCAAATTAGGTCGCCATGCGTCGGCCTTGCGTCCGACGGCTACAGGAGAACGTGCCCGTTGTAGCTGCGAGACGATAGCTCGCGTTCAGGTTCTGGGCGGTCTACAGCCCAAATGGCATTAGGTCACCACGTGCCTGGCGGCGGAGCGGGCGGCAAGCAAGGAACGGAACCAGTGCTCGGGATTGGCGCCGGACGGCACGAAGACAATGCCCAACTCTTCCGGCCAATGCATGTGCTTCGGCGCCGGGCCCAGGACGACAATTCCCAGCTCAGGACGGAGTGTTCGCAAAGCCTTCAGCAGGTTGCGGGAATCCTCACCCAGCAGGCTTTTGGCCATGACCAGGGCATCCAATTCCCGGGTTTGCTCTACGCTGGCCAGAATTGAGCCCACTTTGGTCTGGCGCTCAACATTGCTCCCGATATTCCGCAGTTTGGCCGCCACTTCCTCCAGCTCGTTATCCGCCCCGGCCAGCATGACCCGCCAGCGCGCCAACAATGCGGCCATCCGGTCAAGCGAAAGTCGCTCGGCTTGTTCCAGATCCGAGCGCAGATCCAGATGCGGCAGGCAAACCCGATAGACGCAGAGTCCGCTGGCGGCTTGCATCTGATCAAAGCGGCCCTGCGCCTGTTCCACCATGCTGCGGACGACCGAAGAAATGATGCCGCCCTCGTCGGTTACCGTGGTCATCGGTTGGCTGGGCAAGGCGGTCTCGGCCCCGCCTGCCGCTCTTCCCGCTTCCAGCGGGATGCGGGCAGATGCCGGCGCCGATTCACCCGAAACCAGAATGACCGCCGCATATTGAGCGCCGACATCCAGCAGCCGGCCCTGCCCCGGCTGATTGAGCGAAATCGTGACCGTGCCCGAGTGCGGCTGTGCATCGGCGGCCAGAAGACCCAAGTTGACCACTACCTGTTCAATCTGGGCGGCGGCCAGCGGCACAGCCGGATATGAGCCTTGAATCGTTGAAAGCACCTGCCACTGGGGAGAGAGCGCCGTGCGCAGCAAAGCGGTGGCTTCGGCCACATTGCCGGCTAAGTTTTCACTGGGGCTATCTTGGGCGCCGGTGCGGCTTAATTCCAGCAACTGGCGCGAAAGCCGCACGCCTTTCTGCGTTTCTCCGGCAATAGTGGTCAGCGATCGTTTCAAATTCTCCGGTTCCAGGCCCAGGCGCTCCAGCAGCATGGCATGCCCGGAAATGGCGCAGAGGATACTGTTAAAATCATGGGCTACCCCGGCCGCAATCCGGCCGATAATCTGCAACTGGGCAACCTGGCGTTGGCGGATTTCCAGGGCGTGCCGCGCGGTGATATCGCTGACCAGGATCAGGATCAGTCCTTCGGCGGGCTGGGAACGAAAGCGCAGGATCCGCAAACCACCGCTATAGACGCAATTTCTTTCAATTTCCTGCGGCGCCATCGGGTCCAGCAGCCGCGGCAGATCCTGTTCCGTGAGGCAGGGAAAAACATCCGGCAGTCTGATGTTTTTTCTGGCCGGCCAGGAATGCGGAGCCAACTGCCGGGCGGCCGGGTTGCCGCCGCGCACGCGGCCCTTGCTGTCAACGGCCAGCAGGCCATCGCCCAGGAAATCCATCGTATCTACAAAACGGCCGACCCGGCGGCGGCCTTCGATTTCCGTTGTCGAGCGAATGGCCCACAGGCCGAGGGCGCCCGCCAGAAAGAGGCAGCCCATGGTCAGGGCCCAGATGGCAATGCTCAGTTGGCGGGCGGTTTCGGCCGTAGGTTGCCGGCCGATTTGATCCTGAAGCTCGGAGATAATCGTCGTGGCGGCCACGGCCACAATGGCAAAAAGAATAATAATGAGAACCGCGTAGCGCCACGCGCTTTGGGGCAGGAAGGTCATGATAAGGTCATTGGGATGATGGTTTCCCCGCTGTAGCCGCGGGCGTGGTATGTGTTTAGCGTAGGATAGATTCCGTCGGACGGTCCCGCCAAGGCGGGATAAACTCGGCGCTTGCCCCGCGCTGTAGCGGGGAGCCGTCCCTACCTGGTAGGGCGCTCTCGTCCAGCCTTCGCAGCCATGAGGCTTTGCTACGGCGGAGTAGGCCCGAGAGCGCCGTTAATATACATGTCGGTTCCGCAACCCGCTAAACAAACACCGGGCGTGAGCCCGTGGCCACCGGAAGAATCCACGCCCTTACCTGCCCGCAGTGCTACGCACAGCGTTGCAGGCGGGCGGGCGCGGCTACAAAACCCGGCACGATCTTCTCGTTCCACTGACCTACCAACCGCTGATTCATGTAGCCGCGGCGGTGACGCCGTGGCGGCCGGAGGAATCCACACCCTCACCTGCCCGCAGTGCTACGCATAGCGTTGCAGGCGGGCGGGCACGGCTACCAATGCGCTTCCGATCATCAGCGGCCGGTGACGGGAGCCGTGGTGCGAATCGGTTTTTCAAGCTCCGTGGCAGAGGCCGTCGCCACCCCCCCGGTCGGCGCCGGTGACGCGGGCGGCGCCTCCGCGGGCGGCCGGCTTAAGCCCGCGGCGGGCGTTACGGCATTGGTGCCGACCGTCACGCTGGCAACCGCATTAGAAGGAACCGCCTTTACCGCGGAGAGCGGAATCTTTTCCAGTTTATCAATAGTTGGCTGGGCTTGCGCCTCCAGACCGGTCAGCGGTTTGCTGTCATCCAGGATGGTGGGCGTAATCAGAATAATCAGATTATTTCTTGTAAACGCGTCTTCGGTGTGGCGGAAGAGCAGGCCCAGGAGCGGAATATCGCCCAGGAGCGGCACTTTCTTCTCACGCTTGACTTTTTCGTTCTCCACCAGGCCGCCGATGGCCACGGTGTGCCCGCTGGGCACATTGACGCGCGTGGTTAAATCGCGCGAAGACACTATCGGATATTTCTTGCCAGTCCTCGGATTTTCTTCCGTGCCGGTTTGCCGCTTTGTTTCCGGGCGAACGGTCAGACGCACGCTGTTGTTCTGAAAATCAATTTCAGGAATGACCCACAGGGTTAAGCCCAGCTCCAAGATGATCTCACTGCCATCCGTATAAGCCGGGATGGCAACGCCGCTGGCGGAAGTCACGTAGGTTATTACCGTCGGCAGCACGGGCACTCTTTCGCCCACATGGATTTTGGCTTCCACGCGGTTGCCGACCACGATCTGCGGGTGCGAAATCATCTCGGCATTCGCATTTTTTTCCAGGGCGCTCAGGAAGAGGGATACCTTGTCAACCGTCAGAAAGGCGGTGGCTGTTCGGCTTTTCGACATCGAATCGGTAATATCATCGGAACGTAATGATTGGATATCCAGTCCCTGGCCGATTCTGTCGGCAATCGTGCGCGTCGGGGTAAGGAGCGTTCGGGCTACCCAGTTGCCTGACTCGGGCGGCGACTCTTCGTAGGAGGTAACACTTTCCTCGTATTGCTGGTCGCTGACATTGTAAAACTTGTTGATGTCATCCTGTCTGCTGCGCGTATCATATTGTTTACGCGAGTTTTGCTTGAGGTTTTGCGCAGACTGCCCATCTCTATAGTTCCAGACCAGATCCTGAAGACCGGCCTCGGCGCCGAAACGGTCCAGCATATCCCAGTCAAAGCCCAATTTCTTACTGTCGCCGGAAGCTACATTGATGATGCGCGCCTCAATAAACACCTGCGGCTCGCGTTTGTCCAGCGCCTGGACCAGGGCTTCCACCTTGTCCACGTATTCCCTGATATCACTGATAATAATGGCGGTGGTAATACTTGGATTCTGAGGCACCTCCTCTGATGCGGTGGGATCGCGCCGAAGTTTAGTTGGTTTTTCGGCGGATTTCAGATTCATCCAGTCCTGCTCTTTACTCTGGCTGGTGGTAATCGTGCCGCGGGGGGACAATACATTCAGTTTTTTGATCTGTTCCACCAGGTCCACGGCGCTCATATAGCGCGGCACAATTGCCCGGGTGATCAAGGGCTTGGAGGCCTCGATTTCCTTGAGTTTGTCGGGATAGACGTCGGAAGAAACTACCATCAGAATGCCCGAGGCGTCTTCGATCATCGAAAGATTCACCGAGCCCAAGGCCAGGTTCAAGGCCGATTTCCAGTCCACGTTCTTGAGGTTGGCGGTGATGTAGAGGTTGGTAAAGGCCCCGGCCATGATGATGTTGGCGCCCGAAATCTGGGCAAACATGTTGACGACGTCCTGCACGGGCACATTGTCGAAGGCCACCGTAATCAGGTTGGCGCCCGCGCCGGTTGCCTTGGTTTGAATGAGCTGCGGCGGCGCGGAAGTTTCCGCCGTAATGACGATCTCGGTCCCGCTGCCAGGAGCAACCGCATTTTTCCCGCCGGAAGGCGCCGGGGCCTGCTCCGCGCTTGCCAAGCGCTGCGTATGGTCGTGCGGGGCTTGTCCCGTGTCGTGCGGAGCTTGTCCCGCCGGCGTCGCGGCAACAGCCGCCGGCGCCTCAGTCGTCACCGGCTGGGCGTTGCTCTCCTGCTTTTGCGCCAATAAGAAAACGGCGACCAAAGAAAAAATAACGCCAGCGATAAGCACGAGCCTAACCGTTGAAACTTTTCTCACAATGGTCCCTTGAATTAGTCGGTAAAGCCGCAACTGTTTCGGACGCCTCAACGGAGTGAGGCGGCTACATTCCTGATCTGTAGCCGCGGCGGTGACGCCGTGGCCTCCGGCGGAATCCACGCCCTCACCTGCCCGCAGTGCTACGCACTGCGTTGCAGGCGGGCGGGCGCGGCTACAGAAGATTAAAATTCCTATCTTGAATTACCTGCCAACCATCACGGCTCCTGAGTCACCGTAGCGGAAGCCGTGCGGCCTTCGGCATCAACAACCGTTATCTCGTTCACACCATAAGCGCCGGAGACGGCCGTGTAAGCCGCGACGTAACTGGAGGCGGCCGAATACGAGACCGTGCCCAAGCTGGTATTGCCGGACGTCCAGGTATAAGGCGGTGTGCCGCCGCTCACCGTGAACGAGGCATAGAGCGCGCCACTCTTAAGTGTAACCGCCGAAGGCGTGATGCCCGGCGTATCCACGACCGGCGAAATGTGAGCCACGGCGTAATGACCTTCGTCATCCTGGACAATCACGTCATTGTTACCGATGGCCACGGCCGTATAGAGCGCCATATTAGCCCCCTTGGATGCGACCGTGCCGACGGATGCGTCAGACACGCTCCAATGATAGGCGCCATACCCGCCGCTGACCACGAAGGCAATGGTCTGGCCGATAATACTGGCGGTGCCAAAAGAGGGGGTAAGTGCTAAAACGGAAGGCAGAGGCGTATCGCGGGAGGCCGAGGTGTAGGGGTTGTTGTCGAAATAGCTGTCGGCCCCGCTGCTGTCTTCGTCGGTGGGATCCTCGCAGCCGGTAAAGGCCAGGAGCAGGGCTAAGCCCATAACCGGCAGCAAACCCGCCAACCTGGCATGCCAAATCTTCATAGCCCCCTCCTGGATGCAATCGTTGGGCTAAACTTATTCATTCCCTTGCAGAATAGCAAGAGAAAAAAACAGGCTCTACCGCCGCGGTTCGAGCACAATCCGGCCCACGGCAATATCCTTGACGACAAACACAACCGTCTGGCCCTCCACGGTGACTTCGATTTCATCGCCAACCTTAACAATAGTCCCATTTACATTGGCCACATAGGCGTCGCCGCGCTGTATCACTGCCATCAGCCGCACCCGGGAGCGCGCCCTGGTTATCAGGTCAAGGCGGGGCGCAGGGATCCCGGGATCGCCCGGAACAACGGCCGACCCTTCAATTTCTGGCAGAACATACCCAACGGGACTGAACGGGTCCCTTAACGTAAGGACATAATCGGCATCATAGCCCGCGGGCGCCTTCGGCGCAAAGGCGGCGGCGCTGTTCGACGGTGTCTGGGCTTGGGCTGGAGCCGCCAACCATCCACCTGCCAATAAAGACATGATTACCACTTGTAATAAAAACCGCATAAGCTGTTTTTTTGCGCGACGCGTAACTACTCAGCTATCTGAGAAAACAATTAACTACGAAATGCGCGTCATGCCTGAGGCAGATCCGCCTCTGGCGGAAAATACGCGAAATTAGAATACAAAGTCCATTCCTATTTTTAGCGCCTTTCGCGTGTTTCGCAGTTCCATTTCTTGCTTAGCAGCAGTTACTAAATTTTTCGCCCGGCGAAAAATTTATTCACGGCGCCTTTGATGGGCTCTCCTCTAAAAATGACGGACGCTGATCGGGGTCGGCCCAGATCAGCCAGCCGACCACGAAACTGAAGTTATGGATATTGGGAATGCCCTCCAGCGGCACGATATTAATCGCCGAGATGGACAAGAGCGGATTGCGCATCTGGAGCACATGGAAACAACGGGCCAGTTCATTGACCCCGGCGCGTCCCACCACGCGCACGCGATAGACCTTGAACAACTCGTTCCAGCCGGCCACCTTGAGCACGTCAAATTCCTGCACATTCTCGACGGAAATATTGAGCGGGGCGCACACCGCGCGGATCTGCTGCTCTCTGGCCAGCAGGTAATTGCCGAGTACCGGCAAAGGCATATTGGTCGCAAAGGCCCGGATATCGGCGCGGGTCTGAGTCAGGTTGCGCTGGATTTCCACGCCCCGGCCAACCACTTTCCGGGCCTTATCCAGCTCCTCGCGCAAGGCCCGGGAACTGGCCCGATTATCTTTCATGGTCTTAACCATGGGCGCCACGCTCAACTGAATAATAACCAGGAAGGCTATGGCCCCCCCGACCCCGCCGGCAAGCAATTGAATCTGTTTTTTTGTCAGAGACAATGTGGGCATGGCGGCCATCCAATGATCATGGTTCCATTAACCCAGCGATGCTCGCTGGGCTATGATGTTTAACCCCGTTGGGGTTGTGTTTCTCTATCTTTACGCAAATCGCTCTATTGCCTTGGCTTCATCTGCCTGAAGGGCAGCTACATCATAGCCTGGGGCGCAACCCCAGGTCAAAAGGTGTTGCCCAAAACCCTCCCGCACCCTGTAGGGGTGCTACATCTAAGCGTTTTTCCTGACCCGTCATTTCGTCGCGCTTGCCGGGCGTGCCGGCGCCATAAGCAGCCGCGGCTTCAATTTACACTCGATATCAAAAACCCGGATATCCTGCTCATCGCGCGCTTCCGAGGCGGCAAAGCGCTTCACCTCGACTTGCTCCATAAGATCAGGAAACGGCGGCTCGCTTTTAAGCGCCTCGTACAAACGCCGCACGTCAGCCTCGGGACTTGCCCCGCCCACGCGGCCTTTCAGCTGGAGCATGGCGGTGCGCCCGACGGCGCTCTCCACGGCTTCCACTTTCTCATTGAGCACACCCTGGGTCAATTGAACGGATAACGGCACCGCGCGCTGCAACCCCCGCAGGAACCGGTAGGCATCCAGCCGCGAATCCTTCCACCCCTGGATAGCCGCCGCCAAACTCTGCGCCTCCTTCAATTCCTTTTCCAGGTTAATGACCTTCCGATACTCAGGATCAATCTGGCGCTTCTCCTGTTCAACCGTATTCCGGTCATGTTTGGATACCTGGTAGGCCGTGCTGAGAATCATGAACAAACCAAGCAGAACGGCCGGAACGATAATGGCCGCCAGGCGAATAACAAATTTCGGGCTTACCGAACTGCCGCTGCGGCGTTCGCTATCCAGCAGGAAATCCACTTGCAGGTTCATGGCCTTAAACCTTTCCCAGCTAATGCGGGGCTATGGCGTCCGTCGTCCGGCGTCCGTCGTCTGGCATCCGTCTTCACCCGCCGGAACCCCCACGGCCTTCTTCAAACTTGGCCAGGGCCGCGCCCACGGCGGCGGCAAAGTCACAGCGGCTGGCTTCCAACTTCCCGCTCAGAGCTTCGGGCAACAACTTGACCCCCTCGAAAGGATGCCAGGTGCCGACCTCCAGGCCCACGGCCGCCTTGATATCGTTCAGCCAGACGCGCGTGATACTCGGATCATCGGGCACAAAGATCCTGGATATATGGCAGTTTTCGCGCCGCTCGACAAAATGCTGGGAAATGACCAGTTGTTTAATGAATGGATCAGTCATATCCTTGATCAACTGGGAAATGTCAAAGGACTGATCCCGCATAATGTTCAAGGCCGTTTGGCGATCAGCGCCCATGCCGCGCTCGAGGCGTTCCAGCAGGTTCAAATGCCCGAAGTCAAATTTGCGGATTAAAACCAGCTCGCGCTTCTTAAAGAAGGCAAAATACGTGTCGCGCGCGCCGAATTCAACAACCCCGACGGCCTCGTCCTGAGCGGCCGCCGCGGGTCCATGGAGGAAGGCTGACATAACCGCCAAGCCGCTCACTTCGACCGAGGTCGGCGCCGGCAAGCCGGTCGGGAAAACAGCGCAAGCCGCCTGCACCTGGGCTTCCGGAATGGCCACGGTCAGCAAGCGCGTCTCGGAGCGGGTCTGACTGATCAGCCGGTAGCCGAAGCGGAAGGCGCCCTCGCCCACGCCCATATGTTCGCGAATCTGTTCCTCGGCCTTGTCATCCAGGGCGCCGGGAAAGTTCAACAACTTGACAATCGCGCCGGATCCCGGAATGCAGATGGCCACATAACGGGCGGCCAGCGGCTTGGGCAATTCAAACGCTTTGACCTGCGCCTCGTCGCCCAGATCCAAGGCCGGCAATATGTCCGCAGCCAGCGCCTCGACCTCGGCGCCGCTCACTTTCAAGCGCACACAGCGCGTGGCCGCCGGATCAAAATCAACCGCCACCAGCTCCTGGGGCGGCTGGCGCAACGCCCGCAGCAGCTTCGTCGCCGCCGCCAGTTGCGGACCCAACTGGTCGAGAATAGCCATCGCTCATTCTTCAATCCGAATAGCTTCGACCGGGCAATTATCCGTGGCCTCCCGGCAGCTCTCCACGGCGTCTTCGGGAACTTCCGCCACGCGGACTTTGGCCACGGCGTCGTTCATTTCAAACACCGCCGGACACGTATCAACGCACAAACCGCAACCCGTGCACAAGTCAGCATCCACGATCGCTTTCATGAGCAGCCTCCTAATTAGGTTTTGTTGTTAATCTAAAGCATTTCACGGCCAATGACAAATTAAAAAGTGCTTCCCTGGCGCTACCGGCTGCGGGACCCGCGAGTGCCCCGGGATTGCTCCAGCCGACGGCTCTTGCCAACGCGCGGGCGCATAAAGCGTTCTTGGCCCGCAATGGCAAAATCAATCTGGCGTTTGTCAAAATCCACCCGCACCGGTAAAACCTTCAGGCGGTCGCCGACGGCAAAGCGCACTTGCCCCGCGCACAGCACCCGGCGCTGTTCATCGTAACGGAGAAATTTGTCGGAAAGAGTCGAAACGTGCACCAGGCCCTGCACCTGCAACTGCTTCAGTTCGACAAACAGACCGAAGTTCTTCACGCGCACCACGACCGCGTCGTAGACTTTCGGTTGTTTGCGGGCAAGCTGCTGCTCCAGAAACCGGTATTTCTTGATTTCCAGCAGATTCTTCTCCGCGGTCTCAGCCACTAATTCCGTCCGCGAGCACTCCCGGCTTATGCCCGCGAGCTCGCCCGGCCCATAGGGCGAACGGCGCCGACCAAGCATGGCCTGGAGCGTGCGGTGCGCCAGCAGGTCCGGATAGCGCCGGATTGGCGAGGTGAAATGCGCGTAGAATTTCTTGGCCAGCCCGTAATGACCCAGCGCCTGCGGCGAATACACCGCGCGCTGCATGCTCTTGAGTGTGGCCAGCTTGATATCGTATTCGAGCGGGTGACCGGCGACTTTCTTCAAAAAATCCGCGATGTTCTTGCGATGGGAAAGGTCCCCGGGGCGCAAGCCCATGTCCTTCAGTTGCGCCGCGAGCATTTCCAGTTTTTCCGGCCGCGGCGGCTCGTGGACCCGATGGATGAGCGCAAACCCGCGCGCGCTTAGTTCGCGGTCAACGGCTTCGTTGGCCGCCACCATGCATTCCTCGATCAACTGGTGCGAAATATCGTTCAGGTTCTGGCGGATATCCGCAATCATCCCGTCGGCGCCCATGATAACTTCATATTCCGGCACATCCAGGTCGAGCGCCCATTGGGCCTGGCGCCGCGCGCGCAATTGCTGGGCCAGTTGATGCACTTGCTTGAGCAGCGCTGTGCCCGTTGAGCTGACCGCAACCCCGGCCGGCTCGCGCCCCTCCAGCAGGGCCAAGGCCTGGCCATAGTTCAGACGCCAGCGCGAGCGGATCAGGCTCTTGCAAAACTCGGTATGGAGGGGCGCGCCCTCGTCATTAAACGTAATCAGGACCGAAAAAGCCAGGCGATCCTCGTCCGGCCGCAAACTGCACAAGCCGTTGGAAAGCTGTTCCGGCAACATGGGCAGGACTTTGTCCGGCAGATAAACGCTGTTGCCGCGCCGCCGCGCTTCGCGATCCAGGGCGGTGCCCGGTCGGACAAAATGCTCCACATCGGCGATATGGATGCCGAGCACCCGGTGGCCGCGCGCGTCGGTGGTAAGCGAAAGGGCGTCATCAAAATCGCGGGAAGTGGCGGGGTCAATCGTAAAAATAAACCACTCGCGCAAGTCACGGCGTTGGCCGGGATCAGCCAGCAAATCAGGCGAAGCCTCGGCTTCGCGCAAGACGGGGGCCGGAAAGTTATCGCGCAAACCGTAGTGCCGGATAATAGTCAGCGTGTCCAAAGAAGGATTGGTTTCCGGACCGATCACCTCGATGATTTCCGCTTCCGGGCTGACATGCTTGTGGGCCCATTCGGTGAACTGGATAACCACCCGGTCGCCAACGCGCGCGCCTTTGGGATCGGCCACGTAAAAATCCTGCGTATAGGCCGGATCAATCGGCACGACATAGTGAAAGCGGCTCGTTGCTTTAAGCGTGCCGGCAACCGCCCGGCGGGAACGTTCCAGGATGCGAATAACTTTGCCTGTGCGGCGCACGCGCGCTTCCGGGTCCACCTGGCCGGGGTCCAGGCGCACTACCACCCGGTCGCTCGGCAAAGCGGTGCCCAATTCATTGCGCCCCACAAAGATCTCGGCGGAACCGTCCTGCGGCTGCACAAGACCATTGCCGCTGCTCAAGACGTCGAGGTTGCCGGTAACGAGATCGGCCGGCTGGCCCAGCGAATAAAGGTTCTGATGGATGCGCACGATTTCGCCGTTGCGCACCATCCATTCCAGCAGCGTGCGGATGTGCTTGGCCGCCGACCCGCGCACGGCCAGCGTCTTGGCAATCTGCTTCTCGGTCAATGGTTGGCTGCCGGCTGATGAAAAAAGTTCCATCACCCGGTTGCGATATGTTTCGCTCAGGAGCTTGTTCTTTCTCAAAACGTCACCTCGAATGAATCAAACATTTCCGCGGGCGGTTCATTGGTTTCCTGGCAATCCCGCACCAGGGCGCCGCGCGGACCACGCCGGCAGCCTTGCACAAACAACTTCAAGTCGGCTTCCTCGCCCTCAGCCATAACTTCCACGGCGCCATCCTCCGTATTGCGCACCCAGCCGCGGATGCCGTGCTGGCGCGCCAGGTCCACGCAGAAAAAACGGAATCCTACGCCTTGCACCCGCCCGGAAATTATCAGATGAACGCGCTGAGGCATTTTATCCTGTGCGCCTGCAATTGCCCGGCATGGTAAGTCTGAGCGCCGCGCCTGGCAAGTCATAATCCTTATTGCGTCGTGACTACTCCGGTGCCTGCACTCATTCAACCCGAACAGAGTCTTCCACCACGGATTACACTGATGGCACGGATATTAATCAAGTTCCCCATATCGGTGTAATCCGTGTAATCCGTGGTGAGTAGTTCCATTGCGTCTATGACCGCGAAAACCGCCGCGGCCCCGCGCAACGCGGGACAAGCCAAAGCCCGGCGGCGATCAAACACAAAGTAAAAGCGGCGCAACTTAAGCCCAGTAGATCGCCATGCCGGGTGTAAAATGTCGGCAACCTCTGAGCCGGCGGCAAAGCCACGCTGAACGTCAGGTAAGCAGAACTCGACATAACGCCCTTGGCGCGGTCCAGGCGGCTGACAATTCGCCCATTGCGGTCAATAAAGCAGGTGATGCCGGTATTGGTCGAGCGCACGGCCGGAACCATGTTTTCCACGCAGCGGAAAACGCAATGCGCCATGTGCTGGCGCGAGGCCCAGGAAGGATCAAACCAGGCGTCATTGGTCTGATTAATGAGCAGCCGCGCGCCGGCGCGCACACCGTCCCGCGCCAAGCGCGCTACGGTGTCTTCAAAACAGATCAAGACCGCGAAGGCCCGGGAGCCCAACCGGAACACGGTCGCTTCCTTGCCGGCCGTAAAACTCTCTTCCACCGGGGTCAATACGCGCAGGAACGGAAGCCACCGCTCGAAGGGCAGATATTCGCCAAACAGAACCAGGTGGCGCTTGGCATAGGTTTGCGGCACGGCTCCGCCCGGCCGGTAAAGAAATGCGCTGTTAAAGTAACGGATGCGGGCCGTGGAATCGTCAAAGTCCATCGAACCCATGAGCACGGGAACTCCGAGCGCAAGCACGTCGGCGATAGTTGCCTGGCTGGCGCGGCTGGTACGGACAAAGTCCGGCACAGTGGTCTCCGGCCAGACAACCAGATCGGGCGCATCGCGCTGGATCGCCAGGCGGCTGGTTCGCCGCAACCGATCATTGATCTCGGCGGTCCATTCTTCCGACCATTTGGCGACCTGGGAGACATTAACCTGAACGGCGGTAATTTTGAAAGTATCGGTTGCGCCGGCGGGAATCCGCAGCTTCAACTCGCCAAACCACAGCGCGGAGGCAATCACCGGCAAGACAATCAGTAACTCTCGTAAGGCCCCAGCCATCTGGAGGAAAGAGGTAGGGCGCGTTCGTCCAGCCTTCGTAGCCAGTAGGCTTACTACGGCGGAGTAGGCCCGAACGCGCCGCGGACGGCTCGGCGAGCCGTCCCTACCCTCACGAACCCCAAGAAACTGAGACATCACCAATTCTCCGGGCAATCGTTTGACAGCCTCCGTCGGATAGCGCGCGAAGTGGACAAGGCTCAGGGCCAAAGCCGCATTGACCAGGGCCACCAGATAGGAAACGAGATAAACCCCGCCGAACTGCGCCACCTGAATCAGCGGCAAATTGGCATACTGGCTGACCGCAATTGGATTCCAGGGGAACCCGGAAAAGAGCGTGCCGCGCAAGTATTCGAAGCCAACCCAGAGGGCTGGAATGGCAAGCACCATTCCGGGATTACCCCAACGGGAAGACAGTCCGCGCCGCTCAAACCACCAGGCAACCGACCATGCAAAACCGGCCATAAAGCAAGCGCAATACAAAGAGAGCAGGAACCAACCAGTCCAGGTTACCCGCGTCAGCCAGGCCAAGGACGTTAGCCAGAACACCAGCCCGGCCAGCAGGCCGCAGCGCAACGCCGCGCGCGGACTGGCCGAAGCGCCGAGCACTACGAGCGGCGCCAGGGCAATCCAGGCTAAAGCCGGAAACTCCAGCGGCGGAAAGGCCGCAAAGAGGAGAAATCCCGTAAGGATTGCTCCCAACCAATGGAGTGATGGAACACTTCGAACTTCGAAATTCGAAATTCGAAATTGTCTATTTATCGGCCACAGCATTTCTTGAATTTCTTGCCGCTGCCGCAGGGACAGGGATCGTTGCGGCCGACCTTGGCGCCCTCGCGGCGGACCGTGACCGATTCGCCGGAGGTCGCCGGTTCCCGGCCGGCGACCTGGCGGGCGCCGCCGAGAGAGGCCACCTCATCGTGAACCAGGCGAACCGGCATGGTGGTCATCAGGCGCTCGTAACCCTTCAGGGACGTCGTCGAGCGGAAAATTCGGGTGACCACCTCGCTCTTAATCGTATCCATGAGCGAGGAAAACATGGTATAGGCTTCGCGCTTATATTCCACCAGCGGATCCTGCTGGCCGTAAGCCCGCAGGCCCACGCTTTGCCGCAGATAATCCATGGCGCGCAGGTAATCCTGCCAGTGCGTGTCAATCGCGTGCAAAACAATGAAGCGCTCCAGGCCGGGCAATGCGGCCGGGTCCTCAACTTGAACCTTCAGCTCGTAGGCGCGCTTGACGCGCTCAAACACCTTGGCCGCGGCGGCGGCGGCGTCCAGATCGGCGCCCACCAATTCCTCCCGCTTAAAGCCGACCGGAAAGGTGGCATTGACCCACATGACAAAATTATCTTTAAGCTCCGCCTTGCCGTCGCCGAACGCTTCCTCAGCATGCGCTTCAATGGCCTCGGCCACGAGATCGTAGAGCTGTTCACGGACCTGTTCGTCTTTTACAATCTGCCCGCGAAAACCATAAATGATTTCGCGCTGCTTGTTCATGACGTCGTCGTATTCCAGCGTCCGGCGGCGAATGGAATAGTTATGCTGCTCGACCCTGCGTTGGGCGGTCTCGATCGAGCGGTTCAGCCAGGGGTGCTCCAACTGCTGGCCTTCTTCGATTCCCAGGCGGCCCATGATACCGGAAATGCGGTCGGAACCGAAAAGGCGCATCAGATCGTCCTCCAACGAAACGTAGAAACGCGAGGAACCCGGATCGCCCTGGCGCGCGCAGCGCCCGCGCAACTGGCGGTCAATGCGGCGCGCTTCATGCCGTTCCGAGCCAATCACGTGCAACCCGCATGGTTTTTTCAGCAAGCGCGCGCGCAGCGACTCCCCGTCCACCCGTTCCTGGAGGGTAATCTGGCTTTCGATCAGCTCTTTGGGCAAATCCACGACGCCGGCGCCCAGCTTGATGTCCGTGCCCCGGCCGGCCATGTTGGTGGCAATGGTTACGGCGCCGGAGTGACCGGCGCGCATGACAATCTCAGCCTCGCGCTCGTGGTTCTTGGCGTTGAGCACATTGTGCGGGATGCCCTCGCGCTTGAGCATGCGGCTCAGTAATTCCGAGGTTTCCACGGCAATCGTGCCCACCAGCACCGGCTGGCCGCGCTTATGGCAGTCGGCGATTTCAGCCAGAATGGCGTTGAATTTCTCGCGGCGTGTGCGATAGATCAGGTCGTTAGCATCCACCCGCCGCACCGGCCGGTTGGTGGGAATCACAATTACGTCCAGGTGGTAAATGTCGCGGAACTCGTTGGCCTCGGTTTCGGCCGTGCCGGTCATGCCGGCGAGTTTTTTGTAAAGACGGAAATAGTTCTGGATGGTGATTGTCGCCAGGGTCTGGGTCTCGCGCTCGATGGCCACGCCTTCCTTGGCCTCAACGGCCTGGTGCAGGCCGTCGCTCCAGCGGCGGCCGGGCAGGATCCGGCCGGTGAACTCATCCACAATCAACACCTGATTGTTCTGGACCACGTATTCCACGTCTTTTTCATAAAGACAGTAAGCGCGGATCAACTGATCCACGTTGTGAATGCGCTCGCTCTTCTCGGCAAAGGCGTTCTGGACCTCCTGCGTCCGCGCCAGCCGTTCCTGGGAGGAAAGCGCTTCCTGACCGTCAATGACGGCCATTTGCGCGGTCAGGTCGGGCAGGACATAAGCGTCGGGATCGGCGGGGTTCATGGCCGCGCAACCTTTTTCGGTCAAGGTGGCGTCATGGCCGCGCTCGTCAATGGTAAAGAACAACTCCTCGCGCAGGGCGCGCGCCTGTTCCTTGTTCATGTCAATCAGAAACATGTTTTCCGCCTGCTCCAGGAGCTTGCGGTTGGACGTTTCCTCCAGCAGGTGCAGCAGTTGTTTGTGCTTGGGCATGCCGTGCCGGACCTGGTAGAGCCGTGCCTTGGCTTTCTCCAGGTCGCCTTTATCCAAGCTGTCCCGGGCCTCCTGAATCAGCGTATTGCAGAGGTCGCGCTGCTTGCGCACCAGGCGCTCGACCAGCGGCGTCACGGCCGCGTACTGGTGGGAGGAGGTCGGCGCCGGCCCGGAAATAATGAGCGGCGTGCGGGCTTCGTCAATCAGGATCGAATCAATTTCATCCACGATGGCATAGTAGTGCTCGCGCTGGACGACATCCGCCTTGGCGAAGGCCATGCCGTTATCGCGCAGGTAATCAAAACCGAACTCGCTGTTCGTGCCGTAGGTAATGTCGCAGGCGTATTGCGCGCGGCGCTCGGCCTGATTCATCTGGTTCTGAATGCAGCCGACGGACAGCCCCAGGTATTTAAAGACCGAGCCCATCCATTGCGAATCGCGGCGCGCCAGATAATCATTGACCGTCACCAGGTGGACATTGTTCCCGGTCAGGGCGTTGAGGTAAAGCGGCATGGTGGCCACCAGGGTCTTTCCTTCGCCGGTTGCCATTTCGGCGATCTTGCCCTGGTGCAGGACGATGCCGCCCATGAGCTGCACGTCGAAAGGAACCATGTCCCAAGCCATCTCGTGCTCGCACACCGTAATGGTTGTGCCCAGCAACCGCCGGCAGGCGTTCTTGACCGCGGCAAAGGCCTCCGCCAACAGGCTGTCTA
Source organism: Lentisphaerota bacterium (assembly GCA_016188985.1). Lineage (GTDB taxonomy): Bacteria > Verrucomicrobiota > Kiritimatiellia > JAAZAB01 > JAAZAB01 > VSJD01. The sequence goes on along the minus strand of JACPGM010000064.1, from coordinate 2,924 downwards.
AGCTCGCCCCGTGCGCCAGACGGTCCTTGAACTCGGAGGTTTTGGCTTGCAGCTCGGCTTCGGACAAAGCCTGGTATTCCCGCTCCAGGGCGTTGATCCGCGCCACCAGCGGCCGCAGCTTACGCAGATCGCGCTGGTGCTTGCTCCCGATAATCTTGTTAAGCAGCCATTGCATCGGCGGCAAACTTAACATCCTGAGTGCCTTTTGTCAAAAATGGTCCGGCGTGGGGATGGGGGATTAGACGTCCGGTTCCCAAACCCCAGGGCTCTGCCCTGGGCTATGATGTAGCACGCCGTTGGCGTGCAGCACCCCAAAGGGGTGTCATATCATAGCCCAGGGTGCCTGCCTGCCGGCAGGCAGGCAACCCTGGGAACTTGCCATGCGGCCGGCAATGCGTATAATGCGCGCAATGAATAACCTTGGTTCCAAAGAAGCCACGGTCGTCTTAGAGCCGCCGGCCGCAGCGGCGCCCACTGCAGGGCGCGCCGCGCCCAACACTCCCGACCAGGCACAATCCAGCGCCGACGGCAGCGTCGCGCCCGCGGCGGCGCCCCAGGGCGAATTCACCGCGCTGCTGGAAAATTACCGCGCGCTGCTGCGCGCGCGTTCCATTCCCTACCCCGTGGTTTATCGCTTCACCAAGGAACTGGGCCACGGGCGGCAAGGCGTGGTATTCCTGGCCACGCGCCATGGCGCGCGAGGCTGCCTGACCGAGCATGCGATCAAAATATTCGATCCGGGCATTTATTCCAGCGCGGCCAGATACTGGACCGATATGGGCCGGATTGCCCAGCAGGTCTCGCTGCTGCAGCCCATCAACAACGTCAACCTGGTCTCGGGCAACTTCTACGAGGAATGCAACGGCATCGGCTACATCCACATGTCGGCCATTGACGGGATTGACCTGCAGTTCCTGATGGATGGCCGGCATCTCGAATTCGCCCGCGAGCGCAGCACGAGCAAGGAATGGAAACGTTTTCTCGATTTGTTGTTCCGCCTGGAGGATGGCCGCGTCCGTCTGCGCACCGGGCTGGTGCTATATATCCTGCGCAATGTTTTGCGCGGCCTGGCGGCCTTGCATGCCAACGGATTTATCCACGGCGACATCAAGCCGACCAACATCATGATCAACATCCAGGGCACGGTGAAACTGGTGGACTTCGGCCGCGCCGCCCGGCTGGGCGAGCCGATCAATATCCTGCTGGGCAGCCCGCTCTACATGGCGCCGGAAAACCATCGCCGCGAGCCGGGGGTGATCCCATCCGACATCTTCAGCACCGGCCTGGTGGGCTTGGCCATGCTGAACGCCCGTCAGATGGCCTTGTTCGCCGAACAGAACGAAAATAACCTGTTGGATTTCAAGACCACCTTGGCCGGCCGGATCGAGCAGTATCTGCCGGAGGAAATCCTGCGCAACGTCGAGTTCGTCCAGGTGCTTAAGCGTTTTCTCGAGCCCGACCCGGTTAACCGTTTCGCCAGCGCCGCGGAAGCCGAAGCCGGCGCGCCGAGCCTGCTCTCCGCCCGCCAATGGCTCAGCGACCGCCAGCGCGAAACCGAATATGAGCGCGAACTGGAAGCCTATCTGCTCAAGCTGGTGGACGAGGAAACCGGCCGGCTCAATCCCCACTTCGCTTCCGATAACCTCACCGCCGTAATCGAAGTCTGACGAATCACACACAGAAAGGAGCATGCCATGGCTTTGACACCTTCAACCATGCCGGAACTCGGAATAGCAGCGCCGAATTTTCAACTGCCGGATGTCGTTTCCGGGCGCACGATAAGCCTGCAGACTTTCAGCGATAAAAAGGCGCTGCTGGTGATGTTCATCTGCCGGCATTGTCCCTATGTCCAGCACGTGCAGGAGGAATTGGCCCGCCTGGGCCGCGATTATGCCGGGAAAAGCATCGGCATCGTGGCCATCAGCGCCAATGACGCCGAAAATTATCCCAACGACGCCCCGGCGAATCTCAAGGCCATGGCGCAGCAACTGCAATTCAATTTCCCTTATTGCTACGACGCCACCCAGGCAACGGCCAAAGCCTTTCAGGCCGCCTGCACGCCGGACTTCTTTCTGTTTGACCGCGCCCGCCATCTGGTCTACCGCGGCCAACTGGACGACAGCCGCCCGGGCAACAACCAGCCGGTGACCGGCGCGCATCTGCGCTCAGCGATTGATGCGGTCCTGGCCGGCCAACCCATAACCGTCGCTCAGCGGCCCAGTCTGGGTTGCAACATCAAGTGGAAGCCCTGATGGCTGGACCCGGCCCCAAGTAACTGTTGGAAAACGTCAAGAAAAACTGGCGGGAATTACGAAATGCGCAAATTACGCGAAACTTGAGTGTAATCTGCATTCGCATTTTCGCGCGTTTTCTGCCTGAGGCGGATCTGCCTTAGGCATGACGCGTATTTCGTAGTTTCATTTCTTGACGACCTGAGCATGCACATTTATTGTTTGCATTTCTACCCATATTGCATATTATAACCACAATGAAATTGCTCCTTCAGGTAAGCTCCACTGGGCATAGGTCCAACCCGCCTGAAAAGCGATTTGTTATCAATCCGGGACGGGTCGCCGGCCTGGTCCGCATAATCATTGTCTCTTTGGCGATATTGCTGCCGGTAACCGGCGCAAAAGCGACGACCGTGACCTGGTTGACGCCAGGGCCCTCCACGAATGACTGGACGATCGGCACGAACTGGAGCAGCGGCTTTGCCCCAACGAACGGCAATGACGTGCTCATCGCCAATGCCAATGTCGGCGTGCTCCTGACCAACGCAACTTACTCGCTTTCTTCCATCGTGCTCAGCAACAAATGCACCCTGATCTTCTCCAACTGGGACACCGCGCTTTCTGCCACCAACGTGTTCATCCTGTCCAATGCCAGCATGACTTGTATCGGCTTCTTCACCAACAATGCCATGT
>JACPGM010000068.1 GCA_016188985.1 Lentisphaerota bacterium | reverse complement strand
TGCACGATTGATGGAAACTGGGCCTCTTATGGCGGCGGAGGGGCTCTAAACGTGCGGGGAACTGTTCAGGACTGTGTAATCACTGGAAACAGCACACTTTTAGCGGAACATCCTGAACTTGTTGTAACCTATGGGTCCTGCGGTGGGGGTGTGTTGGCCTGGCAAGGCGTAGTGCAGGGCTGCAAAATCGAAGAGAATTGGACGGCGGATTTCGGCGGGGGTGTTTATGCCGTTCAAGGCACGATCCAAAACTGCGTGATTAACCGCAACGGCGCTGCCTTCGATGGTGGTGGCGTGGAAATCTGGAGCAGTTCGCTGCGGAATTGCTTAATTACCGGCAACTCGGCTAATGACTTTGGTGGGGGTTTATATTCCTCCAATAGCATAGTGCAGAACTGTACCATCAGTGGCAACGAGGCTAATGAAGGCGGGGGCTTGTATAGTTCTGGCGGTAATACCATCCAGAACTGTATTGCGTATTACAATCAGAACGAAGACGCCCACGGTATTCTTTCCGGCATTTCCCCCTTGCATCAATGTGGGCACGAACCAGTCGTGGATGACGAATGGCATTGATCTGGACGGACTGCGACGCATCGGGGGCGCGGCGGTAGATATGGGCGCCTACGAGTTGGTTGACACAAACTATTTCATGGGACGAAGCCCCACCATTCTATCCAATCAGTGCACCTACGGATCCAACGCTCCCGAACAGACAATACAGGTGTGGAATACTGGCACGAAAGAAATGGCCTACACGCTATCGGCCGATGTGGGCTGGCTGTCACTTTCACCAGTAAGCGGGTCGAGCACGGGCGAAATTGATTTCGTGAGCGTCAACTATGCCAGCGCCGGATTGGCGCCCGGAAATTATAAGGGCACAGTTACCGTTACTTCGGCCCAGGCTTGCAATTTACCCCAAGTCGTTATGGTGTATCTATCGGTGCTCAAGCTCTGCCAGACAATTGCCTTCCCGGCGATTCCGGAGCAAATGGTAACTTCGCGGGTTAGTCTGGCAGCGACGGCAAGTTCCGGGTTACCGGTCAGTTTTGCGGTGGTCTCCGGTCCGGGGATGATTAGCGGGGGCAACACCCTGTCGTTTTCTGCGGCCGGAATGGTCTTGGTAGTAGCCAGGCAAGCTGGCGATGCAACTTACAATCCGGCCCCTGCCGTAACAAACGCGGTATTAGTCAAACGTCTTAGCCAGACGATTTCCTTCCCGGCGATTCCGGAGCAAGTGGTTACCTCGCGGGTTAGTCTGGCGGCGACGGCGAGTTCCGGGTTGCCGGTCAGTTTTGCGGTAGTCTCTGGTCCTGGGCGGATAAGTAGCGGGACAATCCTGACGTTCTGGACAACGGGCACGGTATGGGTGGCAGCGAGGCAAGCAGGCAATCAGACTTATAATCCTGCCCCGAGCGTGACGAATGCCGTAATTGTAAAGAGACCGCCACCGGCGACGTATCATGTCAGCCCAGCCGGCAACGATGCCAACGACGGATCGAGCTGGGCACTGGCTAAGCAGACCATTCAGGCAGCGATTAACAAGGCGACTAGCGATGACACAGTCCTGGTGGCTGATGGAACCTACAGCCCAATTACTATTCCCCAAGGCATAACCGTCCGCAGTGTCAATGGCGCCCAAACCACAATAATAGACGGTGGCGGTGTGACTCGTTGCGTCTCCATGTATGGGGATGCCGTGCTGGATGGATTCACGGTAACAAACGGATATGATCATTATAGCGGCGGCGGCGTATATGTCTATCGTGGCACTGTGCAAAACTGCACGATCAGTGGGAACTCGGCCTACTATTATTATTCCTACTCTAACTCATCTTACTATTATAGCTACTACTATGGCTATGGCGGCGGCGTGTATGCCTATTACGGCACGGTGACGAATTGCACGATCAGCGGGAACTCGGCCGGCTCTGACGGTGGCGGCATATATACTTATGCCAGCACAATATATAACTGCACGATCAGCGGAAACACGGCCTACTCTCATTATAACTACTATTACTCTTATGATTATTATAGCTATTACTCCGACGGTTACCAAGGCTATGGCGGCGGGGTGTATGCCCAGGGCGGCACGTTGACGGATTGTGCGATCACGGGGAACACAGCCGGCGATGGCGGCGGCGGCATATATAGTTCTGGCAGCACAATCCAAAACTGCACGATCAGTAGTAACTCGGCCAATTCTTATTATTATTCCTACTACTCCGGCTATTATGACTACGACTACGACGGCTATCGTGGCTACGGTGGCGGGGTGTATAACTATTACGGAATGGTGACGAATTGCACGATCGCGGGGAACTCCGCCGGCTCTGGCGGCGGCGGTATATATACTTATGCCAGCACTATCCAGAATTGCTCGATCAGCGGGAACGCGGCCTACTCTTATTATTCCTCCTCTAACTCATCTTACTCTTATAGCCACTACCAAGGCTATGGTGGCGGGGTGTATGCATATGACGGCACATTAGCGGATTGCACGATCAGTGAGAACACAGCCGGCTACGGCGGTGGCGGCATATATAGTTCTGGCAGCACAATCCAGAACTGTACGATCAGCGGAAACATGGCTTACTCTGATTATAACTATTCTTACTCTTCTTATTATTATAGCTACAACTACGATGGTTACCAAGGCTATGGCGGCGGGGTGTATGCCCAGGGCGGCACGTTGGCAGATTGCACGATCAGTGAGAACACAGTCGGCGAAGGTGGCGGCGGCATATATAATTCTGGCAGCACAATCCGGAACTGCACGATCAGTAGTAACTCGGCCAGCTCTTATTATTATTCCTATTACTCCGGCTATTATGACTACGACTACGACGGCTATCGTGGCTATGGTGGCGGGGTGTATAACTATTACGGAACGGTTGCGAATTGCACGATCAAAGGGAACTCGGTTAGCAACTTGGGTGGTGGCGTGTATGCCTATTACGGCACGGTGACGAATTGCGCGATCACGGGGAACACAGCCGGCGATGGCGGTGGCGGTCTGTATGCTGGTTACTACTGCTTCATAACCGACTGCTCGATCCGTGAAAACCTGAGCTATAGTAGCGGGGGTGGAATATTTTCATATGGGAATACTATTGAACATTGCACGATCAGCTCCAACACAGCCCACACGGACGGCGGCGGCCTGTTTTTATCCTGGGGTAATACGGTAAAACATTGCACGATCAGCTCCAACACGGCCTTTGGAAATGGTGGTGGTTTGCAGCAGGGGCCGGGTAACACTGTTCAGAACTGTGCGCTAAGTTACAACGGAGCCACTTGGGGTGGCGGAGCTGTGCTCTGGTTGGGAGGCATCCTGCAAGACTGCACGATTGATGGAAACTGGGCCTCTTATGGCGGCGGAGGGGCTCTAAACGTGCGGGGAACTGTCCAGGACTGTGTAATCACTGGAAATAGAACGCTTTTAGCGGAGCATCCTGAACTTGTTATAACCTATGGGTCCTGCGGTGGGGGTGTGTTGGCCTGGCAAGGCACCGTGCAGCGCTGTTTGATCGCAAATAATTGGACCGCTGACTTCGGCGGCGGTGTTTATGCCGTTCAGGGCATGATTCAGAACTGCGTGATTAACCGCAACGGCGCTGCCTTCGATGGTGGTGGTGTCGAAATCTGGAACAGCACGCTGCGGAACTGTTTAATTGCCGGCAACGCGGCTAATGACTTTGGTGGGGGTTTATATTCCTCCAATAGCATAGTGCAGAACTGTACCATCAGTGGCAACGAAGCTAATGAAGGCGGGGGCTTGTATAGTTCTGGCGGTAATACCATCCAGAACTGTATTGCGTATTACAATCAGAACGGCGATGTCCGCGGCATTCTTTCCGGCATTTCCTATAGTTGTTTTGGAACACAAATTGCCGGCAGCGGCAATATAAGCAGTGAGCCGCAGTTCGTAGCCAAAGGTTCGGATTACGGCACTGGCCATGTGCCAGGAAACTACCGTCTGCAGTCCATCTCCCCTTGCATCAACGTGGGCCTGAACCAGTCGTGGATGGCGAACGCCGTTGACCTGGATGGACGGTCGCGCATCTGGAGTGCGGTGGTAGATATGGGTGCCTACGAGTTCTATTCCTTGTCAGGAATTGTCCAATTCAACCCGGCAATCTACAGCGTAAACGAAGGCAACGGATCCGTAACGCTTACGGCGACGCGGACGGGGGGCAGCTTTGGCCCGGCCTCGGTTGATTATACTACGGCCGATGCCACAGCAATTTCCGGCTTAGATTATACCTTCCAGTCGGGAACATTGTCCTGGTTGGATGGTGAAGCCGGCAACAAGACCATCACAATCCCCATTAGCGATGACAGTCTTGATGAAACCGACGAGACTTTCACCGCGACGCTGAACAATGCCACTGGCGCCGGCCTGGGCTCGCTTAATTTAGCGAGCGTGACGATTGTAGACAACGACGCAACACCAGAGCCGGGAACCATCCAGTTTGGCGCGTCATCCTATAGTGTACGAGAGAATGGCGGGACCGTTACGCTCACTGTGACGCGGACAGGCGGCCATGATGGACCGGCCACGGTCGCGTATGCCACAGCCGCCGGTACGGCCTTGGCCGGACAGGATTATACGTCCCAGTCGGGGACTTTGTCCTGGCCGGATGGTGATAGTTCCAGCAAGACTATCACAGTGCCCATTACTGATGACACTATTGACGAGAGCGATGAGACTTTCACGATGACACTGAGCAATGCCACTGGCGCCAGCCTGGGATCGCCCAATGTGGCCACGGTGACGATCGTGGATAATGATATTCCTCCCGACCCGGAAGATTTGGCCGACCTGGAAGTTTCCGACTTCAAGTTTGTGCCGGTGAATCTGTGGGCGGGTGATCATCCGGCTATGATCTCGTTTGAGATGGTTAACGGAGGGCCGGCGGCTCTTGTCGCTTCTGATACCCAACTTGAGATTAGCTTCTACCTTTCGGCCAACCAGACGTTCGGAGACGCAGATGACATTGCGATCGGGACCAAGACCGAGGCTTTGACGCTTGCGGCCAGCAGTCAGACGACCATCCGTTATCCAGGCCGGGCGCACAATGAGGATGTTACCATTCCGGAAGGACTCTCGGGCGACTTCTATGTGTTTGTCAGCGTGTCTCTGGTATCGTCTGCTGGCTTAACTGACCCGGATGGCGCCTCAGCCATGCGCGAGGGGCCAATCCGTGTGCGAATTCATCCTTCTGACGATGACGACGACAATGGCGAAGATGATGGCGAGGATGACGACAAAGGAAACGGCGGCAACAAGGCGCGCAGCGTGGTCAATGATTTTGACGGGGATGAGGTCTCGGACATGATGGTCTATGATGAACCAAGCGGTAATTGGTCAGTCCAGCTCTCGGCATTGGGCAAAGAGGTGCGCTTTGGATTTGGCGGTGTAGGCTATGAGGCCGTGCCGGGTGATTACGATGGCGATGGCTTGGCAGATCCGGCGATTCATAACCGTCAGGGGGCGGCCTGGTCCATTCTGCTCTCGGGACGCGGGTATGCGGCCGTCAATTTCGATTTTGGTGGTTCGGGCAAGACGAGAGGCACCGTTGGGAACTATACAGGGGCCAGCCGCGCCAATCCGGGATTGTATGAAGAAACCAGCGGACGTTGGTACGTGATGTTGTCAGAACCAGGCTCCGGCAGCGCTGAGATTGCCAGCGCGGTTTTTGGCGGCAACGGTTATCTGCCGGTGGCCGGGGATTATGACGGCGATGGGCGCACCGACCCGGCGGTCTATGGCGAAGAGACGGGCCAGTGGATGGTGATGCTCTCGGCCCAAGGCTATGGCGTGGTTTCGGCAATCTTTGGCGGGCCGGGCTACGAGCCGGTGGTCGGTGACTATGATGGCGATGGCAAAGCCGATCCGATGCTCTATGAGCAAGCCACCGGAACTTGGCAAGGGCTGATGTCGGCCAGCGGCTATGTGCTCAAGCGATTTTCTTCCAGTGCCGGCGTTCCCGTGGCCGGGGATTATGACGGCGATGGCCTTGCCGACCCAACCGTGCTGGATTCTTCCGGCAATTGGTCCTTCCTGTCTTCGGCTTCCTCCTATCTCCGCGCCGGTCCCTACACCCTCGCAGCGCCCTGAGGACACTGTGGGTCGAGCTGAGCGATTTTTTTCTTGTATTCCCCGCATTTAACTTGACCATCATAATGCCTTTGCTTAGCATCCCACACGCCTACACTTGCCCGCAGTGCCATGCACAGCATTGCAGGCGGGTCGCTGGACGAAGTCCGACGGGGCAGGCTGGTTTTCACAAGCGTTGGCTGGTTAATTTTTTGTAGGAGCGCCGATGTTGATTCGCGTAACCGAAGAGCGGGCCCTGCCCCGGCATTATTTCAGCTTCAAGCTCGAACGCCCGAAATCAGCTCTGCCCAGTTCCTATTTCTGGACGTGGGACCACAGCACCAACTGGTTTCTGGACGATCCCGGCCTGCAGATAGGCGGCTGCTACAACCGCTATTTCAAGCACCCGGACACTTTTGTCGAGGACTACCGCCGCCTGACGGACCATGCCGCCGGCCTGGGCATCAAGGGCATCATCATCTGGGGCTTCTTGCGCGATTCCCACGGCGGGGTTGAATATGCCAAGCGCGTGGCGGGCTACGCGGCTAAAAAAGGCGTGGCAATCATGCCGGGCTTCGGCACCACCTGGTATGGCGGCGCCTACTATGAAGGGGATAACCGCTATAACCTCCAGAATTTCCTGCGCAAGAATCCGGAGGCCCGCATGCTCACCGAAAAGGGCCAGCCTATGGAGTTTAATGGCGAATACGGCGCCTGTATCGGCCATCCGGGGTTCCAAGCCTGGTTAAAAGAATCGTTGGACTGGCTGTTCCGGGAATTTGAAATCGGCGGACTCAATCTGGAAAACGGCGATTTCCTGGTGGACTATTCCCCGCTGGCCAAGGCCTTGCGTCAGGGCTGGCCGGCCGATGATCCCGAGGTCTTTTTCCACCAGGGCCGCTCCTACCAACAGGCGTTGCTCGCCATCGAGGAGCGGCTGCCAAACATTCTGGCTACTTATGCCACTTATGCCGGATTCCAGTACTGCCGGGAGTTGAAACAAAATACCGGCATGGGCCAGAAGCCGCCGGCCATGTTGAGTATCTTGCCCGAACAAAGCATCTGTCAGTGGACCTTGACCGGCATGTTGCTGGATGAAGCCCTGCCTTTGACCGCTTACTTAGATGACGGCGCTCCGGAGGCGGCCTTCGACAATCCGCAGTGGCCGCGGGACCTGCGCGCGGGAGCTAAGCGCAATGTCGGGTTTGTTCACCAAGCCAGCCAATGGAGCAGCGTGAATCGCTACCAGTGCGCGGTCAGCACAATAAAAGAGGCCTGCCTGCGCGCCTATCGCTCGGGCTTAGAAGGCGTGAGCATTCATGGCGAAGTTTCCGCCCGCCTGATCCCGGCCGCCCTGAATTACTTGGCCTTCTCGCATTTTACCCACTGGCCGGAGGATACCATCAGGGCCTTTGGCCGTAAAACGCTGGGACAAGTCCTGGGGAGCGAAAAGGATGGCGAAGATTATGCCGTCATCCTGGCGCACTGGGACGCCGGAACGGCCACGGAGGACCACGTCAAGCTGGCCCAACCGGCCGCTCACGGCATTAAGGATATCCGCTCCTGCGGCTCCGCCGGGTTGGAGGTTGTCGAATATCAGCGCTTCCGATTCTGGGAATGGCTGGCGTGGATGATGGCACAGAAGCTCGACCGGCATCACACGGACGGCCTGGCCATTTGATGCCGGCGATAAAAGCTTTAGCTTGGGCGGGGCACGCGGCGGCCAAGCGCTGGTTCGCGGTTTTGCTTCATCTGCCTGCCATGTTCGACCCCGTTGGGGTCGTGTTCCTCTAACTCTTTACACGAACCTTCCTTTCACGGGATCTCATTTTTGTGCTCCAGCACTTTTTGAATGGCCGCCACAATATCGTCCATATCGCTGCGCGGGCCGAGCAGCACATTCTGGGGCAGCCAGAGGGCTTCCGAAGCGGCCGCCCGTTCGGCCACCGGGCATAACGCGGCAAACTTCCGATAGTCAAGGTCGGCGTGATAGGCGCTTCCCAGCGGAAATGCGCCGTTGATAAACTTCTTCTCCAGGAACATCGGATTCTTGTAGAGCGGAAAGGTATAACCACTGAAGGCTGGAATGCCCTCGGCCGCCAGCGCCTTTAAGAACCGCTCGCGCTTTAGCCCCAAGCGCGCCTCATCATAGCGGAAAATATAGATGTGATAGCCGTGACGGGTGCAGCGCGCATCGGCAACAAGCGGCCGCAAACCCTCAATCCGCTGAAGTTGTTCAGTAAGATAAGCCGCGTTGCGCGCGCGGCATTCAATTTGCTCATCCAGCCGCCGGAGCTGGCAGCGCAGGATGGCCGCCTGGAATTCGGTCATCCGGTAATTCCAGCCCAGGCGGTGAAACTCATACCATGGCCGCCCTACCCGTCGGCCGGCCCAGAGCAGGGAATCGCATTCCACGGCCAAGGCCTGGTCGTTGGTGCAGAGGATGCCGCCCTCGCCGCTGGTCATGTTCTTGCTGGCTTGAAAGCTGAAGGAGCTGAAAAGCCCGAACGAGCCTGCTTTCTTGCCCTTCCAGGCGCAGCCGTGCGCATGGGCGGCGTCTTCAATCACCGCCAGGCGATGTTTGGCGGCAATCGCCAGGATGCGATCCATGTCGGCCACTTGTCCGCCGAAATGCACCACCATGATCGCGCGCGTGCGCGGGGTAATAGCCTCTTCAATCCTGGCCGGGTCGAGGTTGTAGGTGTCGGCTTCAACGTCAACAAAGATGGGGACGAGATTATTCTGCAGCACACAGGTCGCGCAGGCAACGTAAGTGTAGGCCGGAATGATGATCTCATCACCGATCGCAAAATCCAGCGCGCGAATGCCGATTTCCAGCGTGCCGGTGCCGTTGGCGGCGGCCACGCCATAACGACACTCGTGGTAACCGGCAAACTCTTTCTGAAAAAGCACTACTTCGCTCTGCTCGCCCTGTTCCGGCTCGGAGAGCTCAACTCCCTGGCCGAAGGCAAAGCGCCACCACTTGCCGCCGCGCAGCACTTTCAGCAGCGCCGCTTCCTCGGCGGCGTCGAAAACCGGCCAGGCGGCGAACGGCGCCGTCCGCACCGGCGGACCCTGATTGATCGCCAGTATTGCCATTGAAGTTACTCCCTGAATTTTGCCAAATCCAGGTACTCGTCCTTTCATTCTTAACGACCGGCAGCGGCCTGGGCCGCTCGTACCAAGGCCCGGATATTTTCTGCCGGCGTTCCGCGCGGCACGCCGCAACCGGGGCTTAAGATCAAGCGGCGCGAACCGGCTGCTTGCAGACAGGCGCGTGCCGCTTGCTCGACCTGCCCGACAGTCCCCTCGCGCAGCAGCGGCGTAGGCACATTGCCGCGCAGCACCAGGCGGTTATTAAAGACGGCGATAGTTTTTTTGAGATCGGCGGGCCCATCAATTTCCACGCAGGCCGCGCCGCTCTGGGCCAAGCGGCCGGCTAAATGATCAGTCTGGCCGCAAACATGCAGGAACGGATAGCACCCGGCTTGACGGATTGTTTTTATCACCGGCGCCTGGTAAGGCCGCACGAATTGCTCATACATCGCCTCGCTGATTAACGAACCCGTTGAATCGCCAAATTGGATGGCGTCAACCCCGGTTGCCGCCATGGCCGCGCCATAGGTCTCAGCTACCTTCAGGCAAAACTCCAGGAGCTGATGCACCTTCTCCGGTTCCTCGCTTACATCCTGCATTAAGCGCTGCGCGCCGCGCAGGATCCCGGCCATCTGAAAAGGCCCAGAATCAATGTTGGCTTCGAGAAAAAGTTCGCCCTGATTGATTACCACGGCGCGGCGCGCGGCTTCCAGCATAAAGCGCATCCGAGCTGATGCCTGCGGATCGGGCACAGTCAAGCCGGCGAGCTGATCCCACTCAGCCAAAACCGGCGGATGGCCCCAGGGCTCGTCATCGTCCGGAAAATTAACGGCGCCGCCCAAAGCGCTATGAATAATCCAGTTGTCGGAAGAAATATAGGCGCCATCAAGCCCCAACTCCCGGCTTAAACCCACCAAAACGGCGGCATTAGTTTCCGGCTCCTGGTGAATGCGCCGCTGCGGAATTCCCCGTTGCTGAGCGCCCCAGGCAATAAAGGAAGCCATGACGGGCGGACGATCCACCGGCTTCCCCGCCAACAATCTTCGGATACGTTCGCGGCCATTCATCGGCAAGCTTTCCACCGCAGCGCTGAGCAGGGTATGCGCTTACTCTTAAGATGTTTAACGGAGGTATCCACTTCGGTGGCATGCTCCCTATTTGTTGTAGCATCCGGCCTCTGTCATTCCGAGCGGAGCGCAGCGGAGTCGAGGAATCTCAAAGGTTTCTTAATGTACATTAGATCCCTCGACAAGCTCGGGATGACAGAAAGCAGTAGGCGCTACATGTTGTGGCAACGCCAGTCAAGGAGATAGCCCCGAATGTTTTATTCGCTCAATGCGGCACCGCCAGTTCAGCCGCTAACCCTGGCCAGCCTGGGCAGGCCGGTCGCAACTATCACTCCAGGCCCGCAGGGCGTTAAGCAATTCGTCGCCGGCCACATCATAACCAAGAAAGGACACGCCTTGCGAGCCGCCCGCCAGGGCAGCCTCGGCCAGTTCCGCAACCTCCTCCGGGCGCGTGGCGCCATAGAGACGCATGCTGGTTACAACCCGCGTCTTGCCTTCCACCGCGGCCACCGAGCGCTCGGTTTCAAAACGCACTGTCTGGGCATCCCAGTGAACAACGCAGAAAATTTCGTCCAGGACTTCGCGGTAAAGCTTGTAGCTCTGGATGGTCAGCCAGGCGCGCGGCGAGGTCATATCGTGCCCGATATGGGCCGGCGGCACAAAAGCCGCCTGGAAAATCAGGCGCGGGCGCAGCGACTTGGCCAGGCGCTTAAGCTCGCCGACAAAATCCACCGCGGACTGAAAACGGAATTCGAGCATCCGGCGGATCAGCGGCTCTTCCAGAAGCAAAAGCGGTATTTCGGTATCGCCCACGAGCTGGTGGCCCAACGCTTCCACGATATGCGCGGGAATCTTGAGCGAGCGGCGCGCGATTTCCAGCGCGCGCGCGCGCGCTTCATCGAGGTTCAAGCCATATTTTTTCCCGGCGGCCTGACAGTGCTGGCAGAAGCAGAAACTGCCGACCGTGCGCAAGGGCGCATCAAACAGGCCGGAAAAGGCGCGTTGCTCCAGCATGATCTGCGGAATTTTATCAAGCATCAGGGCGTCAAGCTCGTAGCGGCCCACGAGGTCGCGGATCATGGCCATCCGGTAGGCCCGCACGGCCGGGTTATTGTAGCAGAGAAACAAGCGGTCTTTGGCGCCATAGAGATTGGTCACGGCCAGGTCGGGATATTCCTGGGCCAGGCGCTCGCCGGCACAGACCGGCACGAGGGCGCTTAAGAGAACGCCTTCGGTCTTGCAAGCTTCGGCCAATTCCGCCACCAAGTCCATGGCGCCCAACTCCCGGCTGCGTTGGGGTTGAATGGCGCAATCTTTATAGAGCGCCTGGTCCGGTTGCCAGAACACGCGGTCGGTTTCCAGGGTATAGATGGCCTTCTGCGGATAGCGCCGCTGCAGCAGGCGGTAGCCGTGGTAAAGGCTGGTGAAAACCAGCAAGGCATTCGCGCCCGCGCGCCTCACGCCGGCCGCAACTTGCGCCGCGCTTTCCCCGTGGGTCGTGGGGCCGAAAATGGATAACCAGATATTCATGGTGTGTTCCTTGCTAATATCGTTGATTCGAGAATTCGTTCATTCGATGATTCGTGGATTCGTTGATTCGTTGATTCGTTGATTCGTTGATTCGTCCTCCGTCATCTTCCATTCGGCGTTGGGCGTTGGGCGTTGGATGTTGGATGTTTGCTTTTCTACTCCGACGTTCGTCATCCGGCCGCCACGGTAGGTAGTCAGCCCTAATTCCCCAGGCTCTGGATTGGCGCGGGAATGTGCCCGCCACGGCGGACAAACTCGGCGTTGCCGGAGGCACGCTTGACGCTCATTACCGTGCCGGAGCCAAAAAGTCCGCCGAAATCAATCCGCTCGCCCGCCTTGTGGCCGATGGCCGGAATAATCCGCACGGCCGCGGTTTTGTTCCCATAAATACCAATGGCGGCCTCGTCCATGATGATCCCGCTCAAGGTGGCGCGGTCAATGTCGCCCGGCACGAGGATCATGTCAAGGCCGACCGAGCAGACCGCGGTCATGGCTTCCAGTTTCTCCAGGGTCAAGGTTCCCTCGGCCACCGCCTGGGCCAAGGCGTGATCTTCCATAACGGGCAGGAAGGCGCCCGACAATCCGCCGACCGCCGAGGACGCGAAGGCGCCGCCTTTTTTCACGGCGTCGTTCAGCAGCGCCACGGCCGCGGTGGTGCCGGGCGCGCCCAGCACCTTGACGCCCATTGCCTGATAAATTTCGCCGACACTATCCCCTACCCGCGGCGTGGGCGCAAGGGAAAGGTCCAGCACGCCGAAGCGCACCCCGAGTTTTTCGGCCACTTCGCGCCCGATGAGCTCGCCGGTGCGCGTAACCCGGAAAGCGGTGTGTTTGATCTCTTCGGCAATCTCGTCGAGCGTGCAGGCGGGGTTCTGTTCCACCAGCCGTTCAATCGCGCGCTTAACCACGCCGGGGCCGCTTACCCCGATATTAATGACGCAATCCGGCTCGCCCGGGCCCAGGAAAGCGCCGGCCATGAAAGGGTTATCTTCCGCGGCGTTGGCAAAGACCACCAGCTTGGCGCAGCCAAACCCGTGTTCGTGCCTGGTGGCCTCGGCAATTTTCAGGATGGTTTCGCTCACCAGCAGGATGGCATCCACATTCATGCCGGCCTTGGTCGTGCCGATATTGACCGAGGCGCACAAGCGCTTGGTCCGGGAGAGGACTTGCGGCAGGGATTCGATCAGCAGACGTTCGCCCGGCGTCATGCCCTTATGCACCAGGGCGGTGAACCCGCCGATCAAATCCACGCCTACCTCGGAGGCCGCTTCGTCCAGCGCTTGGGCAAGTTCCAGCGCGGCTTTCGGGGTATGGCCTTCCAGGAGCTGACTGGCCGGCGAAACCGCAATACGTTTGTTGATGATCGCCAGGCCGTACTTGGTGGTGAGCTGGTCGCAGATGCGGATCAGGTTGCCGGCTTTGGCGGCAACAGTAGCGCGCACGGCCTTCGTAACCGCCGCCATGGAGCGCCCGGCGCAATCCAGAAGATTGATGCCCAGCGTCACGGTGCGCAAATCCAGGTTCTCCTGCTGGAGCATGCGCACGGTATCCAGAATGTCATTGGTCCTATGCATGGTTGGTCTGCCTCAGCAGATGCCGGATGGCGCCCACTTCATTCGTGGCGCGGAACAGGTTTTCGTGCTGCAAATTGACCACCAGGGCAAAGGGCGCCATGACCGCTCGCAGTTCATCCTGAGTCTGCTTGAGGTCCAATTGCGCCGGGACAGTAACTTCGCCGACGTGGGTCACCTTGTCGCCCACGATCCGAAAGAACAGATCTTCGATGTTAATTTTTTTTCCCGCCAGATACCCGGTGAGCGCCTTCAAAATGCCGGGGCGGTCCCGGCCGGCCATGGTCAGAACATAGCGATCGCCTGTGCCCGGCGCCTGGCGCTGCGCTTGGAACGGCCTGACCAGCACGGAAGCCTCGTCCTGATCGAACCGGTTCAGGATGGCGTGGCGAATGGCCTCCGGGCCTACCGGCTGGGCAAACGCCACTATCATGATAACGGTGAAATAACCCTGCTCAACCGTCTGACTGATCCCCACAATATTGGCGCCCAGATCCGTCACCGCCGCCGTAATCGCGCTCAGGATGCCCACGCGGTCGGCAATCAGGACGGAAATAACATAACGCTGCTCCATGCAAGATTTCCTTGGTAACTCAACCACGATGAACGGCTATGAAAGACAAGAATATTAACCACATGATGAACACTGATAATTCCGCCAAGTTTCGCCAAAGCGCTTCGCCCCGGCGACAAATTTTCATCCGTGTCTATCCGTGTTCATCCGTGGTTTAGATGCTTGGGTTGCGGGCATAGCCCCGCTTTAGTAAACGCGCGAAGAATCTAACGCAAAGCCAGCGGAAGGCAAAGGAGATAATCACAGTGGACAGTTCACAGTTAGACAGTTTTCGATCAGTGAAGTTAGAACCTTGAACTATGAACCTGAGTAGCCCTGGTCTGAGCAGGCTTGGTGAGCAGGCTCGGCCGATGGCGCCCTCATGGCGAAGTGAGAGAGTAAGGGCCGGCGCGGAGATAGGAAGCGGCGGAGGACAGGAAGGACCATCCGCCACTGGTGGAGAGCACGGCCGGATCGGCAATGCCATCGCCATCAAAATCACCGGCGACTGGAACGCCAGCGCTGGAAGAAAATCGCTTGAGCGCGTAGCCATTGCCCGACATCAGCCCCTGCCAGGTGCCGGTTGCCTGCTCATAGAGCATTGGGTCGGCCCGACCATCGCCGTCATAGTCGCCGACCACTGGCTCGTAGCCCGGCCCGCCAAAGATTGCGGAAACCACACCATAACTTTGGGCCGATAACATGACCATCCACTGGCCAGTCGTTTCGCCATAAACCGCCGGGTCCGTGCGCCTATCGCCGTCATAATCTCCGGCCACTGGCAGATACCCGCTGCCGCCAAAAACGGCGCTTGCAATCTCAGCGTTGCCGGAGCCTGGCTCTGACAACATCACATACCAGCGCCCGCTCGTTTCCTCATACAATCCCGGATGCGCGCGTCCTTCCCCGGTGTAGTCCCCAACCGCGCCGCGCGTAGCGCCGGCGCCGCCAAAATCGAAATCTACCGTCTGATAGCCTTTTCCTGACAGCATGATTCGCCACGCCGAGCCTTGGCGGTCATGGATCGCCGGATCCGCCAGGCCATCCCCATCATAATCTCCAGACACCGTTTCAAATCCCGGCCCGCCGAAGATAAAGCGCACACTCTTATCCGACCCCGATAGCCGGACCGTCCATTCGCCGCTGGGCTCGTAATACACCATCATATCCGACTGCCGATCCCCGTCATAATCGTTTACCGCGGGATGAATTCGCACGCGGATCGGAGCATCCCGCATCGCATAGGCCCCATCCGGGTCGGACAAGCCTGATTGCGATCTGAGCCGAACACTGACAAATACATAGTAGTCGCCGGAGAGCCCTTCCGGAATGGTCACATCCTCATTGTGCGCCCGACCAGGATATCTGATCGTTATCTGACTTCCCGCGCCGATCGTTATGGCCTCAGTCGTTGTCCCTATCGCGATATCATCTTCATCTCCAAAAGTCGTATTGGATGAGAGGAAGAAACTGATCTCCAGTTGTACATCAGGCGCGACAAGATCCTCAGGCCCATCATTGACCAGCACAAACTCGATCTCGGCCGGATTGTCTCCCGCCCACAAACTTACCGGCTCAAACTTGAAGTCGGAAACTTCCAGGTCGGCCTGATGTTCTGGAGGATCCGACGGATCATCATTATCTACGATCGTTACGATCGCTGAGGCAGGCGAACCCAGGCTGGCGCCCGTGGCATTGCTCAGCGTTACCGTGAAGGTCTCATCGGTTTCATCAAGACTGTCATCAGTGATGGCAATGGTTATGGTCTTGCTGCCGGCCTCTCCGTCGGCCCACGACAAGGTGCCACCCTGGGCCACATAATCCGAGCCGACGGCTGCCGTGCCATCGGAAGTTGCATACTCAACCGTGGCCGGACCCGAACTGCCTCGGGTGCGTGTCACCGTGAGCGTAACAGTTCCGCCATTCTCATTCACACTATAAGACGACACGTTGAATTGGACGGTCCCGGGACCGTCATTGTCCACAATCGTCACGCTCGCCGCGTTCGTCCCGGATATGCCCGTCCCCACCGCGTTCGTCAACTCTACCTCAAACACTTCATTAGACTCGTCCTTTAAATCATCAACTACCGGGATCGTGATGACTTTGTCAGAGGCATCCCCATCCGCCCAGGTTAACTGCCCTGTCACCACGCCGTAATCCAATCCTGCGCTGGCCGTTATTCCCCAATCCGCGTATTCCACGCTTATCAGCCCGTAATTCCCGTTCGTGCGCACTACCTTCAATACGACGTTCACCGCATCCTCATCCACCACCACATTTGTCTCGGCAAACCGGAGCTCGCCCGCCGGGGGATTTACCACAATAACTGAATTCGTCACCTGCGCCGCTGCCACCCACAGCGAGTTGCCAGCCTGTGAAGCTGCGACGTGAACAATGCCTGTCGCCGTAAACGACAGGTTCGTTGCGCCGGTTATAGTTCCCGCCCCGGAGGCAACCGAAAAGCTGACCGGCAAACCGGAGCTGGCCGTCGCGGCCAACGCTACTTGCGAGGTCACCGTTTGTATTGGGACAACTGGAAAGGCAATCGTTTGGCTGGCCTGTCTAACGACCACTGCATTGGTGACATCAGAAGCCGGATTGTAAGTCGCATTACCCGTCTGGCTGGCCACTACTCGTACTGTGCCAGTTGCCGAGAATGAGAGGTTGTTCCCGCCAGTAATCGTCCCCGGCCCGGAGACCACGGCAAATCTGACTGGCAAACCGGAGCTGGTTATCGCTGCCAGAACTACCCGCGAAGTCACGGTCTGATCCGGAATCGCCGGGAAAGTGATCGTCTGGCCTACCTTGTTAACCAACACCGCATTCCTTACGCTGGGGGCCCGATTGTAGATCGCATTACCCACCTGACTGGCTACCACATAAACTGTTCCCGCCGCCGTGAACGTGAGGTTCGTTCCGCCGGTAATTGCCCCCGGACCGTAGGTCACTGTAAAGCTGACCGGTAACCCCGAACTGGCCGTCGCCACCAGCACTACCCGCGAAGTTGCGGTCTGAGCCGAAATCACCGGGAAGGTAATTGTCTGGCTGAGCTTGTTCACCAACAGTTTCACAGTAACGACCTGCGGCGAATTGATTGCCTCCGCCGAAGTGATGGTGACGATTCCGGTGTAGGTTCCAGGCGCCAATCCGGCACTTGCGTAGGTGATGCTCACGAGATCGGCTTCGCCTGTGCTCATCCCGTTAGCGGGCGAAAGCGACAACCAGTCCACATCGGACGACAAGGCGTATGCCATCGCTCCCGCTCCAGGATTCCACACCTGGATCGTCTGACCGGTCGCGTTGGATCCGTAGCCGCACCAATTGGAGAGGATCATCGGGCTTCGCATGATGATTATGTCTGCCTGGGAGCCTTCGTAGGTGCCCATATCCACCACACCACGCAGGATGCGCGGCCGGCCAGCCAGGTCAACCGCGTTTATCATCCAGGACTGGTTTGTACCCACATTGATGCAGGGAGACGTAGGTTGAAGGTAGTAGTCGCCCGGCACGTGATTGGTACCGTAGTCCGTGCCATTGGTCATGAACTGCGGTTCACTTGTTATGTTGCCAATACCGGGAATTTCTATTCCAAAGCAACTATGGGAAATATTGGAAACGATGCCACGAACGTCTCCGTTATGATTGTAATACGCAATACAGTTCCGGACTGTGTTACTGTCATAACTATACAAGCCACCGCCATCATTAGCCCAGTTTCCGCTGATTGTGCAGTTCTGTACCGTGCTACTGGAAGAATGCACACCTCCACCAAAGTCGTTGGCCGAGTTGCCGGCAATTAAACAGTTTCGCAGCGTACTGCTCCAGATTTCGACGCCACCACCATCAAAGAAGGCCCCGTTTCGCTGAATCACACAGTCCTGGATTGTGCATTGAACGGCATAAACACCCCCGCCAAAATCTGCGGTCCAATTTCCTTCGAATGTGCAGCCCCGCACTGTGCTTTGCCAGGCTAACACCCCACCGCCGCAGGACCAGTAGGCTAAAACATATTCAGGATGTTCTGCTAAAAGAGTACTATTTCCAGTGATTTGGCAGTCCTGGACTAAGCTTCCCCTATCGGCTAGTACCCCACCGCCCCCGTAATTTACCCAGTTTCCATCAATCGTGCAGTCTTGCACTATACCTCCAAACAAGAGCTGAACCCCGCCACCCCAGTTGGCGCCATTGTCAATTATCATGGAGTTCCGTACGGTGCTATTCCCGTAGGCAGCCACGCCACCGCCTGCCTCAAAGGCCAGATTCCCGCTGATTGTACAATCCTGCACCGTGCCGTCCCAAGTACCCACGCCACCGCCCCAAGCGGCTTTGTTTCCGCTGATCGTGCAGTTCTTTACCGTGCAGGCCCAGACATCTATGCCGCCAGCCCACCCCCACTCCCCCGCCGCGTTTCCAGTGATCATACAGTTGTTGACCGTGCTATGATCGGTACTCATACCACCGACATCGTAGGCCATGTTTCCACTGATCGTGCAATTCTCCACCGTGCTGTAATCGGCATACACACCCCCAGCATAGCCGTTGTAGCCGTCATAGTAGTAGTTATAATAGCCGGAGGAACCATAATAATAATACGAATAGGCCGAGTTCTCACTGATCGTGCAATTTTGGATTGTGCTGGCATAAGTATATATGCCACCGCAATCGCCGGCCGTATTCCCAGTGATCGTACAATTCGTTACCGTGCTGCCAGAGGCAAAAACACCCCCAGCATAGCCGTTGTAATAGCCATAATAATATGAGGCGTTAGAGTAAGAATAATAATAGTAGGCCGCGTTGCCGCTGATCGTGCAGTTCTGGATTGTGCCGCCCAAAGCATACACGCCGCCGCCGTAATCAGGAGCATATCCGTTTGTTACTGTGAACCCATCCAACACGGCATTCGTGTTCAGGTAGGCGCAACGCATTACACCACCGCCATCTATCGTTGTGGCTTGGGCACCATTGACACTTCGGACGGCAATACCTGGAGAGATCGAAATGGGACTGTAGGTGCCGTCGACCACCAAGACTGTATCGCCGCTGGTGGCCACATTGATGCCGGCCTGGATGGTCTGCTTGGCAAAGTCCCAGCTCGTGCCATTGTTGGCATCGCTGCCGGTGGGGCTGACATAATACGTAGCTCCTTGCACATTAATTGCCGCAAGGAGCAAGCAGACTATGAAGAAATAATGGCTAAAAAAATAACAAGCTATCCCTCTTAGGCACCCGCTTGGAGAACCTATTCTCCTTTTTCCACTGGGGGACGCTCTCATAATCACCCCCGTATGCCTTATTTATGAGTTATAGCTCGTTACTCAAGATGCTGCTTTTAGTATTAGTTTCTCCATAGCTCTTTTTACGGCGAAGTGAGAG
>JACPGM010000062.1 GCA_016188985.1 Lentisphaerota bacterium | reverse complement strand
GTTGATCTGCAATAAATGGGCATCGCCCTCGCCCATCTGGGGCAGGTAGTTCACGTCAATGGCCGTCCAGACCAGGTCCGGCGCGCGGCTGCGCGCCCAGCACCAGGCGCCGGCCACGATAGCCAGGAGCGCAACGGCCAGCAAAACTGCCCGGAATAGTTGCTTCATGCTGTCTCACTCACGCCGCATCGGCGCTGAAGGGCGGGATGGGACAATCCAGTGAATCGGCGATCGCCCGCAGAAGTTCGGCCTCGGTTACCGTGGTGCGGCCGTCGGCGGCGATACAAGCCACGCAGGCGTCCAGGACCATTTTCTTGACGGCCGGGGCAGCCCGGTTCAGCCTGGTCAGGGCCTGGTCAACCGCTGCAAGTCCACAGGCTTCTTTGGGGAGCAGGATTAAGATAGCCTTCAAGCGCGCCGCGCCCGACTGGAAAGCGCGCGAAGCTGAAGCGTCTTCCGCCTGGCCATAATAAGCCAGAGTGGAAAGCACAATACTGACGGTCGGCAGGAGTGGTTTGAGTTCGTCATACCGGACGCCAACGCGCGGCGGCGGGCCTAACTGGCTTTCCAGGCGGCGCGCGACCATGCGTTGAAGCATATATTCAAAGAGCGAGATCTCGGCATCGGCCTCGATCAGCGCTTGCAGGTTGTCCCGGAAGGTTGCCACCTGTCCTTTGGGTAATGTCCGCAGGGCAGTTAGCGCCAGGTCAATGAGCGGCAGGCGCGCCGTTGCCGGCAACGCCGCGAGGTTGGCGGCCAATTCTTGTGTCCGTTTGGCCACCTTTGCTTCGGTTTTTAAAGCCAGGTGCTGTAACTGGGCGTGGCGGATTTTCTCATCGGAGCTGAGCAATAGACCGTAAATTAAGGCGCGCGCGCCAAGGGACTCGCGCGAGGCGGACTTGACCGCCGCCGGCAAGGCGTTGAGCAAATCCTTTACGTGCGTCAGAGTTTCAGCGGTTGGCTGGCCTATGCTTTGCAGGGTCTGGCCGCGCTGCAGGGGGATAGTCGCTGGCCGGCCCGGTGTCTGGGGCGCGCTGGAAAGCGCGCTTGTGGCGGCGGCCCTTAAGGCTGTAACTTCGGCTCCATCGTCCACCGCAATGGGAGCCGTCTTTACCGCGGCAAAATTGCCGTCGAATGCCGGGTCAATCCGGCGGATGCGCTCAACCAGCGGCGGGTGCGTAGCCATCAGGTTGAGCCAGGCGGACCCCAAGCCGTTGGCAAAGAAAAGGTGACTGGCTTCTTCCGCATTGGGGTGCTGGATGCGCGAGCCCTTGAAAAATCCGCCGATCTTTTTGAGCGCGCCGGAGAGTCCTTCGGGATTGCGCGTGAACTGGACACTCGCGGCGTCGGCCAGGAACTCGCGCTGGCGCGAGACGGCGCTCTTGATCAACTTGCCGAAAAACACGCCGATATAGCCGATGACCATAACCGCCAACCCGATTATGACAAGTGCGCCGCCGGCTCCGCCTTTCTTTCGGCCGCCGCCGCCCGATCCTCTGGTGTCGCCGGCAATCCGGAAAATCCAGTAGCCAATGATGCCGATAATGAGGATGCCGTTCAGGACGCCCATCAACCGCAGGTTGAGGCGCATGTCGCCGTTGATTATGTGGCTGAACTCATGGGCCACCACGCCCTGCAGCTCGTCCCGTGTAAGGCGCGTGAGACACCCGCTGGTGACGGCAATTACCGCATCGCGTGGGGAGAATCCGGCGGCAAAGGCGTTCAGGCTTTCCTCCTGATCGAGAACGAACACATGCGGCACCGGCGTGCCAGAAGCCAGAGCAATTTCCTCGACCACGTTTAATAGACGCCGCTCGTGCAGGTTGGTGGTGTTGGCCGATACCGGCCGCGCGCCCAGCAGGCGCGCCACCGCCACGCCGCCCTTGGAGAGCGTAATGATGCGATAAATAGTACCCACGCCGATAATGACGATGGCCATGATTGCCACCCCGATGAACAACTCGGTATTCCACCACGTCCGGATCATGGCTGAGGCCGAGTGCGTAGCTTCAGGCGGCAACTCCGGCAGGAAGAAAAAGGCGAAGACGGCATAGAGAGCGCCGATAATCAGGATAACGGCCAGAAGAAAATAGGCCACCAGCAGCGTGGTCTTGCGCCGGGCTTGTTCCTGATGCTCGAAGAAATCCATACTTAGTGCTCAACGGCATAAATTCGCTAAGGCGGGCTTATGCCCCGCAACCCAAAAAAGCTAAACAAAATAAGCCTCACCACGGAGACACGGAGAGAAAAATGCTCCTCTCATGTTCTCTTCCAACCAATCGTTGCGCGCATTTGCCAGAGCGTTCCGCCCTGCGCCAAATGCGCGCAACACTCTTGTGGGGAGATAGAAGAGACCAAGGAGACGCAATCATCTCTGTGCCTCCGTGGTGTCCTCCATAGGCGGATTCGCCTATAACTTCGGCGGAAATTATATCTTGCTTTAGCCGAACGCCACTTTCGGGGCCTGCCGCTCTTGCTCGGCCGTGATTTCGAAGAGCTGCGCGGCCGCGAAGGCGAAGAGATTAGCCACGATCACGGCGGGGAACGTTTCGCGGGAAATGTTGTAAGTCATAACGGCGTCATTATAAGCCTGCCGCGCGAACGACACTTTGTTTTCAGTGGAGGTCAGTTCCTCCATCAGTTGGAGCATGGTTTGGTTGGCCTTGAGGTCGGGGTAGTTTTCGACAAGGGCAAACAATTTTCCCAAGGCGCCGGTCAGCGTGGCTTCCGCGCCCATCAGACCTTTGATGGCGGAAGCGTCGGCCGGATTGGCCGCCGCTTTCTGCCCGGCCGCCGCCGCCTGGTTGCGGGCTTGGGTCACGGCCTCCAGGGTTGAGCGCTCATATTTCATGTAGCTCTTGGCGGTCTCCACCAGATTGGGAATCAGGTCGTAGCGGCGTTTGAGCTGGACATCAATCTGGGCGAAGGCGTTTTTGAACCGATTGCGCAGATTGATGAGGCGGTTGTAAATGCCGATGACGTATAGGATCACCAGAACAACTACAGCCAAGACGATGATTAAGGCAATAGACATGGGGCACGCTCCTTTTTTCGACGGGTTAAGTTGTAACTCCTGCCCTGCGCGTCCAGGTGGCAAAACTTCATTGCGATTCTTACGAACCGCCGCTACACCGGTTCACCGTATCCGCGTGGGCAAAACATAACTGTACCAGACCAAGGCGTTAGCTCGGCAAAGACTGTAATCGCCTTCTGCGTTATTGTCAACGCTTCTTGCGCTGTGGTAGGATAAAGCTGCTGAGCCGTGTTGCACACTCCGGTAGCTCAGATGGACAGAGCGGCGGATTCCTAATCCGCAGGTCGTGGGTTCAACTCCCGCCCGGGGTACCACTTTACCTGATACATCAAGAACCGCGATAGATAACAAGAAAATGGCAAGGTAGGAGCGCCACCCCGCTGGCGCGAATGTCGTGTCGGAGGCAGATCCGCCCACGGCGGAAAATCGCCTCGGCGGGGCGAGGCTCCTACGCAACTTGGGTTACGGGCATAGCCCCGCATTGCAGCGGGATTGCGGTAGGCATCGGTTTTTTTATCGCTTATCCCATTATCAAGCTGCTGATCGGGCGCTGGCGCGAGATTCGTTTGCCCATGGCGCTGCTGGGCGCCGTGCTGCTGGTCTATTTCCTGATGCTGCGCAGTTGAGCGGCTGTTGAAAAAACACTGGAATTTTCACTCAGAATCAGGACTCTGAATGGAGACTCCTTTTTTTCACTGTTGTTAAGTTGTCATGCTGAGC
Source organism: Lentisphaerota bacterium (assembly GCA_016188985.1). Taxonomy (GTDB): domain Bacteria; phylum Verrucomicrobiota; class Kiritimatiellia; order JAAZAB01; family JAAZAB01; genus VSJD01. The sequence continues at coordinate 1,113 of JACPGM010000062.1, read as the reverse complement.
GAAGCGAAGCATCACCTTTTGGACACATGCCCTGAGCAGGAAATCCCTCGACTTCGCTCGGGATGACAATCCTCCACAAAGACCTGTTCCAACAGCCGCTTGAGTTTCAGACCCGCGCGGCATGCTAATCAGGCTTTCCGGCTGGCGGCTTCCTTGATCAGGTTCAGGCCGATGACTTCGCGCTGAATCTGGTTGGTGCCTTCGTAGATCTGGGTGATCTTGGCGTCGCGCATCATCTTCTCCACCGGGTATTCCTTCATGTAACCGTAGCCGCCCAGGACCTGGACGGCATCGGTGGTAACCCGCATGGCGGTGTCGGAAGCGAACAGCTTGCACATGGCCGAGATCTTGGCGACATCCTTGGCGCCGCTGTCAATATAGCGGGCGGCGGCATAAACCAGGGCGCGCGCGGCCTCGACCTGGGTGGCCATGTCGGCCAGCATGAATTGGATACCCTGGAACGAGCAGATCGGCTTGCCGAACTGGCGGCGCTCACGGCTGTATTTGACGGCTTCGTCCAGGGCGCCGGCGGCGATGCCCAGGGCCTGGGCGGCCACGCCGGGGCGGGACATATCGAAGGTCTTCATGGCCACGATGAAGCCCAGACCTTCCTTGCCCAGCAGGTTGGCCTTAGGCACGCGGCAGTCCTGGAAGATCAATTCGCGCGTGGCCGAAGCGCGAATGCCCATCTTGTTTTCCTTCTTGCCGAAGGTAAAGCCGGGTGTTCCTTTTTCCACAATTAAGGCGCTGGCCCCGCGCGCGCCCTTTTGTTTGGCGGTCATGGTCATGACCGTGTAAATTTCGGCTTCGCCGCCATTGGTGATCCATTGCTTGGTGCCGTTAATAATATAGTCTTCGCCGTCCTTCACGGCCGTGGTGGCGATGGCGCCGGCGTCGCTGCCGGCATTGGCTTCGGTCAGGGCGAAGGCCGCCAGACACTCCCCGGCGGCGACCCGCCTCAGGTATTTCTGCTTTTGCTCTTCGCTGCCGTAAAGAATTATCGGGAAAGTTCCCAGGGCCGTGGCGGCCAGGCTCAGGGCAATGCCGCTGCAGACCTTAGAGAGTTCCTCGACGGCGATGCTCAAGTCCATAACGCCGCCGCCCAGGCCGCCG
>JACPGM010000067.1 GCA_016188985.1 Lentisphaerota bacterium | reverse complement strand
TGAGCAGACGGTTTTCCTCTCGGAGCCGATTGTTATCTTCCTCCAAGCGGCTGTTTTGCGCTTCCAGCCGCTGTAGCCGGTCGGTCAGCTTGTTGTCGGAGGCATTCATTTGCGAGAGTCGAGCTTGTCGTGGTGATAGCGTAGCAGTTTGAAGTTCACCTCGCTCAGCCGATAGACGGCCTGGATCAGACGCTTATAGTTGGCAATCCATTGGCGGGTATGCCTGAGTTTGACCTCCGTCAGGAAAACCGTCTGGGTCTTATCCCCATAGCGGTGGGAGAGGTTGTGATAAGGGCCGTGCAGAACAGGTTTCTTTATATCCCGGCACCGGCAATGGGGATTGCCGCACTTGTTCCCATGATGCCGGATGGATCCCCGCAGCACCGGCGGCCAGTCGGCCAGCAACTGCCGCAGCCGATTCCGCTCATTCAGCAGGCCTTGATATGGGAGTTTGGCGTTCATTCCGAAGCACTATATCATGCTTCGGTTTATATGCAATAAAAAAAACGAGACCCCTGGATGCTCGAAAAATCCGCCGCTGCCGCCGTCCTCTTGCCCGCTCCCGCTTCAAGCCGCTAAACTATTACTGCTGATCTTTGGGAACAGAATGGATTGAGAAATAACATTTGGTTTCGGCGCAACAAGACATCTATAACGCGCTGCACTTCTGGTATAAATCCGTTTTTCAGGCGCCCTCTTGCGTTTGCCACACACGGCGGACCTCGCCGGAGGGAGACCACACCGTTACCGGCGCGGCTACTGCCCAGCCGGAAAATCGCCGGTCGGGGTCGTTGTCGCCAAGCCGGATCCCGCAGCGCATCATCAAATCAACGAACCAGCTTTTCGCCGGCGAGGCGTTGGCGCCCCGAACGGCGCGCCGGCTCATCAATGGCGTAATACTTGCCCATGCCATAGGGAAAGTCATGGGGCTTATAGTTGCGCAACCAGGCGTGGGTCAACCCGTAAGCCAGCGGGTGCTGCTCAAAAATCCAGGGACAGTCTTCCACCACGAGCGCGGCCATTTGCCGGTATAATTCCGTGCGCTCCGGCGAATCCGTCATTACCCGAACCTGCTCATAGAGCCGGTCAAATTCCTTGTTGTGGTAATTGCTGTGGTTAGGGCCAGGCGAGCTGTTTGCTCCATAGAAGAGTTGCAGGAAGTTCTCGGCATCCGGATAATCCGCCACCCAGCCCAAGCGGAACAACTGCGCCTGCCGCCGCTCCAGCCGCTCCAGAAAGGCCGGCCAGTTGTTATAAACCGGCGCTATTCGCACGCCGATTTTCCCCATGAAATCGGCAAATAATTCCACCGCCGCGCGCACTTCAGGATCATTGGCGTTGCCCAGATCAATGGTCAGTTTCAATCGCCGGCCGGTCCGCGGATCCTTGCCCTCGGGATAGCCCGCCTCGGCCAGCAGGCTTCTGGCCCGCGCAAGATCAAAGGGATATGGCGTGCTCTGATCTTCGAAGCCGGCGATGGTTGGCGGCAGCGGCCCTTTAGCGCGGATAATGCGATGATTGTAAAACCCAACATAGGTTTCGCTGTTGAAAGCGCAGGTCAGCGCCTGGCGCAGCAGTTTGTTGGTTCCGACGACTGGATCATCCATGTTGAATCCGACGTAAAAGGTCTCCATGACCGGCGCGCTATACATGCGGATCCCTTTGGCGGCCAGGTCGCGGTTCAAGTTTTTTTCGGCCGAGACCACCGCTTTCCAGTTGTCGCGGGAAATACCGGACATTTCGAACTGGCCTTTGAGGAACATGAACCAAATGGTGGAGGAATCGCTGACGACGTATTGCATCACGCGGTCAATAAAGGGCACTGGCGCCCCGGCATCCTGCAACAGGCCCTGAGCCTCATCACCGGGGGCGCCCTCGGCCGGGTAGCGCTCAACGCGGCCGGTTTGCGCCCACTTGGGATTACGCCCATATTCCAGCCGATAATTCTTCTTCCACGATTTCAACAGATAAGGCCCGGTGCCCACGGGATGATTCACAAAGTCGGCGCCGTAGAACTCCACCGCCTCGCGCGGCACGGCGAAGGTGTAATGCATGGTCATAATCCAAATGAGTTGCGGGTAAGGGCGCTTAAGCTGAATGCGGAAGGTGAAGCGCTCTGGCGCGCTTAAGCCCTCCACGGGCCGATCATAATCCGTCGGTTGCTCACTCGCGGAAGCCGCGCGAAACTCATCCAAGCCCACAATGCGGTCATTAAAGGCCCAGAAGCCCGTTGAACCGGTCTTGAGATCCGCCACGCGCTTGAGGGCATAAACAAAATCGGCGGCGGTCAGCTCCCGGCCCTGGCCATGCGTCGCCGTGAAACACTGATCGTCCTGGAAATAAATGCCGCGGCGGACTTGGAAGGTGTAGATCAACCCATCCGGCGAAATCTCCGGCAAGGCCGCGGCCAGGCAAGGCTCGGCCTCATACGGCCGTTTCAGGTAAGCGTATTGCAGCAGGCCTTCGTAAATCCGGCTGATGGCCAGCGCGGAAGCCACGTCGCCGGCCATGACCGGGTCGAACCCGCGGATACGTTCGGCCACGCCATAAAAGGTAACTTCACCTTCGGATTCCGGCGCTGCCGACTCGGCCGCGGACCTCCCGGAGGCCAACCGAACCAGGCCGGCCAGCAGTGTCCCCAAAAGCAGCGCGCGCGCCCATGCGATCGGAAATGATTCAGGCATTGAATTAGGCCGCAAGGCCACAACTTTGACCACATGATTGGCCACAAAAAAGCACAAGACCTGCCCGCAATGGCTACGCCATAGGCGTTGCAGGCGGGTTCACAAACATGATAAATCAATGCCCTTTTTTGTGCTTTTTGTGCATCTTTGTGGCAACATTGTCCTTCGTAGGCGGATCCGCCTCAGGCGGGAAATTCCTTAACATGAACTTATTCCGTGGCTGCTGGAAGCGGAGCTGAGGGCTCCGGCGCCAGCGGCGCGACCGGAGTCGAGACAGGCATAGTTGCTTGTGAGGGCTCGGCGGCGGGCTGAGCCGCCGGCGCCGGGCGTTCCACGGGGATTGGCACACTGCTTTCCGAGATCAGGGAACGCTGCGGGCCCCTGACGTAGATTTTGGCCAGGATGGTCGTATTAACGATAAAAATAATGCCCAGCCAGATTGTAGTTTTTACCAGGACATTCCCAGCCCGCGCCCCAAACAGCGACTCGCCCATCTGCGCGCCGAAAGCCAGCCCCAGCCCTTCGCTCCGCGCGCGCTGGAGCAAAATAACCACTATCAGCAACAGACAGGAAACTATCTCGATCAGGATCAGTATCCCCTTGATATAATTCATATTTGACTCTCCGCTTACAAGGCGCCATGCGGCGGTTTACATTCAGGCCGAACAGGAGAAAACATAACCATTTGCCTCATTGTCTTCAAGGAATTTCAGTTAAAGCCCACGACGGCCGTTGGCTCAGCCGCCGAGCCATCGTCCGAAGTCGGCGCCCTTTTCTTCAAAGCCCCTGGTTAAAAAGCGCGGATGACCGCCATCGGCATCCATAATCCATAGCTCCGCCGGGGTTCCCGGCCAGGTGCGCGAAAAGAGAATCCTGTCTCCCTGAGGGGCAAAAGCAAGCCGAAAATCCCAGCGCCCATCTTCGGGCGGCGTAAGGTCGTAGGCGGCACAGGTGTCGGGATCCAGCAGGCGCAGGTGGGTTCCGCCGCGGGCATTCTCCGGCGCAAAGACGCACTCCTCGTGATTGGGCCGAGCCTGGTCATAATAAACGTCCGGATGGCTGCCGGGAAGTTTGCGGGTATAGCTCACCAGCCCCCGCGCGCCGAAGTTCCTGGGAGCGTTGGGCGGCGCGCAAAAATCCGGCGGGGTCCAGGTGGGAATATTGGAACCGCCATGGCGGGCATGCGCCGGACCGTAAGTGGCGCCAAACCAGTGCGACTGACCCGAGGTGATCACCTTCATGGATTTGCCATCGGCTTCGGCCACGCAGATATCCGCCCAAAAATGGGCCGGATCTTCCGACGCATGACAATCGAGAAAGGCAAGCCGCCGACCATCGGACGACCACTGGGGACCGAAATAAAGATGATCCGGCTGGCCCGCGATCAAGATACGTTCCCGGGCGACCAAGTCCATGACATTGATGGAATACCCGTGGGGCATAAAGGGATTGGGAACATCCGCGGCGGAACTATGCGCGCGGGTAACATGCCAGGCCAGCCGTTTCTTCTCCGGACTCAATGACTCGCAGTAGTGGAACCCCCACCCCGGCAGCGTTACTGGCTCATAGGTTTCGGCGTCAATGTCGGCTAAAAAAATCCGCTGCTCTCCGTCAATGATGGCGTTAACCACCGCCCTCTTGCCGGCGTCGAGGACTTCCGTCACCCCCATCCAGGGCGCCGGTCTGTTCCGGGCGAATATCTCCTGAAGTTCCCCGGTCTCCCAGTCATAAATCCACATATGCCGCCTCAGATTCCCCGCGATAAAATTCTTCATCTGAGCTTGTTGATGACTGCCGAGCACGATCTTCCGCCGGCCCGCGGCCGTGCGGAATTCAGGACCGAACTGCCATGCCGTCTGTCCCGGCACATTAAAGTCAAACGCCAGCGGATCGCCCCCTTCTTCGGGAATAAAACCGATCTTCCCATAACTCCAGAAAGCCGCCACCCGGCCCTGCTTTCCCCATAACGCTTGATCAATTGGTTGCATAGGCCCTTACCCCAGCGTCACTTCCCGCGCCAGAATCGCCTTGCAACGCTCGCCGGTCGCATTCATGTGCTGAAAATCAGAGTAGGCCGCCAGAAAACGATCCGGGCCGGTAACAACCACGCTGGTATTGGCGCAACTGAAATTGTGGCGCTGCGCCCACCATTCGGCCAGCGGACGCGCCAGCAACTCGCGTTCCGGCGGACCCACCAGCGGCTGGGATTCGCTCCAGGTCACGCCGCTATCCGCCGATGCCCGGACATGAACTCCGGGCCGCCCGTAGATCAGGGCAACCTTGCCGTTTTTCAAAGTCAGCAGATGGGGCGTCACGCTGAACTCGGCCAGCGGCGCCTGGCGCATCCAGGTGTGGCCGCCGTCGGTGGAGCGGGCCGTGGCCAGGTGGTGAGTGTCCGCCGCCTCGTTGCTCATCTTGGTGCGCATCACGCAGAGGAGATCGCCGTTGGGCATGCGCGCGAGCGACTGTTCACCCGCGCCATAGCCCCAGGACGTGTCGAGTGCGTCGGCGATCATGCCGCGCAGCCGCCAGGTGCGCCCGCCGTCGCTAGAGGCCAGACAAGACACCACGTCATACCGACGCGGCACAGCGGAATGCTGCGTAGCCAGCGCCCAAAGCAGGACGCCGTCCGGGAGCGCCGTGACGTCCTGCGGCGCCGGCAGGTTCAACCGCGGCGAAAACTCGCGCCATTCCGGCCGTCCCTTGTCGTCCCACCACATGGCGCGGATCAGCGCGCGCAGATAGCTATCGGGCAACTCGATCGTTCCCGTCGTCTCCTGCCAGGGAACGGCCGGGCCATGGCGCACAGCCATCGGGAATTGCCGCAGGGCTGCCGGGATGTCCCCATAGCGATAGAACACGTATTCGTTCACCCGATACCCATCGCCGAAGGGACCGGCAACGGGCTTTATTCCCAGCGCTTCGAGGTCTATATACTTCCGGCCCGCATCCGGCGATAGTTCCGCATGATGATACAGGTAACGCTCCTGACCGAAAGCGACCTGCCGGCCATCGGGCAACGCCACGAGCTCCCGCGTGCGGTCGGTTTCTTCCAAGGCGACACGCCGCCAGGTTGCGCCGCCATCGCGCGAGGCGTAAAACTGCGTCGGCTCGTGCCGGCCTGCCATGCTGTCAGCCCCGACATGCACCGCCAGATACAGCCGCCCATCATTGCCGCGCCAAAGGTCGGGAAACTGGAAGAAACCCCACCAGCGCCCGGCGGGATCCCGGCCGTATTCCGGCGGACTGACCGCTACGATGCTCGGCTCCCGCAAGGTAAGCTCGACGCGACTCATGCGGTCCTCCTATCGCTGCAAAGGATTTTTAACACGGCGGGATCATTGCCCGCCGATAACGCCGCAGATCTTTTCTTGGGAAAATGCGCTCGTCGTGTTGAGCGGCGTGGTCTGCTCGTACCATGTCGGAAGCCACGCGAAATACAAGCCTGAATTTGCCGCGCAAAAACGCGGCAATGCCTCAGTCTTGTGGGCTGATTGTCATTCCCGATCCGATGCTACTCTGCGAAGTTCCGCCATAGCGGATCCGCCTTCTGGCGGAAAGCCTCCCTGCTCTGCGAAGCCGCTACGCAGGGCGTAGAAGAGTCGCTACGAAGCACGAGTCGGGAATCCAGAAAAATCGTAATAGTTTAGCGGCTTGAAGCGGGAGCGGGCAAGAGGACGGCGGCAGCGGCGGATTTTTCGAGCATCCAGGGGTCTCGTTTTTTTTATTGCATATAAACCGAAGCATGATATAGTGCTTCGGAATGAACGCCAAACC
>JACPGM010000017.1 GCA_016188985.1 Lentisphaerota bacterium | reverse complement strand
GGCTCAACCATTGATTCCTCGCCCGTGATTGACTCTAACGGCGTGGTCTACGTGGGGACCCAGAATCCCAGCAACATGTTCTACGCGCTCTATGGCCCAACCAATAACGCCGGCGGATTCGCCCAGGACTGCTGGCCCATGCTAATGCACGACCGCAAGCATAGCGGCGCTCGTCATCCGCCACAGGTAGCTTTCTTGACGGCCTCCGACGGCGCCTTCACCGACCGTGTGGCCACGGCCTGGAGCGCCGTGACGAACGCCACCACTTATCAAGTCTGGCGCGGCACGAGCAGTCAAAGCTCGGCCGCCGCGGTTCTCGCCGAGACCGCGGCCACCAATTACAACGACACCGCTGCCACGCCGGGCATCGTCTATTACTATTGGACCAGGGCCGGAAGCTATGCGGGCTTGAGCGGGTTCGGACCGTCCGATTCCGGTTGGCGCGCCTCGCCGGCGCCTTCCGGCGTAGCGGCCAGCGATGGTGCGTTTGCCGACAAGGTGCGCGCAACCTGGCAGGCGGTAACGGGCGCGCTTAGTTATCGCGTGTGGAGTAATACGGCCGATGACACTAATACCGCCGCCCTGGCCGGTATAACCACGAATATCCTTTACGACGATACGGCCGCCGGCGCAGGTCTGCTCAGGTATTATTGGGTCCAGGCCAGTAATGCGCTGGACATGAGCGCGTGGAGCGCGCCGGATAGCGGGTGGCAATTATTGGCGGCGCCGAGTAGCCTTATGGCCTCCGACGGCGCTTACACTGACCAAGTTGCAATCTCCTGGTCGGCCAGCACGAATGCCACGGCTTACTCGTTATGGCGCGGCACGGCTAACGATACGAACGTTGCCGACTTTATCGTCCAGACCACCAACACAACCTATGCCGACGTGAGCGCCGTAACCGGAGTTGTCAATTATTACTGGGTCAAAGCCACCAACGGCCTGGGCGCCAGTGACTTCAGCGCTCCCGATACCGGCTGGCGCGCAGCACCCGCAGAAGATGCGGCGCCCGCGGCGCCGACTGGGGTTGCCGCCAGCGACGGGACGTTCACCGATAAAGTTCTAATCACCTGGCAGCCATCGCAGAATGCCACTAACTACGAGGTCTGGCGGGGCACGGCCAGTAATCAATTGTCAATGCTCAGCGGCCTGGTAACGGCAACCAATTACGCCGACACGACGGCGGTGGCGGGTACGATCTACTACTACGGTGTCAAGGCGCGGAGCGCGGGCGGGACCAGCGCCTTGAGCAGTATTGACTCAGGTTGGCGACTCTCGATCTATACAATTACGGCCAGCGCCGGCGCGCACGGCAGCATCAGCCCGTCGGGCGCGGTCAGCGTTGTGCAAGGGGCGAGCCAGACGTTCACGATCCTGCCCGAGGCCGGGTATCACATTGCCGGCGTGGTTGTAGATGGCGCTGCGGCCGGCGCGGTAGCCACCTATACCTTTAACGCCGTTTCCGCCAGCCATACGATCGCGGCCAGTTTTACGGCCAACCAGTCCCCCGTGATTGCGCTGGCGGTCACTCCGACCGCCGGCATGGCGCCGCTGCGCGTCCAGTTTGATTTCACGGGGTCGGCCGACCCGGACGGCAGCGTGGTCAAGTTTGAAGTGGACCGGACCGGCGACGGAATATTCGAGGTACAAAGCACGGACATGGGCAACTTTATCGTGGAATACGCCGAAGCCGGCGCTTATCAGACCGTAGCGCGAATTACGGATAACGACAATGCGACGGCGGCAACGTCGGTAGTGATAACCGTGCGCGGGGTGAGCCCCGTAGCGGACATCACGGCCTACCCGGAAAGCGGGAACGCGCCGCTGATCGTGGCGTTCAAGGGCACCAACTCCAGCGCGCCGGCGGGCCGCGCGCTGGTGGCTTACGAATGGGATTTTAATGGGGATGGTGTCTACGACCGGCTGTCGCGGACGGGCGCGGTATCGTGGACCTACCGGGAAGCGGGCACCAACCTGGCAACCTTGCGCGTGACGGACAACACCGGAGTGCAGGCGACCGATACCGTGGTGGTGCGGGTTAGTCCCTCAACCACTCCGCCGCCGGTGGTAAGCTTGACGGCGACTCCGCTGGCCGGTTACCTGCCGCTGGCGGTGACCTTCACCGCGGCGATTGCGGACGGCCGCCCGGTGACGAACTACTACTGGGACTTCGATGGCGACAGCCACTACGATAAGCGCACGAGCGTTGGGCTGGTCAGCAATGTCTACACCGTAGCAGGCACGTATCAGGCCAGGGTGCTGGTAGTTGACGCCTCCGGCCTGGCCGGCACCAATGGCGTAACCATCTCGGTAAGCGAGGCGAACACGTTGACGGTCTGGCTCAGCACGCCCAGGGACGGGAGCCGCGTGAGCGGGTCGAGCGTATCATTGATGGGGCATGCGGCGCCGGCCAGCCAGCTCAGCTCAGCGCAGTTCCAGTTCAAGCCGGCGGCCTCCAACACCTGGGAGAACCTGGGCGCCGAGATCGTGCCGCCGCCGTATGCCTATGCGCTGGCCTGGGACATAACGGGGGTGGCATTGGGCGATTATGACCTGCGGTTGTCAGCCGTGGATACCAATGGCAATACCGTAGTGGCGGATGCGGTGCGCGTAACGGTGGTTTCCGGCAATGAGCGTCAGCCGGGCGACGTCCATGAGGATGAACAAGATGGGTTATACCAGAAGATGGAGACCTTCAGCGCGGATGAAACCGCAACGCTGGCGGTGTTTGACGGGACGATGGTGATTATGTTGATGGGGACGGTGGACTCGAACGTGACGATTGTGGTGGCGTTGACGGGGGCTAACACCAATCCGGTGAACGGGGCGGCGTTCGGGAGAGTGAATATCAATGCCAACCGGCATATATCCATAGAGGGCAACCCGGAGTTGCAGCAGCCGGTGGTAATCATTATTCCCTATGATGATGACGACAACGATGGAGTGATTGATGGAACGCGGGTGCGGGTTGATAGCCTGGTGATGTATTGGTATGACCCAGCGGCTGGGGAGTGGCAACGCTGCCTTACTACCGAAGTGCACCCGGACGAGAAGTATGTGCTGGGCACCGTCTATCACCTGACCGAGTTCGGGCTGTTCGGGAGCATTAAGGACTTGCCGATCTTTGGCGACTTCGACGGGGACCGCAAGACTGACCCGGCGGTGTATGCGCAAGCCAGCGGGACCTGGCGGGTGTTGCTCTCTGGCGACGAATACAGGGAAGTCCAATTTATCCTCGGCGGTACGGGTTATTTGCCCGTGCCGGGCGATTACGATGCGGATCAGAAAGCGGATCCGGGTGTCTACCAGGAATCGCAAGGATACTGGAGCGGCTATTTATCGGGTCGCGCTTATAGCCGCTTGGACAGCACGTATCTGGGTGGCTTGGGCTATACGTTCGTGCCGGCGGACTACGATGGCGACGGCAAGGCCGACCCTGCGGTATATAACGAATCAACCGGACACTGGCTGGTCCAAGTATCGGGTAGTGATTATACAATCGTGTCCGCGCTCTTTGGCGGCCTGAGCCAGACGCCCGTGCCGGGGGACTATGATGGCGACGGCAAAGCCGACCCCGCGGTGTATGAGGAATCCTCGGGAACATGGTATTTTCTGCTGTCGGGCTATGAATATGCGCTCTACTCGGCGGGGTTCGGCGGACCGGGCTGGACGGCGATACCGGCGGACTATGATGGCGATGGCAAAGCCGACCCCGCGGTGTATGAGCGCGCCTCCGGCCAGTGGTACATCCTGCATTCGAATAACGGTTATACGCCGGCGATGATTACGCTCGGCGGCAGTGGTTATTTACCGGTCCCGGGCGATTATGACGGGGCCGGGGCAGTTGCGCCGGCAGTGTACCAGGATTCCTCCGGGATATGGCGAGTGTTACTGCCCAGTTCGGACTATAACGAAGTTTCCACTGTGTTCGGCGGCGCCGGCTTCGCGCCGGTCAATGTGCGCTGATATATGGTTCATCAAGCTTTCCGCCAGCGGCTACGCAACCGGCTCGACCGCTTCCGGCTATACGCCTTGAGCGGTATGAAAGGCCGGGCCGCGTTGGCCCGCGAAAGCGGCGCGCAGCCGCCGGTCTGATGAACTTGCGCTGCGCCGGGTAACCGACGGATCAATACGTTCTGCAGCCGCCCGGCGGGCAGGCCGGCTGGCCTGCCATTCTTGCCATGTCCAGGTGGTTTTAACCTTATTTTTTAATTTCATCGGCGACTTCCTGGCGCAACTGGCTGATTTGCTTCAAAACATCAAAAGAGGGGCTGGCGGCCAGTCTTTCTACTTCTTTCCAATCAATCGGTGTGATTTGTTGCAGGCAGACAGCCAGCAGTTTTTTTGCTACGTTGCGCGCTTGAGCGTCAGGGCGCGGATAGTAAGCCATAAGCGTGCGCTCCACCAGAATCAGTTCCGCCGGAACAATGCTGATCACACCGCAAGGTGTTTCCATTGTGCGGCAGGGAGTGCGCGCCTCATTTTCCAGTAATCCCAGGAGGTCAACATACAATCCGGCTACTTGCCAACTGCGCGGGCCGCCGGTTCCACCCAGACGGCCGATCAGGTTTTGCGCCGTGCGCAGAGGAATCGGGTTAAGATTACGCCGGCACAGGTCAATATCGCCGGACATATAAGCGCCTTCCGTATAAAATTCAACGGCCGACCCGCCCACAACCACGAGATCCCAACCCGCCTCACGGAAGACACGCGTGACCAACCCGGCCAGTTTCAAGGCCCTGGACAATAAATCCGAAGTTGATAGAATATCCTGAACTTCTGAAGCGTTTTTTTTCATGTTTTTTTAGACATTATGTTTAACCGGCCTGCGAGTCAAGTTGAATTGCCTTGGTGTATTGCCGACCGCTTTTACCAGACGATGCTGAAAAAATGGTTGGAGCGTTTGCGTTATGGACGGACAAAAAATCGCTGGGTTGCTGGCGCTTGCCTTGCTCCTGCTTTCCGGCGCCCTGCAGGCCGGCACTTACTACATTGCCAATGACGGTAACGACGCCGCCGACGGCCTGAGCGCAACCACGGCCTGGCAAACAATCGGCCGGGTGAACACGCAAAGCGGCGACGGTCATGCGTTTCTTTTCAAGCGCGGCGACACGTTTCGCGGCGAAATTACGGCTAACGGCAAATATATCACCTACGGCGCCTACGGAACCGGCGACCTGCCGGTCATCAAGGGCAGCGTGGTCATTACCAATTGGACTTGGGACGCGCCACACAACTGTTACGTGGCCAATAATACAAACACGCTTCATCATTTGTTTGTACACGGCGAACTCATGCGCATCGCGCGCTACCCGAATGTGGATGCTCCGGACCTGGGCTGGCTGAAGACCGATTCCGGAAGCAGTAAGAAGACGTTTTATGACGCCGCGCTCGGCGCCGCCGGCAAGCCGGACAATTACTGGGTGGGCGCTACCGTGCGCATCCGTTCATACAGTTGGCTGTTCGAGATGCGCGCGGTGGTATCCTCTACCTCCACGGGAAGCGTTACGCTCTCATCCGACCTGACCGACACGGGCGGCGCCAGCATCAGTCCGGGATGGGGTTATTACCTGGACGGCATCCTCGGGGAATTGGACCACGAAAACGAATGGCACTTTGATGCCTCCGCCGGCAAGGTCTATCTTTCTCCGCCGGGCGGCGTTGACCCGAACACACTGCTGGTCGAAGGCATGTGCCTGGAGCATGGGATCTATATCAATTGGGAAAAGACGGGCATGGTGGTTGAAAACCTGGCGTTCGAACATCAGATTGAGGCCGGCGTTGAGACCGTCTACACCGACGGCGCGGTGATTCGCAATTGCCGGTTCCGCCAGTGCAAGGAGGTCGGCGCAGAGATCGGATACGCCTCGGCCAATGTCGTGGTTGAGAACAATCTCTTCGAAGACATGCTGAACAATGCCATTAACCAGATGTTGGCGGCCTCGAACGGTCCGGGCGTTACCATCATCCAGAGCAATGTGATTCGCCGAACCGCCCTGGTCGCCGGCTACGGCCGCGACAGCAGCCAGCAGTCCGTGGCGATTTTAGGCTACGGCGGCGGCGCCATTATCCGCCGAAATCTTATTGAGGACGTCGGTTACGAGGGAATCGTGTTGAGTCATGGCAACCACGTCTGCGAGGAAAATATCATTCGCCGGGCCCAGCTACTGCTGGATGACGGCGGCACGATTGACATCAACAGCCACTCGAATATCGTGCGCCGAAACCTGATTTTCGACACGTACGGGAACCGGGACATCTCCAACGGTGAATCAGCCTCAGGCTGGGTGCACGGCCAGATGGGGTTCAGCATCTTCACCCAGCCCAGCAAAAACGCCAACATCATCGAGGAAAATACGCTGGCAAACAATACCGGCGGTATTCTTCTGGATACAACCATTAACAGCCGCGTCCGAAGCAACGTGGTCTATAATACAAGCGGCGATACAACCGGCGTTTATACTCCCTGGCACATCTGGCTCCTCGCAAACTACAGCCCCATGGGTATGGGCGACGAGATAACGGATAATATTTTCTATTCCCTGAGTCCAACCCAGGGGTTCATCCGCGTCATGTCTTCTTACGACTCGGGTTTCATTGACCGGAATTATTACTGCAATCCCTATGGCGCTGTTCTGATGAACGAAATTGACACAAACTTCGCGCATTACGCAAACTACACCCTGGCCGAGTGGCGCTCCCGCTATCCCGAAAGAGATCAGCATTCCGTCACCAGCCTTGTGGTTTTTCCCGTGGAGGCGATCACGGGCGTTCCCAGCGAGGATACCAAGCTGTTCGTCAACACTAACACGGTCGCAACCTTTTTCAGCTTTGGCGGGAATGAATATCAGGACCTTGACGGCAATCCGGTTACGGGCGGTATTACGCTCGATCCGTTCAGGTCGGTTGTGCTTGTTCTGCGGAAGCTGACGCCGCTGTCAATCAGGGCCAATGGTCAGAATATAGATAGTCTAACGGTCAGCTCTAATGACACCGTAGCCATAACGGTGTCAATGGACGTAGGCGCTTATCCTACGGACGTGCCGGTTGACTGGTGGCTCGCGGCTTACGGCAGTCCGGTCGGCTGGTTTTATATGAATGAGTCTGGAGTGTGGACGCCGTTCAGCGGGTCGCTGAGCGAGCTTGAGCCGGTTTACGGGGGCGCGCTGTTCGATCTGCAAACGACGACGGTGTTGCCGGCGATGAACTTGCCAATCGGAAACTACGATTTCTGGTTCGCGGTTGACTATCCCATGAATGATATGCTGAACACGGACTTGATGCTCTACGACCACGTGAACGTGATCGTGCAGTAATTGTGAAAACAGGTTGACACTGTTCGGGTAGGGGCGTAAAGGTTAATTAATTCTTTGTCTCTAACAACCATTAAGGGAGGATAGACTGGTGGCTCGTGGCTTCCATCAATTTGACCAGTTGGTAGTTGGTATTATATGGATGAGGCTTTGGCGTGGACGCCGTTCAGTGGGGCGTTGAGCGACCTGCACCGGGTTTACAGAGGCGCGCTGTTCGACCTGTCAACGACCGCGGTGTTGCCGGCAGTGGCCTTGCCGCCCGGGAGCTATGATTTCTGGTTCGCGGTTGACTATCCCATGAATGATATGCTGAACACGGACTTGATGCTCTACGACCACGTGAACGTGATCGTGCCGTAATTATGAAATAGCTGAAGATGCTGAAGTCTTGTGATTCGCCGCCTTCTCTAGTGCATGTGCATTGTGCAATCTGCAAGCGTACCGGTGTGCCCGGCACGCGCGGGTTATCCCGCCAAAGCGCCCGTGCGCCGGCGAACGGACAGCCTTCCGGTGGCGGACGTTATTCTTGGAAGGGCAGTCTCCTTGCCGCCCGTCATGTTCCCAAATTACGGGCAGGCAGGGAATGGGTCGTGGCGGCTACGGCGGCGGCAAGCATTGCCCTGCTGCCACTCGCGGCGAAGGCCGTGGCCGGAACGAACTGGAATGTGCTGTATGAAACAACCAACCTGGCAGGCCACGAGCTTGCCTACGAGCCCAACCCCGGTACGACGGGAGGTCCGCCATGCAGCCTGTCGGATGTTTCCCTGTCCGTGTTTGCGGATTACGGCACGGTGACGGCCAACGCCAATCGTACGAACATCTTCGTCAATGCCATCGGGTACCGGAAGTTCACTGAGACCTATACGAACGGCCAAGCGGTTTCACTGGGCATATACCGCTACCGGGGCTCCCTCCGCCTGCCAGCGGTTCCGGCGCCCAGCGTGGTGCAGACGCAGAATGCGCAGACCGCTCAAATGATGATTCAGGTCTGGGACGGCCGCGAGGAGCTGTGGGACAGCAACAGCAACTCGCTGGAAGCCACGATGTATTGGGACTTGAACCCGTGGAACGCGGATTTCGGGAAAGTGAAAATCTACACCATGAACACCGGGGCGCTGGTGCTGGTGAATACCGGCATTACGGTTCCGCCAGACACGAATTGGCACACGTTCGAGCTGGTCGCCGATTTCAGCAACCGGACATTCGTTTCGGCGGGCATGGACGGGATAGTTGTAAACCTTTCCACCGTCAGCATTGCGCAGGTGACGCATACGGACTGGAGCACGAATGTTGCGATATCCATGACGGCGGAGTCCATGAACACATGGCCCGGCGACTCCTTTAGCTATGTCTTCTGGTGGTCCACCGAGTTCAGAGGGCTTGATTTTGCAAGGCAGGAATATGTTGCCGACACCGAGGCGCCGGTGCCGAATCCGATGACATGGTCTGCCCCTCCCGTGCCCATGAACGGAACGTCCGTTACCATGACAGCCAGCGCCGCCAGCGATGACGCCGGCGTTGTGTATTATTTCGAGGAAATTACCGGCGGTGCGGGCGGGTCTTCCAGCGGCTGGCAGGAGAGCCCTTCTTTTATCGACACCGCTCTGGCATCGGGAACGCGATATTCGTACCGTGTCAAGGCGCGCGATAAGTCCGCCCTGAGCAATGAGACCGCCTATTCCGAGATCTATTCGGCGGTGACACCACTGTCAGCACCTGTCGGGGTGACGGCCAGCGACGGCGCATTTACCGACAAAGTGCAGGTAACCTGGGGCACGGTGAGCAATGCCTCGGGTTACGAGGTCTGGCGGAGCGGAACGAATGATACGAACAGCGCCGCATTGCTTGCTGGAACCATTGCCACAACGAATTACGACGACACAAATACAGTTAGCGATGCGACTTATTATTACTGGGTTAAAGCAACCAATGCCGCTGGCGCCGGCGCCTTCAGTTCGTCGGATTCAGGCTGGCGGTCGTCTTTCGCCGCCGTGGGCCCGACGATCAAAGCCAACGGCCGGAATGTAGATAGTTTGACGGTTAGTTCTAATGACACCGTGGCCATAACTGTGTCCATGAACGCGGACATTTATGTCGGGACGGAGGTTGACTGGTGGATCGTGGCTTACGGGAGTCCGGCCGGCTGGTTTTATATGAATGAGGCTTTGGCGTGGACGCCGTTCAGCGGGTCGTTGAGCGACCTGCACCGGGTTTACGGAGGCGCGCTCTTCGATCTGCTAACGACGACGGTGTTGCCGGCTGTGAACTTGCCAGTCGGGACCTGGGATTTCTGGTTCGCGGTTGACTATCCCATGAACGGCATCCTGAACACAGGCGCGATGCTCTACGACCACGTGAACGTGATCGTGCGGTAATTATAAAACGCCTTGACTCTGTTAGGGTAGGGGCGTAAAAACGAATCAATACTTTATCTGCAACTACTCAGCAGGTTATGATGGATGGGGAAGAGGCAACTACGAAACACGCGAAAGGCGCGAAAATTGCAGCCAAGGATGCGCGGTTCGTTAACCAGTTTCGCGTAATTCGCGCATTTCGTAGTGAATTGCTTTCTCAGATAGCTGTGTAGTTACGTTTCTGCAATATAGGGTAGGGCGGCATGCAAACACTATTGGGTTCAAGACGTTGGGCTGCTTGCGCTTGCGTGTTCCTGCTTGCCTTAAACTTCGCTCAAGCAGCCGATCCGCTGGTCAGCAAGGTTCGCGTGGACGACGCGCAAGCGCGTTATCCCGCCACCATAGACCAATTTCTCCAGCAGGCAAAACTGACCGCGCTGGCCGGCGCCGCGAGTAATTATTTTGGCTTTTCCGTGGCGTTAAGCAGTGATGGAGACACGGCCATCGTCGGCGCGAATAATGGGGGCTTGTGGCCGCAAGTTGAATTAGGTGCGGCCTATGTCTTTACCCGTTCCGGCGCGGCCTGGACCCAACAGGCGAAACTGACCACCTCGAACAACGCGGCGGATGATGATTTTGGTAGTTCCGTAACATTGAGCGGTGACGGGAACACGGCCATCGTCGGCGCGTCTTTGGCGGATGTTGCCGGAAATCCACAGGGTGCGGCCTATGTCTTCACGCGCTCCGGTGCGTCCTGGTCTCAGCAGGAGAAACTGATTGCCTCGGACGGCGTCGCCAGTGATAAGTTTGGCAGTTCCGTGGCATTGAGCCGTGACGGAAACACGGCCATCGCCGGCGCGAGTGGGGCGGCGGGCTGGGGCACAAATGGATCTCAGGCATATCAGGGCGCGGCCTATGTCTTCACACGCTCCGGCGCGGCCTGGACTCAGCAGGAGAAACTGATTGCCGAGGACGGCGCCGCATGGGATTCATTTGGCGCTTCCGTGGCGTTAAGCAGTGACGGGAACACGACCATCGTCGGCGCGAATAAGGAGTTGGGCGGCGGGTCTCACAAACTAGGTGCGGCCTATGTCTTCACGCGCTCCGGCTCTGCCTGGAGTGAGCAGGCCAAACTGATTGCCTCGGTCGACTCCCTTATTGATTTATTTGGTAATTCCGTAACGTTGAGCAGTGACGGGAACACCGCTATCGTCGGCGCACCTTCGGCGATGACGTCGGTCAAAAATCAAGGGGGGGCGGCCTGGGTCTTCACGCGCTCCGGCGCGGCCTGGAGTGAGCAGGCCAAACTGTTTCCCTCGGACAACGGCTGGGGGGATAAATTTGGCTGTTCGGTAATGTTGAGCAGTGACGGGAACACGGCCATCGCCGGCGCGTCAGACGTGTACATTGGCTCAAATGCATATCAGGGAGCGGCCTATGTCTTCACGCGCTCCGGCGCGGATTGGAACGAGCAGGCAAAACTGATTGCTTCGGGCGGCGCTGCGAGTGATTATTTTGGTTATGCCGTGGCGTTGAGCAGCAACGGCGCCATTGCCATCGCCGGCGCCTACATGGCGGATGTGGGCACAAATGCGGATCAGGGGGCAGCCTATATCGGCATGGTTCCGTCGCCGCCCACAGGCGTGGCCGCGAGCGATGATTTCTACGTTGACCGGGTGCGGGTGAGTTGGGACGCCGCCGTCAGCGCGGCCGGCTACGAGGTCTGGCGCGGGGTGAATAGTAACACGAGTCTGGCGACCAATATTGCCATAGGCATTACCGGGACTAACTACGACGACATGGCCGCGACCGCGGGCGAACCCTATTATTACTGGATTAAGACGACTAACGCGAGCGGTACGAGCGCGTTCAGCACGCACGCCATAGGCAAAGTGCTGGTCGGGCCTGACGTGCGGCTAAACGGCTCCGCGGGGCCGGTGACTTTGGCCCCGGGAAGCGAGTTGGTGGTCACGGTGAGCATGAACCCGACGGCCCAGTATGCGGGTTATCCAGTGGACTGGTGGGTGGCGGCATCTGCGCCCGGCGGCATCTACTTTCTGAACGCCAGCCTGGCCTGGACCTCGGAGAGCGGCCCGGTGTATCAGGGTGGCCTGTTCGGCCTGCAATCGGCTGTGGCGCTTGACACCACCGCCCTGCCGGCGGGAACCTATACGTTTTATTTCGGGGTGGACACGCTTAACGGCATCCTGGATCCGGGCGTGGTCTATGACAGTGCCACAGTCACCGTTGCGCCATAAAGTAAGGGCGTGTTACCCCGCAAGGGGTGACCGGCTATAATAATTTATAGGCGGGGTCGTTGACCCCAGGCAGCGGGAAGGTCTCAGTCTTGTGGGGGCAACAGGTAGGGCGCGTTCGTCCAGCCTTCGTAGCCAGTAGGCTTACTACGGCGGAGTAGGCCCGAACGTGCCGCGGACGGCTCAGCGAGCCGTCCCTACCTTCACGCAACCACCTCGTGACCCGTTCCAGGCAGCGGTAATGCCCAGGAGTTATGTGGTGGTGTAGATGCGGTTCGAAAGAACCGTGGATTGCCGTTCTAGCGAACGGCCACTACACCTGATGTGCGATGTCAATCCTATCAGGCAACGTCTTCCACCACATAACTGAGGCCTTGCAGGCAGCAGGGAAATAAAGTTGACAGTCCTGTGGCGGGAACGTAATGCTATCCAATACTTTATTCCTATGAAAACAGTGCTTGGACTGAGATGTTGGACTGCTTTCGGTTTTGTATTCTTGCTTGGTTTTATCCCCGCTCTATCAGCCGATCCGGTGGTCAGCAATGTTCGCGCCAGCCAGCGCGCCGGGACCAAGCTGGTGGATATCACCTATGATGTTTCCGCTACGAATAACCTGACCGTTTCGGTCGCAATTTCCACCAACAGCGGCCTTACTTATGACCTGCCGGCCAGTAGTTTCAGCGGCGCGGGCTATGGCGCCGGCGTCACGCCCGGCACGGACAAAGCAATTGTCTGGGATGCCGGCGCGGACTTTGACGGCCAATATTCTACCGTGATGCGGGTCAAGGTTACGGCCGATGACGGCTCCCAGGAGGTCCTGCCGCCTGATCCGGAATCCATAGCCAGCACGCCCTCCAACGGCGTGGTCTCCCTGATCTACGACAACGTGGCTTTTCTTTTTACCGGTACCAACGCCATTCAGACCGGCGTAAGCCCTGGCGCCATTGATAGTCTGCGCGTGGTGGTCTTGCGCGGCCGGGTGCTGGATGATTCGAGCGCGGCTGTTTCCGGGGTAACGGTTACGGTCAACAGTCATTCCGAACTGGGCCAGACCCTGACGCGCACCAATGGCGCTTATGATATTGTGGTCAACGGCGGCGGGCCGGTTAGCATGAACTTTGCCAAAACCGGCTATCTCACGATCCAGCGCACGCTGGACTTACCATGGCAGGATTACGTGCCGGTGGACGACGTAATGCTCAAGACGGCGGACCCGAACGTGATGGTCGCCACCTTGCCTGCCACCAATGCCCAGGCCGTGTATGGCTCGGTCCAGACCGACACGAGCGGCTCACGCCGGGCCATGGTGATCATTCCCGCCAACACGCGGGCCTATGTTTTCACGGAGGCCGGCGCCACCCAGGAAACCAGCACACTGACCACGCGCCTCACGGAATTCACGGTGGGGTCGAACGGTCCGGCGGCGATGCCGGGCGATTTGCCGCCGACGGTAGCCTATACCTATGCCCTGGAACTGGCGGCGGAAGAGGCGCAAGTGAAAATCGCGGGCCGCGATACTCTGTTCAGCACAAACGTGTTTTTTTACGTGGACAACTTTTTAGAAATGCCAACGGGTATCCAGGTGCCGATGGCGTATTATGACGACACCACCGCAGCCTGGATTCCGTCGCCGGATGGGCGTGTCGTGGAATTGGCGGGCACGAACGCGAGCGGTTTGGCGGAGTTGATTGTGGAGACGAACGGTGTGCCGGCGGATGCGGCTACATTGGCGGCCATGGGCTTCACCGATGACGAGCGTCGTCTGCTGGTTGCGCAATATGGTCCGATCATGACCCAGACCATCTGGCGCGTGCCGATCATGCAATTCAGCCGGCACGATCCCAACTATGGCACGGTACCCGAAACCGGGGCTACCCCTCCAAACAATCCCAAACCCTCCACCGGCGACGTCAACGATCCGACCGACCAGGGCGATTACGGCCGGGTGCAACTGGAAAACCAGGTCTTTCAGGAAGCGCTTCCGATTGCGGGGACGCCGTTCCGTCTGCACTATTCCAGCGGGCGTGTGCCGGGCTTTCAGGGTCAAACCTCCATCAATATTCCCCTGACCGGCGCCAGCTTTCCTGCCGTGCTCCAGCGCATTCACCTCAAAATATCCATCGCCGGGCAGAACTATACTTATTACTTTGCGCCGTCCGCCAACCTGAACTATGTCTTCAGTTGGGATGGTTCGGACATCTATAACCGCTCGCTTATGGGCACCATGACCGCCACGATCCGTATCGGTTACCAGTACCAGGCATACTACGCACTCCCGACAATTAATTACGCGGCCAGCTTCGGCTTTCCGAGCGGCACGCGATTGCCGAGCGACATTATCGCGCCCCAGCCGACCATCCTGTGGCAGGAGCACCAGGTTCCGCTGCTGACCTCTTCCCGCTCCAACGGCCTGGGCTGGTGGAGCCTCAGCGAGCATCACAGCTACGATCCCTTGGGGAAAACACTGCACCTGGGCGACGGCACGGACCGCGATGCCGAGGCATCCTCCGTTCTCATTATTTCTACCATTGCCGGCACGGGCGTGGAAGGTGGGTCGGGCAACGGCGGGCCGGCCACTAACGCCCTGGTTGATCCTGGTTTTATTGCGGCTGCGCCCAATGGCGATATTTATTTCTATAATTATGCGGCGCCATCGCAGAACCAAATCCGGCGCATTGCTGCGACCAACGGATACATTTACCCTGCGGCCGGCCGGCCCGGCGGCGGCGCATGGGATGGCGAGGGCGGCCCGGCGACCAATGCCCGGTTTAATAACGTGTATGGGCTGACCGTTGGGTCGGATAATTCGCTTTACATCTGCGACCGCGGTAACCGGCGCGTCCTGCGGGTTGATACCAACGGCATCATCCGCACTGTGGCGGGCAATGGCGCCGCCGGCTATTCGGGCGACGGTGGGCCAGCCACCAACGCGGCCATTCAATCTCCGCAGGACATTGCCGTAGCTGCTGATGGGACCATGTATATCTCCGACATTGAAAACCACAGCATCCGGCGCGTCGGTCCGGACGGCATGATCTCGACCCTGGCGGGCAATGGCTCGGCCGGTTTCTCCGGCGACGGCGCTCCGGCCACCAACGCCACCCTGAATAATCCCTGGGCGGTTAAACTGGGTCCGGATGGCGCGCTGTTTGTGGCGGACTATAGTAATGTGCGGGTCCGGCGCATAGGCCCGGATGGCATCATCACGACCGTAGCCGGCAACGGTGTTTCCGGTTTCTCCGGCGATGGCGGGCTGGCCACCAACGCCGCCATTCAATCCCCGATGGATCTGGCCGTGGGATCCGATGGCACAATTTATCTGGCGGCGAATAGCCGTATTCGAGAAATTACCTCTGACGGCATCATCCGCACAATCGCCGGCACAGGCAACACTACGGCGCCTACGGTTAACAACTATCCGGCCACGGCTGTGGATTTCGGTAATACTACCTATCGTCTAACCGTGGCGCCGGATGGAACCATCTATGTGGCCGACATTGCTCGCGATATCATTCAGAAGATCAGCCGTAATATACCCGGCGTAGGCCTGGCGGATATCCTGATTGCCTCCGAGGACGGCAATAGTTTTTATCAATTTGACCGGCAGGGCCGGCACCTCAAGACCTACCATGCCTGGACCGGCGCCACGCTGTTTGAATTCGGCTACACGAACGGCTACCTTGCGAGCGTGACGGACGGCGACGGCAATGTAACGCGGATTACGCGCGACGGTTCCGGCACGCCCCAGAAGATCACAAGTCCAAGTCCGGATAACCAGGATACGATCCTTACGCTCAACGCCAACGGCTTTTTGTCGGCCGTGCAGAATCCAGCCGGCGAAACGAACCAGTTTGGTTACACCACCAACGGGCTCCTGACTTCCGTGCAGGGCGCCAAGGGTGCGTCATACACCTATACAATGAACTATAATTCCACTGGCCAGATCGTGTCCGCCTCCGATCCGGCCGGCGGCAGCACAACCCTGCGCCGCAGTGGCATAACCAACGGCTATGAAGTCTCCAGCACCTCTGCTCTGGGACGCTCCACAACGGCGCGCGTGGAATTCCTGTCCACTCGCGACCTGCGGCGCGCGACGGTGCTGCCGGACGGGACCACGCAACAGCAATTTGAAGCGTCGAACGGCATGCAGAGCAATCGCTACCCCTCCGGGGTGATGGAGCGCTGGGACGAACGGCCCGACCCGCGCTTTGGCATGCAGGCGCCATTCAGGACCGGCATGGTGGTGCGATTATCGTCCGGCCTGGCCATGACCACTACGGTATCCAAGACCGTTATGTTGACCAATCAATCCTGGACAAGCGTGGCTTATTTGACCAACACGCTAACGGTCAACGGCCGCGTCTGGAAGGCAGCTTATTCCGCCGCCAACCGGCAGATTCAGGTTGCCTCGCCGCTGGGAAGGACTTATCAAATCGGCCTGGATTCCCAGGGCCGGCGCCTCTGGACTCAGCGGCCAGAAATGGCTCTGGTTTCAAATACCTTTGACGGCCGCGGCCGGCTCACCGGAATTCAATATGGCGCCGGCGCCGACGCCCGCCAATTCACCTTGCAATATGACGCCAATGGCTATTTAGGAACCGTCACGGATCCTCTTGGCCGCAATCTTCAATTTATCAATGACGCCATCGGCCGGGTAACCAATATGGTTCGTTCCGATACCCAGTCCGTTTTCTTCGCCTATGACGCCCATGGCAATCGGACGGCGCTGACGCCCGCTGGCCGTTCGACGCACACCTTTGCCTTCAACACGGTGGATAGACTATCCAGCTACTCGGCGCCTGGGGCCACTAACTCCACCGGCTACGCCTACAATGTTGACGGTCAACGCCTGACCGTGATCCGGCTGGACGGCCAGGCAATCAGCAATGTGTACAATGCCGCGGGGCAATTGATCAACCTGAGCTACTATGCCGACAACTGGAGTCATGGCTGGTCGAACGGGCTGGTGCGCCAGATTACGGCGGCAAGCGGGGCGACCATTAATTTCGGCTACAATGGATTCTTGATCACTACCGTACGCTGGAGTGGCGTAATCACCGGCCAGGTCGCTTATGCCTACAACAACGACTTTCTTTTGCGCGCGCTGACCGTCAATGGCACGGTCATCACCAATGGGTTTGACGCCGACGGGCTCTTGACCAATGCGGGCATTTGCCGCCTGCAGCGCTCGGCGACCAACGGGCTCCTGACCGGCGTTGTGCTGGGGACTATCACGCAGGCTTTGACCTATAACGCCTTCGCCGAGCTGACCAATCTGGTGGTGAACTATCCCGGCGGCAGCAACCTGTTCACGGAAACGCTCTTCTATGACAAAGCCGGCCGCATCACCAGCCGCCGGGAGATTGTCCAGGACACGACCAACACCTTCAACTATAGCTACGACGCGGTCAGCCGCCTGACGCGGGTCGTCACGAACAATGCCGGCACGAATGTCTACGGATACGATCTCAATGGCAATCGCACCAACTGGCTGACTTCCGCCGGCGCCTTCACCGCCACCAATGACGGCCAGGACCGGCTGATCCAGTGGACCGGCCCGGCCACCGGTCAATACGCTTATTCCCAGGCCGGCGACCTGACTAATCGCGTGGTGAACACAACGAATGTGACTGCCTACACTTACGACGCGCTGGGCAACCTGCGGCAGGCAATTCTGCCGGGAGGGATCACCAACGACTATATTATTGATGGCCTTGGCCGGCGGGTGGCCAAACGGGTTAACGGCGTGTTTACCAACGGCTGGCTGTATGCCAACTGGCTCAAACCCGTGGCGGAATTGGACGCTGGCTCAAACATGGTCAGCGTCTTCGTCTACGGCAGCCGCGCCAACGCGCCGGATTACATGGTTAAAGCCGGCGTAACCTACCGGATCGTGAGCGATCACCTGGGCAGTGTGCGATTGGTGGTGCGGGAAGACACGGGCGACATCGCCCAGCGCTTAGACTATGACGAATGGGGGCGGGTGCTCACCAACAGCGCGCCTGGTTTCCAGCCATTTGGTTTTGCCGGCGGATTGTACGACGCCGACACTGGGCTGGTCCGGTTCGGCCTCCGCGATTACGATCCCGAAGTCGGCCGGTGGACGCGCAAAGACCCCGTCCTTTTCGGGGGCGGCGATCCCAACCTCTACGCCTATTGCGGCAATTCGCCAATTCGCTATGTGGATGTCACGGGCCTGGGCCCCAATCCGGACGTGGGCGAACAGTTAAGCGGGTTGGGCCAAGTGATGGATGCCGTTGGAACGGTTGCCCCCGAGACCGGCCCGGCGGGAACCGTTGTGTCCGGCACCACGTTTCTTAACACGGCGGCCACGGGCACGGCAGAAACATTCCCCGACATGATCCATGACACCGCCATGTTCATTACCAGCGCCGCCAGCTTATATATCCCTGTGGTCGGCCCGATAGCCATGGTGGTGGATTACGGATCCAAGGCAATTTTCAATGCCTATCTCAATCCCGGGGAAGGAACGTATTCCGCGACCAGTGGCCCGATCTCGTCAGGCAACGCCCAGGCAGCCGGCGAATCCATGTCCGGCTCAACGACGACATCATCAGGACACACTGTATATCACTAAGGGCCCTTAAGCAATGAAAGATGTTGTTGATGGACCTGTATGAGGAAATGAAGAAAGTCATTACGGCGCTGGAAGCGGCCGGCATTCCTTATGCGCTTTGCGGCGGGCTGGCCATGGCGGTGCATCGTTTCCCCCGCGCCACGATGGACATTGATTTGATGATTGAGAAAACGACGCTGGAACAGGTAAAGCAGATTATGCAGAAGCTCGGTTACTCGGTTGATGCCGGCTTGATGATGTTTGCCAAGGGCGCCGTGAAGATTTATAGGCTCACGAAGATCGATCCCGAATTCGAGGACGCCTTGCCGCTGGATCTGCTTCTGGTTACGCCTAAATTGCGCGCGATATGGGATACGCGCGACACGGTTGTCTGGGAGGGCGGCCCTCTCCGAGTAGTATCGCGAGCCGGTCTAATCAAATTAAAAAAACTGCGCCATAGCGGACAGGATCAGGACGATATCAAGCGTTTGAAGGAGAATCCATGAGGACTGGCGACATGTCCCCGACCACTATCAGCCGCCGATTGCAAAGGACATCGCAGTTACGGGCTTTATGCCTGAAACTCAGCAAGGCGAAAAAGCCCGCCATCCCGCCTTTTCCGGACTTGACGGCTTGGCGCGGCGCCATGCGTAAATTCATACGCAACCGGGATGAAGACAGCGTCACCCTCATTCGCCGGACGCGGCAGGAACATTAACAGGAGGTCGTGATGAGCACGTCGCGAATTACGGATTGCCCCGTCTGCGGCCAAGGGGCCGCCACGCCTTGGGCGTGGTTAACTTGCTTGCCACGCGGTTCGCGTGGCCCCGCGGCGGGGCGACGTGGCGGATTTGGACTTGTGGCGGCAACTGCGCTTCTGCTGGCCACCGGCACGGCGCAGGCCGCTACCGGCTGGGCCGTCTCGGATGTCTTTACCTTGGATACGCGCGGCCTGTCCGCGCCCACAGGCCTGACCGCCAGCGATGGAACCTATACGGACAAAATCCGCGTCACTTGGAATGCCGTCAGCGAGGCTACCAACTATCTTGTTTATCGCAATACGGCCGACCAGAGCAGCTCCAGTTCCCTGCTGACCGCAACCAACACCGCCGGCGCCGATGATAAAACCGCGCTCGCCGGCGTGACCTATTATTTCTGGGTCAAGGCCCAGAACGCCTTGACCAACAGCGCCTTCAGCGAATCCAACAGCGGCTGGCGGCGCAGCAAAACCACCCAGGTCGTAGGCGATTATGACGGCGATGGCCTGGCCGACCCGGCCACTTACGATCCGGCCACGAGCAATTGGATTGTCCGACTGTCCTCGGCCGGCTATGCGCCGCTGGAGTTGCTCGGCTTCCTGGGCGGGCCGGATTTTGTGCCGGCTTGCGCCGATTATGACGGCGATCGCCGGACCGATCCGGGCGTCTATGCCGAGACCAATGGCGAGTGGATTGTCCTGCTCTCGGCCTTCGGCTATCAGCGTCTGGATCTCCCCGGTCTGCTGGGCGGACCGGGCCAAAGTCCGGCGCCGGCCGATTACGATGGCGATCGCAAAGCCGCTCCGGCGGTTTATGCCGAGACCAACGCCGAGTGGCAAGTCATGCTCTCCAGCCAGGGATATTCCACTTTGGCGCTACCCGGCTTACTGGGCGGGACCGGTTATGCCCCGGCCCCGGCGGATTATGACGGCGATGGATTTGCCGACCCGGCGGTTTATGCCGAGGCCACGGGCGACTGGATATTTTTACTTTCGTTGTATGATTACTACCGGCTCGAAAAGCCCGACTTGCTGGGCGGACCCGGCTTTACCGCCGTGCCGGCGGATTATGACGGCGACGCTTTTGCCGATCCGGCGGTCTACAACGAAACCACCGGCGAATGGCGCGTCCTGCTCTCCAGCCAGGGTTACCAGGAGTTCAGCGTTGTTCTGTAAGTCCGGGAAGTAACTTTAAGGCAGGCTTGTGCCCGCAACCCAAACAAAACAAACATCACCACAGAGACACGGAGAGAGGCATTCCCCTCCCATGTTCTCTTCCGACCAATCGTTGCGCGCATTTGGCGTAGGGCGCAGCGCCCTGCGCCAAATGCGCG
>JACPGM010000070.1 GCA_016188985.1 Lentisphaerota bacterium | reverse complement strand
GAAATCGCCGCAAGCGGGTGTCCCGCTCGATACGGGCCAATTCTTCAGAATATAATACCAGCCATAACCGTTGCGCGATGACATGAAATACCAGTAGCCGCTGGAGGAATCAAAAACGGCCGGATCGGAATAGCGGTCGCCGTCGAAATCGCCCGGCTGTGGGATATACTGGCTGCCGCTCGCTCCGGAATTGAATTCATAGTATCCATAACCACGTTGCGACAAGAGCACATGCCAGGTCCCGTCGGACCGGATTATGCCCACATCGGCTAAGAGATCGCCGTCGTAATCGGTCATGATCGGCGTGCCCGCGGTGACCGGCGGTGGCGCGCCTGTACTGGAGGAACTGGTGTTCCAGCCGATATCTTTCATCAGGCCCAGGGTAACGGCCCCGGGGCTATGGACCGCTTCGCCAAAATCGGCCGAATAGGTCATCAAGGCGTTAGCCGTGCCGTTGAAGACTTCACCCAAGTGCGAGTAACTGGAGCCCGACGACCAGGTACTCGGGGCATATAACGCCACGCGGGCGCCGCCATTGCCGGAGACGGCATTGGCGCCGTCGAAATAGACGCTGCCGCTAACTAACTGGTTGTAGAGCGCCACGGACCCATTGGGGAAAAGCGTGGTATCAAGCAACTGCTGGCCCGAACCGTTTTCCGCGTAACGATCGTAAATAAAAGGGTAAACGGTGCCTGATCCCCAACTGCCCTGCCCGCCCGAAACGCTCATGGAGCCGAGGAAGCCCAGCCCGTGACAAAATTCGTGCAGGACGACTTCAACCAGATCAATCTTGTCCGCTGGGCAGTTGCCGTCGGTGCCGTAATACCAGTCCGTGAATTGGGCGTTGAACCCGGCGGCAATTTCCTCGGCGCCGGAACCATTGAGATCGCTGCCGGCCAACGCATTAGCCGTGGCTAGGGGAAACCAAGTATCGGTTTGCGGGGCGCCGCTGAAATTCTTGGTAAAATCGCGCGGGCCGGCATGGCCCAGTAAACCGCCCCCGCCCAGGTTTGCCCAACTGGCGCTGATCACAATCGGCACGTCGGAATTAATGTACGTGCCCCAGATGGTGGCGGCGTAGGTAAAGGCCGCTTGCGCATCGGCCGGCCAGCCAACGCAAACGTCGCCGTAAATGTTCGCTTCGCCCGCGGCCAGATAATTAACCGTTAAGGTCGCGCCTTTGGGCCGCGCCGCCAGATTGGCCGGCCCGGCAATCCGGAAAGCCGGCATTCCTCGTCTCCCGACCACCACTTGGGCTGGTGGCGGCTTGGCGACATCCGCCAGCATCACGCCCTCCGGCTGCACGGGACCTCGCGCGGTCTGCGCGCTTGTTTCCAGTGCCAGAGCAAATGTTACCACTGCGCAACCAGCAAATAAGAAACCGTGCTGTTTCATAATCCGGCCTTTCTTTTGGTTAATGAATTTCAACTGTTTCTATACATAAACCTTAATAATATATTGTCCGGCCTGGAAGAAAAGGAAAAAAAGGCAATCCCTTCCGTCGCACGAGTGAGAGACGCAGAATTAGCCAACATGGAGGGCCGGGTTACACCCCGGCTGGACGGCGTGGAAGCCGTCCCTCCAAGATTAACGAATAGTGGATGGCCTCCTGATTTATCGGGACATCTACATCAACATGCATAAATCCTTGTCCCACCGGGCGCGGTTTGTGATAATGCCCCGCTTGAGGAGGATGGATGAAGCTTCGATGGGCAATCATGTGGTTTAGCGGCGGCTTGTTGGGCGTAGTCATAGCCGGCGGTGCGTTGCAAGCGGACAAAGCATCGCCCAAGAGCACGGCCGTCATCAACGGGACGATTCTGGCTGGAGAAGGCGGCGCTCAGGTTTCCGTGACCGGCTTGTTCAGCAACAGCCTGTACTGGTTGTTCAATCCAGCCTGGGCGGTTTATAATGCCGATAATTCCGGCGCGTATGCGGATAGCGACTCGCTGGCCTATCGTCCCGCGGCTTCCTGGGGAGCTTCCGATCCCACCGAAATGTCGGCCGCCTATAACTTTGATCTGATCCAGGCCTATTACCTCAGCGTGCACAGCCGCAACAGTTATGATGCCGCCGGCACCCAAGCCGTGGCCTACGTGCATATGTGGGGCGGCGAGGACAATGCCTATTGGTCGCCGGAGGATCAGGCCTTTTTCTTTTATCCCGGCAGTCAGTTGGCCGAACTGGCCGTGCTCGATGTGTGCGCCCACGAGTTCACCCACGCGGTTACGGAAAAAACCGCCGGCCTCGTCTACCAGCGCGAGCCTGGCGCCTTGAACGAGTCGTTCTCCGATATTTTCGGCGCGCTCGTCGAGTTTGCCAGCCAAGACGACGGCCGCAGTAGTTGGCCCGGCCGGGCGGCCGGCAAGGCGGACTGGTTGTTGGGCGAGGATTGCGCTTACCCGGTGGCGACGGCCTTGCGGGACCTGCGCAACCCGGAGCCATACGGCCAGCCGAGCCGCTACCGCGGCACACTCTGGTACAGCGGTTGGGGCGACAATGGCGGCGTGCATTACAACAGCGGCGTGCAGAATTATATGGCTTATCTGCTGGCCGAAGGCGGCGCCGGCATTAACGATGGCATTGCTTACGCCGTCACCGGCCTTGGCATCGAGAATATGGGCCGAGTGGCTTACCGGGCGTTGACCGTTTATTGCGCGCCCAACACTGATCACCATGCCGCGCGCGCTGCCTGGCTTTCCGCGGCTGAAGATATCAACCAGGCTTGGACGGCCAACGTGCAGGCGGCCTGGTCGGCGGTGGGCGTGGATAACAGCACGCCGGCGTCCAGCTCAAACCTGCGCGTCCTGGGACTCAACAATGATTACGATGGCGATCAGCACGGCGATCTCACGATCTATGATCGGCGTAACGGCAACTGGTATTGCTGGTCGCACGCTAACCGGGACTGGCTGGCCAACGGCGTCAATTTTGGATCCAGCAATTATCTGCCGGTGCCCGGCGACTACAATGGCGGAGGCAAATCGGATGCGTTACTTTATGCTCCGCTGAGCGCCTCCTGGTCCATCTGGTATTTGGAGGACTCGACCCGGGCCACGGCGACTAATTTCGGTGGAGCTGACCTTATCCCGGCCCCGGGCGATTATGATGGCGACGGCATAACCGACGCGAGCTTGTATAATACCCGGACCGGCAACTGGTTCATTTGGTCGTCCCGCTCCGGGACTTGGCTGGTTAACGGCGGCGTCTTTGGCGAGTCGGGCTATTTTCCCGTGCCGGGCGATTATGATGGCGATGGCCGCTCCGACCTGGCGCTATATGCGGAAGCCTCGGGCGACTGGCTCATTCTTTATGCCGGAACCGGAGAGCTTAAGCAGGGCAACCTGGGCGGCCCCCACTATGTGCCGGCCCCTGGCGATTATGATGGCGATGGGGTAACCGAGGTCACGGTCTATGACTACTGGTATGGCGGCTGGTATATCTATTCGCCCGTGGCGGGCTGGATCATGAACGGATTTCCCTGGGGCGGGTATCCTTATCTTCCTGTTTCCGGCGATTTTGATGGCGATGGAGTTTCCGATCTCGTGGTCTATTCGGCGCCAGATGCCCATGTGCATCTCTATTTCAGCAGCGGCTTGACCGAGCATCTGGCGAACTTCGGCGGCCAATATATTGTCCCGGTTGTCTATTGGCCGCTTTATGGGTATATGTAAGACCGCGCCAACTTTTCTGATGCAAGCCATCATCATATCCATAGGCGATGAGTTAACCTTGGGGCAGTCAGTGGACACCAACAGCGCCTGGCTGAGCGCCCGCTTGGCCGAGTTGGGCGTTATGACCAAAACGCACCTGACCGTGCCGGATGATCAGGCTGAAATCATCCGCGCCGTGCGCCAGGCGGCGGAGCTGGCCGAGCTGGTTGTCATCACCGGCGGACTCGGTCCCACCAGGGATGACCTGACCCGCCAAGCCCTGGCGGAAGTAGTGAGCGCGCCCTTGGTGCTGGATGCCTCCGCGCTCGCCAGGATCGAGCGGTTTTTCCGAGAGCGCGGCCGGGTAATGACCGAAAGCAATCGTCAGCAGGCCCTGGTTCCCGAGGGCGGTTTGCTGCTTGATAATTCACAAGGCACGGCCCCGGGACTTCGGCTGACGGTCGGACGCGCCCAGGTCTTTGTCTTTCCCGGCGTTCCCGGCGAAATGAAGCCCATGTTTGAACAGAGTCTCGCGCCAATGATCGGCGCGCAAACCGGGCGAGCCATTCTTACCCGCAAAATCAATACCTTCGGCCTCGGCGAAGCCGTCGTTGGCGAAACCCTGGGCGAATTGATGCGGCGGGAACGCAATCCCCTGGTCGGCACTACGGTTGCCGCCGGCATTGTCTCCGTTCGGATTCGCAGCGACTTTCCGACCAGCGCGCAGGCTCAGGCTGAATTGGACTGTGCGGCCCTCGCCGTCAAACAGAAACTGGGCACGGCCGTTTTCAGCGAGGGCGATGTCTCTTTGGCGGAAGTAGTGGGCCGCTTGTTGAACGAGCAGCAGCGGACCGTGGCAACTGCGGAAAGCTGTACGGCTGGAGTGCTGGCGGCCATGCTGACCGAGGCGCCCGGCGCCAGCGCCTGGTTCCTGGGAGGGTGGGTTGTGTATGCCAATCGCCTGAAGACCGAGACCTTGGGAGTTCCGGCCGAACTCATTACCCGTGAGGGCGCGGTCAGTGAAGCGGTCGCGCGGTGCATGGCCGAGGAGGCTGGACAGCGCTCTAAAGCCGATTATGTCCTGGCGCTCACCGGCATTGCCGGACCTGAGGGCGGCTCGCCGGAGAAGCCGGTGGGTACCGTCTGGATCGCTCTCGGGAAGCGCGCGGCGGGAGGGACTCAGGTGGCGGCGGAGCGGTTCTTATTATCGGGGAATCGCGCCCTGGTCCGCGAGCGCGCCGCCAAGACCGCTCTCAATATGTTGCGCCTGGATTTGCTTAAGGGCAGTTGAAAACCAGAGGAAAGTAACCCGTCAGCCATTGGGGGACGGCGATCCTACACAAATGCGGGTGGCCCCTTGCCGGCTTGCCCGACCAGCCCGATCTGCCCGTTTCCGCTGACCTCCTCATTCGCTCCATCCAATGACGGATCAACGTATTGCAGGAACCATTCCTCCAGCCTTGCGCGCATCCGGCCCACGATCCCGCGGTATTGCGCGTCAGTGACAAGGTTCTTTTCCTCCTGAGGATCATCCGGGAGACAATAAAGCTCGTGCGGGCCCTGGGGATAGCGGTGGACGTACTTCCACTGCCGGTCGCGGATCATACGCACCGGTCCGTATTCGTCGCCGACGACGACAGCTTCATGCCCGCCGCCGCCGCCACGCAGAATATTTGCGAAACTCCGTCCAGGCAGCGTATCCGCGGAAGGGTTGGCTAAGCCGAGATATTCAAGGATCGTCGGCATGAAGTCGTAATGACTGACCAGATCACTGTTCACCACGTTGATCGGTATGCGCCCGGGACAGCGGGCGATGAAAGGCACCTTGACCGACTCCTCAAACATGTTCAGCGGGAACGTGCCGTTGCCCTTGCCGAACACGCCGTGATGCCCCATGTTGAAGCCGTTGTCGCTGGTAAAGAAGACCAGGGTATGGTCAGCAATGTCCAGGGCATCAAGCTTCTTCAGAAGACGCGCAATTCCTGCGTCCATCGCCGTGATCGTCGTGAAATAGCCTTGAACGGCCTCGCGGCGCTCTTGCGGTGTAGGGTTCCAGCCACGCCAGGGGTGGGGCGGCAAGACGGGTAGGGACACGAACTCACTGTTGTCGTAGCGTTGCCATATCTCCGGCGGCTGCTCGTTCTGTCGCCACGGCTCATGCGGGGCGGTATAATGTACGCTCAGGCAGAAGGGCTCTTTCCCGTGGCCGTGACGTTCAAGGAAGTCGAGCGCCCGGTCGGTGAACACGTCGGTGACGTACTGCGTCTGATGGGTCATGGCCGGGGAGTTGTCAAAGATAAAGTAATTGGTATAACTGTCGCCTCCGATAGAGTGCGCGCACCAGAACGTGTGGCTTTTCTGCGGCAGGCCGCTGGCGCCGAGATGCCATTTGCCCGCCAGGCCGCAGACATAGCCGTTGGCGGCCAGCACGTCGGTGAAGGCGGTTAACCCTTTCAGGTACTCGATCGGCCGATCCTTGCCGCTCCAGGTCACGCCTTCCTCGACGTTGATATTACCGGACATGATCCAATCGTGTATGCCGTGTTGCGAAGGAATTCGTCCGGTCAAGAACGACGCGCGCGCTGGCGAGCAGACCGGCGAGGCGCAGAAGCAGTTCGTGAAACGCGTGCCTTCAGCGGCCAGGCGGTCCAACGTGGGTGTGGCCAACTCCGGCGTTCCGGCGCAACTCATTGCCCATGGCCCCTGGTCGTCGGACATGATGATCAGAATGTTGGGCCGCATGTTCGGCAACCCGATCGTCATGGCTATGGAACTACCCGGAAGGACGCCTTGGCCAAGATAGAGGCTCTGGCACTCGGCGCGTTCGTTTTAGACCTTTTTGGCCTGCCATGAGCAAGTGAGCAACGCGAACGCGTCGAATGGAGGCGGGGGGATTCGAACCCCCGTCCGAGCAAGTGCTGCGCCTGCCTCTACGCGCGTGTCCGGTCTTTTTAGTCTCGCTGCGGGCGCCGCCAGCCGGCAGGCATGCTGCCTACAGCCAGCTACCTGTTTGTTTTGCGGTCACGCCCGGTCGCGCGGCGTAACCACTAACCCGCTCACGTCGCCTTAGTCTGCTTAGCGGATCGTCGGCAGTAAGACGTCGCGGCAATTAAGCCGCGAGGGCCAATTCTGAATTGGCTTTTGTGTTTTTTCCCGGGTGTTTAACGAGGCCAACCGGGGTCCTCGGCGCGCCACAGGAGCAACAATCCGGCCCGTCGAAACCTGTCGCCCCCTGCTAATGATTCGAACGCTGGTCAATCATGTGCATCATCGTTTCCAAGCACTCCGGACATAGCCCGTGCGTGAAGGTCAGCAGGGAATTATCGCTGATGTAGCTTTCCAACTGCTTCCAGTTGTTCTCGTTGATCCGCACCTTGTGACAACTGGCACAGATGGAAAGCAGCGAGTTCAATACCCGTTTCTGCTGCAAATAGGTATTGCCCACGCACACAATCGCGCCTACCAGCACGCCGGCGGTTAAAATCCAGCCCCGGAAAATATTGGCTTGCTCCCATTGCGTGCCGAAAAGCAAGGACGACATATCGCGCAGCTCGTTGACCCAGACCAGCAGGATCAGGATGACAAACGTCATGAGCTGCCAGAACCCGATATAGGCAAAGGGGTCTCTGGGCAGTTTAATTTGTTTGTCTTGCGCTGACTGCTTTTTCATAATGAAACCTCGTGTTTTAGCGTGCAGAAGCATTCACCCCGAAGGGGTGCTACATTATAGCCCAGGGTGCAACCCTGGGAACCAAGGCATCTCAAAAACAAATGTAAAGCAAAGAACCGACGATTGTCAAGCTCTGCGAAAAATACTTGCCCCAGGCAAGATGGGCCGGGCATTGACAATACTGCCGGGTTCAATATAGTTGCCCATTCGATTTTTCGGTCTCGCGCCCAACGCAAATGAAATCAACTGGTATGATGACCTCGCGGGAACGACTGCTCTCCGCAATCCGGCATGAGCGGCCGGATCATGTCCCGCTCTACGCCTGGGTCTTTGGCTTCCCCGCGCCGCCGGGGCGCGAGTGGTCGCGCCAGGGACAGCCGCGCGCCTTCTGGTACACCGGAAGGCTGGAACATATTCACACCCTGCCGCAGCCTTGGGATGTCGAAGATGATTTCCAGCGCGTGGATGCCTGGCTGGCCCTCGGCCTTGATGATGTCCTTG
Organism: Lentisphaerota bacterium; assembly: GCA_016188985.1. GTDB lineage: Bacteria > Verrucomicrobiota > Kiritimatiellia > JAAZAB01 > JAAZAB01 > VSJD01. Next base: position 12,535 of record JACPGM010000070.1, on the reverse strand, counting down.
AGATCTCCGTTCCGTGGAGCCACGATACGAAGGTAACCTTTCAGGATTCGCGTCAGCCCGCCGGCCAGCCCGGCAATGTTTACCCGGTGCTGACGCGCGAATATCAGACGCCCGGCGGCAGGGTGCGGCATAGTGTAAATCAAACCGGCGAAGAATACCAGCCTGGCTGGGTCGTCCAGCCTGACCATGTGCCGCTGATCGAAGATATTAATATTCCCCGCGCTGCCAAACATCTCGTGGCCGAGCCGGACGAGGTCCAGTTAATCCCCTGGCTCTATCAAGGACCCAACGCCGCGCAAAAGCAATGGCTGGCCAAACGCCTTGAGCAAGTCGGCGCCTTCGCCAAAAAGCGGGGCGTTATGGTCCAGGCCTGGGCGGCCTTCGGCATGGATGCCGCTGTCTGGTTTTGCGGCGCCGAAGGCGCGGTCATGCTCTGCCTCGATCACCCAAAAGAGTTTGACGCTCTGTTGACCGCAATCCAGAATGCCGACAAAGCTCGCGTGGCCGCGGCTTTGGAACATCCGGCAGTTGATTTGATCTGCATGCGCGGCTGGTACAGTTCCACCGATTTCTGGTCGCCCGCCATTTTCAGAACTTATCTGAAGCCGCGCATAGCCGAACTCGCCGCCCTGGCGCATGCCAAGAACCGGCTATTTGCCTACACCATGACCGTTGGCGTCATGGAGCTGGGCGCGGAGTTAATCGAAGCAGGCGTTGACCTGTTATATGGGGTGGACCCGGTCCAGGCTCATGTGAACCTGGCCGAGGCTCACCAAAAGTTTGGCGGCCGGCTGGCCATAGCCGGGGGCCTCAATAGCAGCATTACCCTGGGCAAGGGAACCGCAAAGGAAATCCGCGCGGCTATCCAAACGGCTTTAACTGTTTATGGCCGCGATGGCGGCTTTATTCTCCTGCCGGTGGACGCGCTCTTTCCCGATACGCCCTGGGCAAGCGTTCAGACCATGATCGCCGCCTGGAAGGAATATCGCTGAACACCGGCCGGTAGGCACACTTTATTCAGCAAGGTCCAGGGATGTCAGTTCATCCGGGCAGAGGATGGCGCCGGTGTAGGAGCGGGTAATCTCGGCCAGAACACGCTCCTTGACCTCCGGATTGGCGAAATGGGAATTCAGGTGCGTCAATACCACGCGCCGGACTCCGGAGTGTCCCAGGATCAACACTACCTCCAAGGTTCCGGTGATCACATCGGCAATTGCCTGATTAGTTGCCGAACTGCCAAAATGCGTGCAGGCCACGACCAGCGTTGCGGCCCCCTTGGCGATTGCTCTCAGCTCCGCGCAGTCGGCGCAATCGCCGGCAAATACGATGCCTCCCGCCGCAGTGTCAAAGCGATAGGCCAGCGAGGTCATGGTAGGTTCAACGTGATGAACTTGCGCCGCGGTAGCCGTCCATGAGTCGGTTTGCTCAACAATACCCTCAGAAACGTCTTTAGCGTGGATGGCCGGTGGCGGCCGGGGCAGGAACGCCGCCGCGCGCCATGTGACAAGCCAGGCTGGCGGGATGCTCCCGACGCGATTGCCAGTCAATCGCAAATGCGCCGCGCTTGCCAAGGAGCTCTTCCGTAAAAGCTTTGGTTGGCGGTGGGCCGTAGACCATGAGCGGTCCCTCATGGCCCCGGCTCTGGTCCCAGCGGGTCAGCGCAAAGCAGGGGAAGTCCGCGTTGTGATCGAAGTGGTGGTGGGTAAAGAACATATGCCGAACCTGCCGCGGGTCGAGCCCCATGCGCGCCATCTTGTAGGTCGTCGCCGGTCCGCAATCAATTAAAATGCCATGCCCGTCTAATTCAAGGAGGAAGGCGCTGCCATAGCGATTGGCTTTCGGGTCCGGACACCCGCTGCCGATAATATGCAGCCGCACAGTAGATTTGGGTTTCATCGCATGTTTTGGCCCCAGATTAGCTTGGGCGTGCTCGTGAGTTCAAGGGCAATTTCTCATCAGCTCCCAGGCTCCACCGATTTTGTCCTTGCTGGCATTGGCAAAGGCGCTATACTTCTTAACAGTTATGAAGTGGTTCAGGATTATTTCCGGCGTCCTGGTATTTTCTGCATTGGCTCTGATTCCGGCCTCCTGGCGAGTCGGGGAGGCCGGCGCGGCCACGGTCACCTGGGTAACCGCCGGGTCCAGCACCAACGACTGGTTTGGGACCAATAACTGGAGCAGCCAGTCGGCGCCGGCCGACGGCGACGAAGTGATCATCACCAACGCCAGCGTTCGCGTGTTGCTGACCAACTCTACGGCCACATTAAGCTCGCTCCTCATCAGCAATTCGGCCACGCTGATCTTCTCCAACTGGAACACCGCTCTCAACGCAACCAATGTGACCATTGCCAGCAATGCCGCCCTAACGCACGTGGCTAATACTGCTACCACTACGAATGACCAGGGTGGCTGGCCGACTAACGCGCGCGTCTGGATTGTATGTTCCAATCTTACTATTGCCGCCGGCGCCAGCATCAACGCCGATAGCCGCGGGTATCAGGCGAATCCCAATAACTATACCTACGGCTATGGACCAGGCGGTGGATATTGTCGCGGAGGTTCCTACGGCGGAAGGGGTTCATCTCCGGAACATCCCCCGTATGGCTCGGTTTATGGCTCTGTTTATGCCGGCAACGTTTATGGCGTTGCCGCCGCGCCAGACCAGCCCGGTAGCGCCGGCGGGCAATACAACAGCAGCTATCCCGCCGGTAATGGCGGCGGCGCCGTTCGCATCCAGGCCGAGGGCACGGTCACGGTTAATGGCGGCATCACCGTCAACGGCTCGGCCGGCACGGGCTGTGGCGGCTCGGGCGGCGCGGTCTGGATCAATTGCCTGCGCTTAGATGGAACGAATGGATTAATAAGCGCCAACGGCGGTAACGGCAATTCCTCCGGAGGCTGGCCGGGCAGCGCCGGCGGGGGTGGCCGCATCGCCGTTATCTACGACCCGAACGCGCAAACCTCCGTTCCTTCAGTCCGATTCCAAGCCGCAGGGGGCGCCAGTCATTTTAATTTTGTCCCCGGTATCGGCACGCTTTATTTCACCAATAATCTTTTTTTCACAGAGACCTTTACCCATGCCGGACAGTGGACGGTTCCAGGTTTTACCAACCTGGCCCTGGACAGTCTGACCGTCAGCAACGGTTGGCTGGGATTTCCGGCCGATGGTTTCCAATTGACTGTAACCCAGCGCATTACCGTCATTGGCGGCAACGCCAAGACGAATAAACTGGAATTGACCAACGCCGTCGTAACCTGTGGCGGCGACCTGCTGCTGACCAACGCCGCGCTGGTGCTTTATTCGGGCGCCACCTCCGCCGCGACTTTAAACGTCGGCGGCGGAATGATCCTGACTACCGGCAGCGCCATGTATGTTTATAGTGGCGGGCAGACCAATTACCCGGTAGGCCGGGACTGGAATGGGTTGGTCAGTGTTACCGGCGATGTCACGATCGCCTCCAACGCGTGGATTCATTCGTTTTCCCATTCGACCAACGGCGGCGGCGCGCTGTTTCGCATGGCGTCGCTCGCCATTGCCGCCGGCGGGGGTTTCAACGCGGATTATCGCGGTTACCTCCGCGGTGGAGCTACGGGTTATGGCCCGGGCGGCGGAAGCAGTTCCGGCCGCGGTGGCGGTTATGGTGGCCGCGGTGGCGGCGCCTCGCCAGGCGGCGGCTCGACCTATGGCAATTCCAACGCGCCCGTTCATGCCGGCAGCGGCGGGTCGTTTCAGTCCTCTACCTTGCCGGGGAACGGCGGCGGCGTGATCCGGATTCAGGCATCTTCAACCGTAACGGTCAATGGCGCGCTTTCGGCCAACGGGCAGACTGCCGTCGGCAACATTGGCGGTGGTGGTTCCGGCGGCTCGATTTACGTCACCTGTCGTGATTTTCAATGTAGCGGTTCGCTAAATGCCGCGGGCGGCCACGGCACTGACAGCGGTGGTGGCGGCGGTGGCGGACGAATTGCCGTGTGGCGCATCTACCACAGTGGCGCCGCATCCACCGATGTCGGCGGCGGCGTCTACGGCGCCGTGGCGGCTGAGGATGGAACGCTTGTCTGGATCCAGATACCTGTTCCCGGCGCGATTGTTTCCTTCCGGTGATAGCCAAGCCGGCCTGGCCAAGGACGTCCCTCTTCCGTCTTCTGTAGCTGTCGGACCACGCGAGGCGCGGGACAGGCGCAAACCGCAACAGCACCCAATAATCGCCCGGTTACTTATTTTCCTTGACCCGGCTTGCCCAAACCTGTCTAAATTGTTTTGACGATCGTCAAGCCAACTGTTACTGTCGCAACCGGCCAAAACACGATGAAACCGCAATATTTGCCTAAGCCGAGGATTGCGCCGGGTATTGTCCGCCGACAGATATGCGCGGAATTGGTGGACCTCCTTTCAATTGCGGTCGCAGGCCTGACAACGCGTGGCAAAGCGTGGATCTGGAGCCGGAGCTACCCGCGCATGACCGCCTATCGGCAGGCAATCTACCGGCTGCGTAGGGACGGGCTGGTTGCGCGACGCGATGAACACGCCGGTTCTCCTACCTTGGCGCTGACCCCGGAAGGCCGGCGGCATGTCTCGGCTGAGATGATGCCCGAGCGGTTTTGGAACCGGCGCTGGGACGGGCGCTGGTATCTTCTGATGTATGACGTGCCGGAACGCGAGCGGCGTTATCGTTCCGTCCTGAACAGATTCCTCACGCGTATGCGCATGGGGAGTCTTCAGAAGAGTGTTTTTGTTTCCGTCCATGACATTCGCCCGCTGTTTTACGACCTTGATGTAGCCGCAGCGGTTGCCGAATATACCAACCTCTTCGAGGCGCTGACCGTGCGGGGCCAAAGCGACGCGGCGGTGGCCGCGCGCGCGTGGGACTTTGGCCAGCTACGGGAGCAGCAATCGAAATATCTTGAAGCCTGCCAGGCGCGGATGCGACGGCCAACGGCGGCCTTGCCCTTGCCGGATGTGCTGGCCGCCCTGCGTTCCGAGCTGGCCGGATATCGCGAGGCGCTGGCGGGCGATCCCCTATTGCCGAAGGCGCTCTGGCCTTCCGACTATCTCGGCCCGCAGGTCGCGGCCATGTTTCGTCGGCGCATACGCCGTTTAATCGGTCGAATGATCAGCTGGAAGGCGTAACAGTTGAGTTGACGATCGTAAGAGTAACTGTTACAGGTGGCGCAATTGACGGAAGGTTGCCAACGATGAACAAAAGGAACTGGATTTTGCTGTCCGGCCTTCGTATTCAGGAGTTTTGCTCCGTGCTACGCCATAGTACTTCGCCAAGGCGAGTCGGCGGGGAGCCGTCGCTACCTTCATGCAACCACCTCGTAACCGACACATTACACGCGTGGCGCCTTCGCGGTTGACATTCCGGCCACGCTTCCCATTATACCGGCCAACCAGTAAACACGGGAAGCATCCCCCATGAGTTTTGCGTTTGCTTGCGCGGCGGCTTTGTATCGGAAGGGCGTTCATCCGCGGCTGCTGGCCGGGCCGGAAGATCTGGCGCGGCTCCGGCGCCGCATCCGCGCCGGCGCCGGACTGAAAATCATGACGGCCCTGCGCCGTAAGGTGCGTCCGCTGGCCGAGTCCATCCTGCAATCCGACGATTTGCCCGCTTTTTTTGAGACCGCCAAGCGCTCGCATAACGAGCCGGCCGCACTGCTCTTTTACGGCCTGGACGATCTGGCACTGGCCGCCGCGCTGGATCGCAACGCGGAATGGATCGAGGCCCTGCGGCGGGTGCTGGCGGCGGTCATTCTTCCCGAAAACAATGCCTACCACTTGAGCACCACGGCGCTGGCCTACGATTTGTTGCATGCCTTTTTATCGCCCGACGAGCGCGCCGCCTATGGCCGCGCGGCGTCCGCTCATGTGCCGCGGGTAATTGCCTCCGCCGAGGGCCACTTTTTCAAGAACGCTGCCGGTAATGGAGTCCTGTGCAATACGTTGTCCGCGCTGCCCCTGGCGCTGGCGGTGCGCGGCGATCCGGGCGCGCCGGACCTGACGGCGTTGCTGCAAACGCTGACCCGGATGTATGCAGCCTCGTTGTTTGCCACCACCCACCCGAACGGATATCCCGAAGAGGATATCGGCTACGGCACCGGCGTGGCAGCCTGGCTGGCGATCATGGGCGAGATGCTGCGCCGCGCGGGACTCTATGATTGTTATCGCGACTGCCCGCGTTTCCAACGCTTCGGCGCGGCCATGCTGCATTTCGTGCAGCCCTGGGGCGAGGATCTCAGCAATACGGGCGATCATGGCGATGACTTCGGGATGCGCGAATTCGTGTTGGCGCGCCAAGCCGCCGTCACCCGCAATCCCGTTCTTAAGTGGCTGCTCGGCACGCTGCACTATACCCACGGCAAAGTGCACCCCGAAAACACGCTGCCGGATTTTTACATCGAGGTCCCATTGCGCCCGGGCTTTCGCACACCCGCCTCGGCGCTTTCGCTGCTGGTGCTCGACGAGTTGAAAGGCGAACAATCGCCCGCGCAAAGGCATACCTCAACGGCTTACTGCGATCCCGGACGCGGGATCGTCTCGTTCCGCAGCGGCTGGCAGGTGGATGACGCCTTCGTGGTCTTCGATGGCTCGCAGCGCTCGCCCGCCGGCCAGGGGCATGCGCACGATTCCTGCGGACATTTCAGCCTCTCCGCCCTGGGCGAATATTTCGCCGTTGACACCGGCCGCTACAACATCGAGCAGAACTGTCATAACGTGGTGCTGATTGACGGCAAGAGCGGACGGTCCACGGATGGCGAATGGCGCATGTCCTATTACCACGGACTGCTTAGGAGCTATCGGCCCGGCGCGTTTTGCGATTCCGCCTCAGTGGACAGCTCCCACCAGCACAACTGTTATTGGGCACGGCGCTGGTTGGGACTGGTCAAGGGTCCGGCTGCGCCGGCCTATGTCTGGACGGTGGAGGACATCAACAAGAACAATGCCTGGGCGGAATACTGGTGGCAGTTGCACACGTCGCCGGAAAACACGATTGCGCTTCACCATGATTACGCCACGATCACCGGTTGGCGGCACGGGCATTGCTTAGATGTTTTCCAGGCGTTGCCGGCGCCGGCGGAATACCCGCAGGCGCACACGCTCGTTCGAGCGCAGGATGTTGCGACAGTCAGTTCCTATAAATATATCCCGGATATCGAGGTTTCCGTCCGGCGTTACCGGCGGCCGGCCGATATGCTTCATGGCCCCGTTTATGCCCGGGGGCGCCTGCTGGTGAAAGTGGCCGGCTACAACGGCCGGTTCCTCTCGGTCATGATTCCGCGCCGCAAGGATCGGCCGCCGCCGACGGTGGAGCGACTGACATCCTTGAGCAACACTCTGGCGGTGAAAATCGTGTTCCCCAAAGTGGAAGACACATTGATTTTTGCCTACGAGCATAATCTTTTGGAGGCCGGTTCTGTGCGCGAGCGCGCCCAGTGGTGTGTAGTGCGCCGCCGGCGCGATACCGGCGCCGTACTGGTAAAGGAATTGGGCTAACTGGGGCAAGGTGGAAATAAATGTCTGCGAGTAATCTTTGGGCAATTGACGCGCATGCCCATTTCGGCGAGTACCTGAACGCTTCGTCCGAGCGTCAACAGGCGTTCGCCTCCGGCGACCTGGGGCAAGTGGCCGAACGCGCGCGGCAGGCGCGGACCTGCCTCACGTTCGTTTCGCCCTTGGAAGCGTTGATGCCGCGCGGCCGCGCGCAACCCGTGCAGGGCAATCAGCGCGCGGCCGCGCTTGTGCCGGACGTTCCGGGCATCCGGCAGTGGGTTGTGGTTGATCCGCTGACACCGGAAACATTTGCGCAGGCCGAAGTATTACTGCAACAACCACACTGTATCGGGATCAAGATTCATCCCGAAGAGCACGGCTATGCGATCGCCGCAAAGGGCCGCGAGCTTTTCCGGTTCGCCGCCGAGCGACGCTCAGTAGTGCTGGCGCATAGCGGCGACCGCACCAGTTTGCCAGAGGATTTTGTGCCTTTCGCCGATGAGTTCGGGCAAGTGACCTTGATTCTGGCGCACCTCGGCCACGGCTGGGATGGCGATCTGACCCATCAGGTGCGCGCGATCCGCCAATGTCGGCACGGCAACATTTATACGGATACCTCCAGCGCCAAATCGCTGACACCCGGATTAATCGAATGGGCCGTGGCCGCGCTCGGCGCCGAGCGCGTGCTCTACGGCACCGACTCGCCGCTCTATTTTGCGCCTATGCAGCGCGCCCGGATTGATCACGCCGCGATCAGTGCGGAGGCTAAGCGGTTGATTTTGCGGGATAATGCCATTAGACTCTTTCACTTGGAGTCCGCCATCGGAGAAGATAAACGATGAACCGATTGACCGCTGATACGCTCCACGGCATTTGGGCCGGAGTTACGCTGGCTTGGGATGACGCCGGAGCTTTCGATGAAGCCGCCTATAGCGAGAATACCCGAGCGCTCTGCGACGCCGGGGTACATGGCATTTACACAACCGGCAGCACCGGGGAATTTTATGCGCTATCCTTTGAGGAGTTCAAGCGCATGGTGGATATCCAGTGCGACCTCTGTGGCGCGCAGGGCATGCCGCTGCAGATCGGTTGCTGTTCCGATAATACCAGCGCCACATTGCGTTTACTGGAATACGCCGCCGGCAAGCCCGCGGTTGGCGCGGCCCAGGTCGCCTTGCCCTATTGGATGGAATTGACCGACCGGGAACTATTGCAATTTTTCAAGGATCTCCACTCCGCCTGTCCCGCACTGCCGCTGGTCCATTACAACATTCCGCGGGCCAAGCGTTTTTTGCACGGAAGCGATTATCTGCGCATTCTCGAGGTGGCGCCTTCCCTGATCGGCGTCAAATACACCTTTGCCGGATCACATTTCGCCGAGTTGCAGGAGTCCCTCCTGTTGACGCCGCGCCTTGCCTACTTTGTAGCCGAGAACCTGCTGGCCTCCGCCATGCTGCTGGGCGCGCGCGGCTCTTGCAGTTCGCTGGTGTGTACGGATCCGGCCTATATGCTGACCTTCTACGATCACGCCGTGAACGCTCGCTGGGAAAAGGCCAGCGCCATGCAACAGACGATCCAGCGTTTTTTCACGGAAATCATGCCGTTTGTGGCTGCGCGCGGTGAGGGAATGATTGATCCTGTGTTCGACAAGGGCTTGGCCAAGGCCGCGGGCTTTCTGGCCGGCTCGCAACGCACCCGCGCGCCGTATATCGGCTGGAGCGATGCGACCGTCATGGCCGTGCGGGAATGGCTGCGGGCCAAATACCCTATGTTTCTTCATCCCGCCTGCCGCACCTGAGAAACCAATCCATGAATGCCAGCCAGTTCAATAACGTGTTTCCGTTGGGGTCTCATCTTTGCCGCGAGCCCATGCCGAGCATGGGCGAGCTCAGACGCGACATGGAAAATCTCAAAAAGCACGGTTTCAATCTGATCAAGCTCCAGGAGCACTGGATGATTGATGAGCCCGCCGAAGGGCGCTACGACTTCTCGCGCTACGAGGAATTGATTGCCCAGGCCGCGCGGCTCGACTTGGGCGTCTACCTGGGCCTGACCTGCGAGCAGGCGCCCGCCTGGCTGTGGCGTAAACATCCGGAATGCCGGATGGTCGGACGCAACGGCTTTGGGATTGCTTATGAGGCTCAGACAACCCTGCCGGGTGACGGCAAACCCGGTCCATGTTACGACCATGCCGGCGCACGGGCCGATATGGTTCGGTTCATAACCCGTCTGGTAAAAACGCTCGGCCGTTATGAAAATATAGTCGTCTGGAATACCTGGCAGGAGATCGGCTATTGGTCGGTTCACTTCTGCGGCCAAGAGATCTGTTACTGTCCTAATACCCTGGCGGCTTTCCGGGCGTGGCTTAAGGAGCTTTTCAGCGACCTGGATGCCTTGAACCGCGCTTGGAACACACGCTACGGCGATTGGGTGGATGTGGCTCCCGACCGCATCATCGGAAAATATCCGCTCGCCCAGAATGTGGCCTGGCAATATTTCATGGACAATGTCCAAATTGCCAAGGTGCTCAAAGCCCGCTTTGAGGCCATTCGCGCGGCCGACTCTTTGAGACGCCCGGTTTTTGCCCACAAGGGCGGCCCCATTATTGGCTCCGGCCAGGATTGGACGTACGCTGATGCTCCGCACGAGGCGCTGCTGGGCGAGATGTATTCGGTTGCCCGCCATTACGATTATATTCGTTCCTGCAACCGGCGCGGCGCGAGAGTCTGGGCCGCCGAGTTTCAGGGCGGGCCCGTCAGCACCGGCTTCCACAAGGGCCGCGTGCCTTTTGCGGAAGATATCCGCCGCTGGATGCTGACGGCCGTTGGTTCCGGGGTATCCGCCATTTCGTTCTGGGTAACCCGCGCAGAAATCATGGCGGCGGAAACCAACGGCTTCAGCCTGCTGGATAGCGAGGGCGATACCACGCCGCGGTTCGAGGAAGCCGCGCGGGTTGGTCAAGCGCTCAACCGCCACGCCGAGCTGTTCGGTCGGCCATCCTGGCCGGGCGCACAAGTTGGGCTGCTGATTAACGAATGGAATTACCAGTTCTGCCAGAGCATGGCCCAGGGCGGGGAGAACCTGGCGCGCAGTGTGAGCGGCTGGCATCGTATGTTGTGGGAGGCCGGGATTCCCCTTGATTTCGTGGAAGTTTCCGAACTGGACGAAACTTACCTTACGGAGAAGAAAGTTCTGATCCTGCCGTTTCCGCTGTCCATTTCAGAGGACGTGGCGCAGAAGTTGATCCTATATGTCAAGCGGGGCGGCACGCTAATCAGCGAGGCGGCGCCCGGCCGGGTCAACGAATGGGCCTTCGGCAACCGCGGCGAGATCTCGGGGGCTTTTGCTCAGTTGTTCGGCGTCCGCCAGGAAAGTTTCGCAATGGTGCGCGAACCGGCTGACGGCGCCATCTGGTCGCCGCCGCCGCGGACCTGGGGCGAGTATCTGCCGGCCACAATGCTGGAAGGCATTGGTGTGCTGGCCGGGCATCGGCTGCGGGCCAATATCTATATCGAAACCTTCACGGTCCAAGGCAGCGAGCCATGCCTGATGTTCGGCGCACAGGTGGCCGGCGTGCGGCGCGCGGTCGGCAAAGGAACCGCCATCTTGTTGGGAACTTATGTTGGCCATAACGGCACGGCCTATCCGGATCAGGCCACGCGCTCCGCGGTGGCGGCTTTGTTGCGCTCGGCCGATGTTGCCGGCAATAATGTTGGCCGACTGTTAGTGCGCAAGCGGACTGGACCAAGCAAGGATGCCTGGTTGTTTACCAACCCCACGGAACGACCAATAACCGAGACCATTTCCGTTTCCGGCTGGAAGCGGGTTGAAGACCTGCTGGGCGAACAGTTGCCGCGTAACGGCGATTGTATTAATCTGACTGTCAACAGCTTGGACGTGCGCGTCCTGATCTTAACAAAATAATGAGGGCCAATTTCAAAAATCATCGCGCTAACGGGGTAGCGCTCCTACAACTGTAGGAGACTCGCCCCGCCGAGTCGATTTTTTAGAATTTTGAATTCCCTCAGGAGGAAACAAATCATGGCCGGCATCTTTCGTTTTTCATTTGGCCCTTGGAACATTCATTCCGGCGCTGACCCGTTTGGACCATCCGTCCGCCGGAGCATTCCCTTCAACCGCAAGCTGGAGTGCTACGGCAAGCTGGGCTTCACCGGCGTGCAATTCCATGACGACGACGCCGTGCCGGACATGAACTCCCTCAGTCCGCAACAGATTGTCCGGAAAGCCGCGGCGGTTAAACGCCAGCTTGATGCTCATGGGCTTCATGCTGAATTCGTGGCGCCGCGCCTCTGGGAAGACAAGCGCACCATAGACGGCGCTTATACGGCCAACGATTCCAAGTGCCGGGCCTATGCCCTGGAGCGCAGCAAGCGCTGCGTGGATATCGCCAACGCGCTGGACACGGACCTGATCGTGCTCTGGCTGGCGCGCGAAGGCACCTACGTGCGCGAAGCCAAGGACAGCAAAGTGGCCGTGGAGCGCCTCCTGGAAGCCATAGACGTTATCCTCGATTATGACGCGCGTATTCGCATTGCCATTGAGCCTAAACCGAATGAGCCTATGGACCATGCTTACCTGCCTACCGCCGGCCATGCCGTTGCCCTGGCGTACCGCCGGCCATGCCGTTGCCCTGGCGTTTCGCAGTCATGACCCGAATCGGGTGGGGGTCAACATCGAAAGCGCCCATGCCATCCTGGCCGGGCTCGACCCCTCCGATGAAATGGGCTTCGCGCTCGCCTTCGACAAACTTTGGACCGTCCACTTGAACGACCAGAACGGACTCAAGTTTGACCAGGACAAGACCTTCGGCGCAGTGGACCTGCGCCGGGCCTTCAACCAGGTGCGCATCCTGGACCTCCACGATTATGGCCGGAGGGGCGAGTTTGTCGGCTTAGATGTCAAGGCCATGCGCACGCAGAAGGATGAGGTGGCCACCCGCCACTTGAGCAACAGCCGCGCCATTTTTCAGCGGCTCCTGGAGATTTCGCGCGGTTTAAGCGCCGCCAAACTCAATGCACTGAT